>NZ_CP060039.1:318870-637740 GCF_014211915.1 Burkholderia cenocepacia | reverse complement strand
CTATCGCGCGGACGGTCGCTTCGAGGGCATCGACATCGACATGGCGGAATCGCTCGCGAAATCGCTCGGCGTGAAGACCGACTACGTGAAGACGAGCTGGTCGAACCTCACCAACGACTTCGTCGCGAAATGCGACATCGCGGTAGGCGGCGTATCGACGACGCTCGAGCGCCAGAAGCGCGTGTTCTTCACGCAGCCGTACGTGGTCGACGGCAAGACGCCGATCGTGCGTTGCGCGGATGCCGACAAGTACCAGACCGTCGCGCAGATCGACCGCCCCGAGACGCGCGTGATCGTGAATCCGGGCGGCACCAACGAGCGCTTCGCGAAGCAGTTCTTCACGCACGCGAACCTGACCGTCTTCCCGGACAACGTGACGATCTTCAAGCAGATCCTCGCGGGCAAGGCCGACGTGATGGTGACGGATGCCTCCGAGACACTGCTGCAGCAAAAGCTGAATCCGGGCCTTTGCTCGGTGCATCCGGACAAGCCGTTCCAGTTCGGCGAGAAGGCGTACATGGTGCCGCGCGGCGACGTCGCGTTCCAGCAGTACGTCGACCAGTGGCTGCATCTCGCGCTGTCCACCGGTGAATATCAGGCGATTTCGGACAAGTGGCTGAAGTAAGCTGACCCGCGCCGCGGCGGCCGATCATGGGCACCGACCCCGCGGCCGCCGCGCGCGCCGTTACACATTGCCGTCGCTGCGCCGGACCTTCCCGCGGCGCAAAACCCGACGAATTGGCCGAATGGCCGACTTCCCCGCATTCCGATCACGTTTCAAAATCTTTCCGACGAATGAATCGTCATGCGCGGTATCGATCGCGCCGTGCACTTTCTCGCGTGAAAATCGGCAATTCATCGCGCCCGATACGCATGAAAAACGCATCGTGCGCATGCCTTGAAAACGCGGCGGAAAATATGGGTAAAAATGACCTTTTTCAGGACCCCGAAAACAGCAAAAAATCCCGGAAAGCCTTATCTGGCGGGCGTTACAACCTGAAACACTTTGTTACCGCGACGGGTCATTAATTCGCCCACAATGGCCTCAACGGTTTCAACACGGATGCGGTCTCGTGTGCCAAGTGTGAGCGGACGCGAAGCGCTGCGAGCCAGTCGGTCACGTACCGAAGCCCTTCCGAGGGGCATCCCTGTTGGAGTCGTTTCCGGCCCCCGCCGGACTCGGTTTCATCTTTGGTCTCCTCGCGCTAACCCCGTAGCGTGTGGTTTTTAGCGGGCTAATAAGCCCGCTTTTTTTCGTCCATCGAAAACGTAGCGACCCGCAGGCCGCCACGTTTTTCCGGCATTTTCGCGCACCGTCCCGCTTCACGCAGTCTTCTGCACGTCGAGCTTCAGTTCCTCGATCATCCGCTCACGCATCACGAACTTCTGCACCTTGCCCGTCACCGTCATCGGCAGTTCGTCGACGAAGCGGATATAGCGCGGAATCTTGTAGTGCGCGATCTGCCCG
Organism: Burkholderia cenocepacia; assembly: GCF_014211915.1. Classification (NCBI taxonomy): domain Bacteria; kingdom Pseudomonadati; phylum Pseudomonadota; class Betaproteobacteria; order Burkholderiales; family Burkholderiaceae; genus Burkholderia; species Burkholderia cenocepacia. Next base: position 636,272 of record NZ_CP060039.1, on the reverse strand, counting down.
GTGCAGAACGCGCGCACGTCGTCCTCGGTCATCTGCTCGTCGGCGCGCAGCACGATCCACGCGCACAGCTCCTCGCCGTACTTCGCATCGGGCACGCCGAATACCTGCGCGCTCTGGATCTTCGGATGGCGGAACAGGAATTCCTCGATCTCGCGCGGATAGACGTTCTCGCCGCCGCGAATCACCATGTCCTTCAGGCGGCCGACGATGTTGCAGTAGCCGTCCGCGTCGAGCGTCGCGAGGTCGCCCGTATGCATCCAGCCGTCGACCAGCACCTCGCGCGTCTTCGCGTCGTCGTCCCAGTAGCCGAGCATCACCGAATAGCCCTTCGTGCACAGCTCGCCCGTCGCGCCGACCGGCACGATGTCGCCGCTCGGATCGACGATCTTCACTTCGAGATGCGGCTGGACGCGGCCGACCGTCGTCGTGCGCTTCTCCAGCGGATCGTCGGTCGAGCTCTGGAACGACACGGGGCTCGTCTCCGTCATCCCATACGCGATCGTGATTTCGGAAAGATGCATCTGCGACACGACACGCTTCATCGTCTCGATCGGGCACGGCGAGCCGGCCATGATCCCGGTGCGCAGCGTCGACAGGTCGAATGTCGGGAATGCCGGATGATCGAGCTCGGCGATGAACATCGTCGGCACGCCATGCAGCGCGGTGCAGTGCTCCTCGGCCACCGCCGCGAGCGTCGCCACCGGGTCGAACGCTTCGCCGGGGAACACCATCGCGGCGCCCGTCGACACGCAGGCGAGCACGGCCAGCACCATCCCGAAGCAGTGATAGAGCGGCACCGGGATGCAGAGCGAATCCTGTTCGGTGAAACGCATCGCCATCGCGATCGAGCGCGCGTTGTTGACGACGTTGCGGTGCGTAAGCGTCGCGCCCTTCGGGCTGCCGGTCGTGCCGCTCGTGAACTGGATGTTGATCGGATCGTTGGCCGTGAGCGCCGCGCCGATCGCATCGAGCAGCGCCGGATCGACGGCCTGGCGGCCGCGCGCCATCACGTCCGCGAAGCGGAACATACCGGCAGGCGCCGCCTCGCCCATCGACACGATCGTGCGCAGTTTCGGCACGCGCGCCGCATGCAGGTCGCCCGGCGTCGCGGTCGCGAGCTCCGGCGCGAGGGTCTGCAACATCTCGACGTACGCGGAACTCTTGAAGCGCTCGGCCGCGATCACGGCCTTGCAGCCGACCTTGTTCAGCGCGTATTCGAGTTCCGACAGCCGGTAGGCCGGGTTGATGTTGACGAGCACCGCGCCGATCCGCGCGGTCGCGAACTGCGTGAGCAGCCATTCGCTGCGGTTCGGCGACCAGATGCCGACGCAGTCGCCCTTCACGATCCCGAGCGCGGCGAGGCCCGCGGCCAGCACATCGACCTCGTTCGCGAACTCGCGCCAGGTCCAGCGCACCTGCTGCTCGCGGAACACGACCGCCGGGCGGTCGGGGAAGCGGCCGGCCGTGTCGAGCAGGAACCGGCCGATCGTCGCGTCGGATAGCGGCACGTCGGTCGCGCCGCGCACGTACGACAGTCCGTTTTCGGGCGCGATCAGCGCCCCCTTGCCAAGGTCTGCTGCCATCGATGTCTCCGTCCGTTTTTGTCTGATCGGCCCGCGCGCGCCTGCTGCGCGCCTCCGCCGCACGATCGCGACGGACGGCCTCACCGCGGATGATGCCGCGCTCCGCTGACGATACTCTGACATCGAATCGCGGCGGACGGGTGAAATAGCACGACCGGCCGATACGATCCGGCCCGCAAAAAGACGGACGAAATGCAGGCGAAACGCGGGCGAAAAAAAAGCAGCCCGAAGGCTGCTTTCTTTCGCGGGATACGCGGCGCGGCTCAGTGCCGGCTGCGGATCTTCGCCAGACGCTGGATCGCCTCGAGCTGCGCCATCGCGGTCGCGAGCTCGGATTGCGCTTTCGCGAGGTCGAGATCCGACTTCGCGTTCTGCAACGTTTCCTCGGCACGCTTGCGCGCTTCCTCGGCTTTCGCCGCGTCGAGGTCCTTGCCGCGGATCGCGGTATCGGCGAGCACCGTCACGGCGCCCGGCTGCACTTCGAGAATGCCGCCTGCGACGAACACGAATTCGTCGTTGCCGCCCTCGACCTCGATGCGCACCGCACCCGGACGAATCCGGGTAATGAGCGGCGTGTGACCCGGCAGAATGCCCAGCTCACCCGTTTCGCCCGGCAGCGCGACGAATTTCGCCTCGCCCGAGAAGATCTGCTCTTCCGCGCTGACGACGTCTACTTTGATGGTTGCCATATCGACTCCAATCTCATCCACGGGTTGAGCGTATTGCGGCCGGCGCAGGCGGCCGGAATACAAGTCATCACTGACTTATTGTTCCGGCCGGCGCTCGCCGGCTTGCGACTCACTCAGCCCTTACTGGATCTTCTTGGCCTTTTCGAAGGCTTCGTCGATCGTGCCGACCATGTAGAACGCCTGTTCCGGCAGGTGGTCGCACTCGCCGTCGACGATCATCTTGAAGCCACGGATCGTTTCCTTCAGCGGCACGTACTTGCCCGGCGAGCCCGTGAACACTTCAGCGACGTGGAACGGCTGCGACAGGAAACGCTGGATCTTACGCGCACGTGCGACCGACAGCTTGTCTTCCGGCGACAGTTCGTCCATGCCCAGAATCGCGATGATGTCGCGCAGTTCCTTGTAGCGCTGCAGCGTCTGCTGAACGCGACGGGTGATCGAGTAGTGCTCTTCACCGATCACGTTCGGGTCGATCTGGCGCGACGTCGAGTCGAGCGGGTCGACCGCCGGGTAGATACCCAGCGAAGCGATGTCACGCGACAGAACGACGGTTGCGTCCAGGTGGCCGAAGGTGGTTGCCGGCGACGGGTCGGTCAAGTCGTCCGCAGGGACGTACACGGCCTGAACCGACGTAATCGAGCCCTTCTTGGTCGACGTGATGCGCTCTTGCAGCTTGCCCATTTCTTCAGCCAGCGTCGGCTGATAGCCCACTGCCGACGGCATACGGCCGAGCAGTGCCGACACTTCGGTACCGGCCAGCGTGAAACGGTAGATGTTGTCGACGAAGAACAGCACGTCGAGGCCTTCGTCACGGAAGTGCTCGGCCATCGTCAGGCCGGTCAGCGCGACGCGCAGACGGTTGCCCGGCGGCTCGTTCATCTGGCCGTACACCAGCGCGACCTTGTCGAGAACGTTCGAGTCCTTCATTTCGTGGTAGAAGTCGTTCCCTTCACGGGTACGCTCGCCCACGCCCGCGAACACGGAGTAACCGCCGTGTTCCTTCGCGATGTTGTTGATGAGCTCCATCATGTTGACGGTCTTGCCCACGCCTGCACCACCGAACAGGCCAACCTTGCCGCCCTTTGCGAACGGGCAGATCAGGTCGATGACCTTGATACCCGTTTCGAGCAGTTCGGTCGACGGCGACAGTTCGTCGAACGCCGGTGCCTTCTGGTGGATCGAACGCGTCACGTCGCTCTCGATCGGGCCGGCTTCGTCGATCGGACGGCCGAGCACGTCCATGATTCGGCCGAGGGTCGGCTTGCCGACCGGCACCGAGATCGGCTTCGCCGTGTTCTTCACGGTCAGGCCGCGGCGCAGGCCGTCGGATGCACCCAGACAAATGGTACGGACCACGCCGTCACCCAGCTGCTGCTGGACTTCGAGCGTCAGTTCCGAGCCATCGAGAATGAGCGCGTCGTAGATCTTCGGCATGCTGTCGCGCGGGAATTCCACGTCGATAACGGCGCCGATGCACTGTACGATCTTGCCTTCTACCAAAGCAGCAGTACTCATCGCTTTTCCTTTAAATACCTGATTCTTTACTCGCGCAAAGGCGCAGTTGTCGTCCCGGGCGCGCGCTTAAACAGCGGCTGCGCCGCCGACGATCTCCGACAGTTCTTTCGTGATCGCGGCCTGACGGCTCTTGTTGTATACGAGCTGCAGTTCGCTGATCACCGTCTTCGCGTTGTCGGACGCGGCCTTCATCGCGACCATGCGCGCCGATTGCTCGGACGCCATGTTTTCCGCGACGGCCTGGTACACCAGCGCCTCGACGTAACGCACGAGCAGTTCGTCGACGACTGCCTGCGCGTCCGGCTCGTAGATGTAGTCCCACGACGTCGCCGGCGTACCGTCATCGGCTTCGAAGTGGTCCGACGACAGCGGCAGCAGCTGCTCGATCACGGCTTCCTGCTTCATCGTGTTGACGAAGCGCGTGTAAGCGATATAAACCGCCGACAGCTTGCCTTCCGAGTACAGATCGAGCTGCGTCTTCACGGCGCCGATCAGCTTGTCCAGGTGCGGGGTGTCGCCGAGGTGCACGACCTGCGACATCACCTTCGCGCCGAAGCGGTTCAGGAACCCGAGGCCCTTGCCGCCGATCGCGGTGGCTTCGACCTTCTGGCCCTTCTCTTCCAGCTCCTTGAACTTCTGCACCGTCGCACGCAGCACGTTGGTGTTCAGACCACCGCACAGACCCTTGTCCGTCGTGACGAGGATGATGCCGGCCGTCTGCGCGCCGTCGTTCGCCACCATGAACGGGTGACGGTACTCGGGGTTCGCACGGCTCATGTGCGCGGCGATGGCACGGACCTTGTCTGCATACGGACGAGCGGCGCGCATGCGTTCCTGCGCGCGACGCATCTTCGATGCAGCCACCATCTCCATCGCCTTCGTGATCTTGCGCGTGTTCTGCACGCTCTTGATCTTGCCGCGAATTTCCTTCATTCCAGCCATAGCTTGCTCCTTTGCGCCCCGAGTTAGCGCTTTAGCGCTTTACTCGGGGCTCATGCATCGCTCACCGAAGCGGCGCGGGCGCATCAGCACCCGCGCGGCCTCAGTGTGTCACTCGCGGATCAATAGGCACCGGACTTCTTGAAGGCTTCGATCGCCGAGCGCAGCGCGCCTTCGTCGTCCTTCGAGAGATCCTTGGTGTCTTCGATGCGCTTGATGAGGTCAGCGTGGCTGGTCTTCAGGTTGTCGCGCAGGCCCTTCTCGAACGGCAGCACTTGCTTGACGTCGAGGTCGTCGAGGTAGCCGTTGTTCGCGGCGTACAGCGACACGGCCAGTTCCCAGACCTGCAGCGGCTGGTACTGCGGCTGCTTCAGCAGTTCCGTCACGCGGCGGCCGCGCTCGAGCTGCTTGCGGGTCGCTTCGTCGAGGTCCGATGCGAACTGCGCGAATGCGGCCAGTTCACGGTACTGCGCGAGGTCGGTACGGATACCGCCCGACAGCTTCTTCACGACCTTCGTCTGCGCGGCGCCACCGACGCGCGACACCGACACGCCGGCGTTGATTGCCGGGCGGATGCCTGCGTTGAACAGGTCGGTTTCCAGGAAGATCTGGCCGTCGGTAATCGAGATCACGTTCGTCGGAACGAACGCGGTCACGTCGCCAGCCTGCGTTTCGATGACCGGCAGTGCCGTCAGCGAGCCGCTCTTGCCCTTCACTTCGCCGTTCGTGAACTTCTCGACGTACTCTTCCGACACGCGAGCCGCACGCTCCAGCAGACGCGAGTGCAGATAGAACACGTCGCCCGGGTACGCTTCACGGCCCGGCGGACGGCGCAGCAGCAGCGAGATCTGACGGTATGCCCAGGCCTGCTTGGTCAAGTCGTCATAGATGATCAGCGCGTCTTGGCCGCGGTCGCGGAAGTATTCGCCCATCGTGCAGCCGGCGTACGGTGCCAGGTACTGCATCGCAGCCGAATCCGATGCCGAAGCGGCGACGACGATCGTGTATTCCATCGCGCCCGTTTCTTCGAGCTTGCGAACCACGTTCATGATCGACGAAGCCTTCTGGCCGATCGCGACGTAGATACAGATCAGGTCCTTGCCCTTCTGGTTGATGATCGCGTCGAGCGCCACCGCGGTCTTGCCGCACTGACGGTCGCCGATGATCAGCTCACGCTGGCCACGGCCGATCGGCACCATCGCGTCGATCGACTTGATGCCCGTCTGCACCGGCTGCGACACCGACTTACGCCAGATCACGCCCGGGGCGATCTTTTCGATCGCGTCGGTCAGCTTCGCGTTGACCGGGCCCTTGCCGTCGATCGGGTTGCCGAGCGCGTCGACCACGCGGCCGACGAGTTCCGGGCCGACCGGGACTTCGAGAATGCGGCCCGTCGTCTTGACGATGTCGCCTTCCGAGATGTGTTCGTATTCGCCGAGAATCACCGCGCCGACCGAGTCGCGCTCGAGGTTCAGCGCGAGACCGAACGTGTTGCCCGGAAACTCGAGCATTTCGCCCTGCATCACGTCCGACAGGCCGTGGATACGCACGATACCGTCGGTCACGGAGATCACGGTGCCCTGGTTGCGAACGTCTGCGCTCGCTTCAAGGCCCTGGATCCGGCTCTTGATCAGCTCGCTGATCTCAGAGGGATTGAGTTGCATTATTCGCTCCTGATAGTCAATTCTGTTGCGTGCCGGCGTGGCGCTCAGGCGGTCAAGGCAGCCTGCATCGATGCGAGGCGCGCGCGAACCGAGGTGTCGAGCACTTCGTCGCCGACCGTCACGCGCACGCCGCCGATCAGCGACGAATCGACTTCGACCGTCGGTTTCAGCTTGCGCTTGAACTTGCGTTCGAGGCCCGAGACGAGACTGTCGAGATCCGCGCCGTTCAGCGGGAACGCGCTCACGATCTCGGCGTCGGCTGCGCCTTCACGTTCGTTCTTGAGCGCCTCGAACTGCTCGGCAATTTCCGGCAGCAGCGCGATGCGATGATTGTCGACCAGCATCTGCACGAAGTTCTTCGCTTCGGCGCCGGCCGCGACGGGCGACTTCACCGCAGCAAGCAGCAACTCGGCTACTTGCGTGCGCGTCACCTTCGGGCTCGACGCGACCGACAGTACTTCCGGCAGACGCGCAACCTGGGCCAGCTCTTGCACGAGCGTGGACCAGGCGGCGATGTCACCGCCCTCGGCCACGCGGAACAGCGCTTCTGCGTAAGGGCGGGCGATGGTTGCAAGTTCGGCCATGATCAGAGCTCGGCTTTCAGTTGATTCAGCAGTTGGGCGTGGGCCGTTTGATCGACTTCGCGCTTCAGGATCTGCTCGGCGCCCTTCACGGCCAGCGCGGCGACTTCGCCACGCAGCGCTTCGCGCGCCTTCACGATTTGCTGTTCTGCTTCCGCCTTCGCCTGGGCGACGATGCGGGCGGCTTCAGCCTGGGCGTTGGCCTTGATTTCCTCGGCGACCGCCTGGGCACGCTTTTCAGCGTCGGCGATGCGCTGCTGGCCGTCGTTGCGGGCCTGCGCGAGTTCCTGGTCCACGCGCTTGTGCGCTGCGTCGAGTTCCGCCTTGCCCTTCTCCGCGGCGGCGAGGCCGTCGGCGATCTTCTTCGAACGTTCGTCGAGGGCGTTGATCAACGGCGGCCACACGAATTTCATCGTGAACCACGCGAGGACCAGGAACACGACCATTTGCGCAAACAGAGTTGCGTTGAGATTCACGGTGTTTCCTTATCTGCTATTCCGGAAAAATGAAACGGTAAGGCGCTCATCGAGTTGCATTCGATCAGCGCCCCAAGTCTCCGTTCCGCCCTGCGCCGGCTCACGCCGGACGCATATTTCCGAGGAACCTTAGCCTGCGAGCTTCGACAGGAGCGGGTTCGCGAACGCGAACAGCATTGCGACACCAACGCCGATCAGGAATGCAGCGTCGATCAGACCAGCCAGCAGGAACATCTTCGTTTGCAGCGGGTTGATGAGTTCCGGCTGACGTGCGCAGGCTTCGATGTACTTGCCACCCATCAGCGCGATACCGATACAGGCGCCGATTGCACCCAGGCCGATGATGATGCCGATACCGATGGCGGTCAGACCCTGGATGTTGGCGATGTAAGCTTGCATGATCACTCCTTTGTGAAAAGACTTGGAACTGAGATTTAAAAAACTAAAACGAAGACTCTTTGTTGCACGCCACGCTTAGTGCGTGTCGTGCGCCTGGCCGAGATACACCAGCGTCAGCATCATGAAAATGAATGCCTGCAACAGAACAATCAGAATGTGGAAGATTGCCCAGACGCTACCCGCGATCACATGACCAACGAAGCCGAGGAACGTTGCGTCGCCACCGAAGCTCCACATGCTGCCGAGCAGGGCGATCAACAGGAACAACAGCTCACCCGCGTACATGTTGCCGAACAGCCGCATGCCGAGCGAAACGGTCTTTGCAACGTATTCGACGATGTTGAGCGCGAGGTTCGGGATCCACAGCGCCGGGTGGCCGCCGAACGGCGCCGACAGCAGCTCATGCGCAAAGCCGCCCGCGCCCTTGATCTTGATGCTGTAGTAGATCATCAGGACGAACACGCCGAGCGCGATGCCGAGCGTGCCGTTCAGGTCGGCCGTCGGGACGATGCGATGGTGGGAAATCACGTCCGACAGACCGAGCAGGCCGATCACGCGGCCCGGCAGGTCGACCGGGAGGAAGTCGAGCGAGTTCATCAGCGCGACCCACACGAACACCGTGAGGGCGAGCGGCGCGATGAAGGTACGATTGCCGTGGACGATGGCCTTCGACTGGTCCTCGACCATTTCGACGAGCATCTCGATCGCGCACTGGAAACGGCCCGGCACGCCCGACGTCGCCTTGCGGGCGGCCAGACGCAGCAGGACGATCGTCACGATGCCGCAAACGATCGACCAGAACAGCGTGTCGAGATTCCAGACGTGAATGTCGAAAATCGACGTCTGATGCGAGGTGGAGAAATTCTGCAAGTGGTGCGCAATGTACTCGGACGGATCCGGACCGCGCGTGCCTTCGCTAGCTGCCATATCGTTAATGCCACCCAAATTGTCGAAAATCGTTTTGCCCCGTTCCGCAACACGCTATTGCGGGAACGGGCCGGTGCGGTTCGTTGTCGAAACCGCACGCTGCTTGTTCCTTACCGCCAGGCCAGCGCGATCCAGTACGTCTTCAGCACGACGAGGTACGTGACGAGGAACGGCACCCAGTGCACGCCGGCCCAGCCGAACGCCACCGCGGTGAACATCCCGATCGTCAGAGCCAGTTTCAGGGCTTCGCCCATCACCCAGCTCATCACGGTGGCCGAGCCACCTGCCTTCAGTCGTGCCACGAATACCGCACTGGGCACCCAGCCGATCGCTCCGCCCAGAAACGCGGATTGCGCAGCGGCGCCCGGCGACTTCGAAAACAGCCACCACGCCAGCGTTGCAACCAGGGACAGGACCACTTGCGCGAACACCACCTTGTAGGGGGTCACGCGCGAGGGCTTGCTCACGTTCGGGCCGAACAGCCTTTCAGCCTCGGCCCGCGTCAGCGGAACGATGTTGTTATCTTGCTGCTCGACATCCCAGTCATCGTCGGATTCACGCCGCGCGCCAACCGCCGAAGCGGTGCGTTGCGTGCGCTGATCATCGTGCCTGTCGTCCGGCGCCTGACCCGCCATCGCAATCTTCCGCAGAATCCTTCAAACCGACCCCAAGCTTTCTGAAAGCTTTCAGGGGTGCCTAGCTAACAAATCCGGGCGATTGTAAGCGATAGTTGCAAGTGATTCAAGGCTTTAGACGCGACAAAAACCTGCATAAAACGACGCCTCATGATGTGAAAAAACGCCCGATTCGACGACGTACGATGACAGTTGTAAGGTCGGTTTTTCGCACCGGTATTTCTTGCGCGAAAAAGTCCGGTGACGGGGTAAATGGCGGGGAAACGATGCCCGATGCGGGCCAGGCGGAAGCGGTGCGATCGCCGCGGGGGAACGGGCTGCAAGCGAGCCATTTCGAATGGCTCGGCGCAACGCGGCGGAACAAGCCACGCGCGGTGACCGAGCCATCGCGCGCGACGCGCGAAATTCGCCGGATGTTCGCGCATCGATTCATCCAATCAGTTGTCGCGCCGCCACAGATGTTCGACTGTGAGTTGCAGCACTTATCAACAATCCTGATCACTGCGCACGCTGTGCGCCCTGCCCGTCACCCGAGCGGCATGCCTGTGCCGCACGCACCGGCTCGCTCAACCGTGCATGAGCAACCACGCACCGAGCGCCGCGCTCGCCAGCGCGAACGGAATCGAAACGAGGTGGAACGGCAGCCACATGCGCGGCTCCTTCGCGAGGCGCACCGCGATCAGGTTCGCGAGCGAGCCGATCGCGAAACCGAAGCCGCCGACCGATACGCCGAACGCAAGCGCGCGCCAGTCGTGCGTGAACTCCGACAGCAGGATCGCGGCCGGCACGTTGCTGATCACCTGTGACAGCACGGCGCCGGCGGCATAGACGCGCAGCGGCGAATCGAGTTGCGCGTGCGCGATCGCGTCGTGCACGACGGGCAGCGCAGCCGCGCTGCGCAGCACGACGAACATCAGCACGAAGATCAGCAACAGCAGCCAGTCGATCTTCAGGACTGCGTCACGTTTGACGGCGAACAGCACGATGGCGACACCGACGAGGCCCGGCAGCGGATGATGCGCATCGGCGAGCAGCACGAACGCGGCGAACAGCACGGCCGCGATCAGCGCGTGCATGCGTTGTACGGGCAACGCGGCGGCGTCGCCCGACAAGTCGAGCGGCTTCGCGCGAAACATCAACGCGGTCAGCACGAGCAGCAGCGCCATCAGCGCGAGGGCGAGCGGTCCGAGCGTGACCACGAAACGACCGAACGACACGCCGCTCAACTGCCACAGGAAAAGATTCTGCGGATTGCCGAGCGGTGTCGCGACGGACCCCGCGTTGACGGCCAGCGCGACGACGATCACGAGCCGCCGGAACGGCAGCGGTGTCAGCGCGCGCAGCGACACCATCAACGGCACGACGACGAACAAGGCGACGTCGTTGGTGAGCCACATCGACAGCACGGCGGCGAAGCCGACGAGCAGCATCGCCAGCCCGCGTTCGGAATGCACGTGATGCACGATGCGATGCGCGAGCCACATCAGGCAGCCGGACAGCTCGAGCGCCTTGGTCAGCATCAGCAGGCCCGCGAGCGTCGCGACCGTCTGCCAGTCGACGCGATCGGCCAGTACCGAAAATGGTTGCGGACGCACCCATTGCAGCACGATCAGCCCAAGCGCGAGCACCGACAGCACCGGTTCCTGCGCAAGCCAGCCGAGCCACCGGCGCGGTGCCGGTGCCCCCGTTTCCTCCATACCTGCCCCGTTATTCTTCCGTTGCGACGTTGCCGCGCAGTCGCGCGAGAATGCCCTCGAGCGCATCGAGGTTGCCGAAGTCGATCAGCACCTGCCCTCGCCCGCGGCGGCCGAGCTTGATCTTCACCGTCGACGCGAGCAGGTCGGACAACTCCTCTTCGAGGCGACGCGTATCGCGGCCGCCATCGTCCTTCGCACGCGCCTTCACGGCCGGCGCTTCCTTCGTCGTGTGCGCGACGAGCTTCTCGGTCTCGCGCACCGACATGCGCTTGTTGACCACCTGATGCGCGAGGGTGATCTGCGTGGCCGCGTCGACCGCGAGCAGCGCGCGTGCGTGCCCCATGTCGAGATCGCCGGCCAGCAGCATCGTCTGCACCGGCGATGCGAGGTTCAGCAGGCGCAGCAGGTTCGATACCGCGCTGCGCGAACGGCCGACCGATTCGGCCGCCTGTTCGTGCGTGAAACCGAACTCGTCGAGCAGGCGCTGGATACCGTGCGCCTCTTCGAGCGGATTCAGATCCTCGCGCTGGATGTTCTCGATCAGCGCCATCGCGGCGGCGGCCTGATCGGATACGTCCTTCACGAGCACCGGCACTTCATCGAGGCCGGCCAGGCGCGCCGCACGGAAACGCCGCTCGCCCGCGATGATCTCGTATTTGTCTGACGAAATGGGTCGTACCAGGATCGGCTGCATCACGCCCTGCGCGCGAATGCTGGCCGCGAGCTCCTGCAGGCTGCCTTCGTCCATCCGCGTGCGCGGCTGGTACTTGCCGGCTTGCAGCTTGCCGAGCGCGAGCGTGTTCGGTGCGCCTTCGATCTTCACCGCTTCGGTGATATCGGCGCTGCCGCCGAGCAGCGCTTCGAGGCCACGTCCCAAGCCCTTCTTCTTTGGTACCGCGTTCATGTCTTTCTTCCTCGCTTCGCTCATGTCCGGATCACGACACCTCGAACGCGCGCACGCGCTCGATCATCTCGGCCCCGAACTGGATATACGCTTGCGCACCGCGCGAGCTGCGGTCGAACACGACGCCCGGCAGCCCGTAACTCGGCGCTTCCGCCAGGCGCACGTTGCGCGGAATCACCGCGTCGAAGACCTTGTCGCCGAAGTGCGCTTTCAGTTGATCGGAGACTTGCTGCTGCAGCGTGATGCGCGGATCGAACATCACGCGCAGCAGGCCGATGATCTTCAAGTCGCGGTTCATGTTCGCGTGAACCTGCTTGATCGTATTGACGAGGTCCGACAACCCTTCCAGTGCGAAGTACTCGCACTGCATCGGGATCACGACGCCATGCGCCGCGCACAGGCCGTTCAGCGTCAGCAGCGACAGCGTCGGCGGGCAATCGATCAGCACGAAATCGTAGTCGTCGGCCACGCGCTCGAGCGCGGCCTTCAGGCGGCGCTCGCGGTTGTCGATGCTGATCAGTTCGATCTCCGCGCCGGACAGCTCGCGGTTCGCGGGAAGCACGTCGTAGGTGACGCCTTCCGGACGCACGCGCGCATCGGCCACCGACACGCCGTCGACCAGCACTTCGTACACGGTCGCTTCGCAGGCGGCCTTGTCGATCCCGCTGCCCATCGTCGCGTTGCCCTGCGGGTCGAGATCGGTCAACAGGACTCGTTGCTCCTGCGCTGCAAGGCTTGCGGCGAGATTGACCGATGTCGTCGTCTTGCCGACGCCCCCCTTCTGGTTCGCAACGCAGAAGATCTTTGCCATCGTTGGTGTGTTCCCTTTACCTTCAAACAAACGGCGCGCTACCGCGCGCCTTCAATTCGCGTCGTCGACGGCCACTTCGAACAGATGCCGCTCCGCATCGAGCATCGGCACCGCCAGCCGGATCGTCTGCGTGACACGGCTGCCTTCCGGCAACCGCGCAATCTCGTCGTCCGGGTGAACGCCCTTCATCGCCCAGATCGAACCGCCCGGCGCGACCAGATGTCGAGCAAGTTTAACGAAGTCGGATAGATCCGCGAAAGCGCGGGATACGATCATGTCGAATTTTTCCGGCACTTCGACACCCGGCTGCAGCGATTCGACCCGCCCGGTGACGACCGACAGGTTCGCGAGCTTCAGCTCCGCGCGCATCTGCGTCTGGAACGCAGACTTCTTCTGCACGATATCGTTCAGCGTGACCTGCCAGCCCGGCTCGACGATCGCGAGCACGATACCGGGCAGCCCGCCGCCCGAGCCGACGTCGAGCACGCGCGCCGACGTACGGCCGCGCAGATGCGGGACGATGGAAAGCGAATCGAGGATGTGCTGGATCAGCATCTGCTTCGGGTCGCGGATCGCGGTCAGGTTGTAGACCGCGTTCCACTTGCCGAGCAGCGCGACATAGTCGAGCAACTGGTTGCGTTGTGTATCCGTCAGCGTGAGGTCGAGCGCCGCCGTACCTTCAACGAGCATCCCTTCCAGTACGTCCCGATTAACCGCCGGCGCGCGACGCGCCGTCATTGTTGCGTCGGGACGGCGCCGTCCCCCTGCTCCGCGGCCTCTGCAGCCGTGCCGTTACGGCGGCCCAGACCGCGACGCTTCAGGTGCACCATCAGCAGCGAGATTGCCGCCGGCGTGACGCCCGAGATACGCGACGCCTGCCCGATCGTTTCCGGCCGGAATTCGTTGAGCTTCTGGCTCACCTCGAACGACAGACCGCGGACTTCGCGGTAGTCGATACCGTCCGGCAGGCGCGTGTTCTCGTTCGCGTCGTTGCGCTCGATTTCGGACGCCTGGCGCTCGATATAGCCCTGATACTTGATGCCGATCTCGACCTGCTCCTTGATCTGCTCGAGCAGCACCGAATCGTCCGCCAGCGGCTCTGCGGGGCCGCACTCGCCGCCCTTCAGTCCGCACACGCCGTCGTAGCTCACGCCAGGCCGACGCAGCAGTTCGGCGAGGCTGTACTCATGATCGATCGCCTTGCCGAGCAACGCCGTCGCCTCTTCCGCCGGCAGCGTCTTCGGCGTGACCCAGGTCGACTTCAGGCGTTCGGTTTCACGTGAAACAGCGTCGCGCTTCCGGCTGAATGCGTCCCAACGCGCGTCGTCGACGAGCCCCAGCTCGCGGCCGATTTCGGTCAAGCGCATGTCGGCATTGTCTTCGCGCAGGCTCAGGCGATACTCGGCGCGGCTCGTGAACATCCGGTACGGCTCTGCTACCCCGCGCGTGACGAGATCGTCGACCAGCACGCCCAGATAGGCCTGGTCGCGACGCGGGCACCACGCATCCTTCTCCTGCACGTAGCGGCCCGCATTGAGGCCGGCCAACAGTCCCTGCGCCGCCGCTTCTTCGTAGCCGGTCGTGCCGTTGATCTGGCCCGCAAAGAACAGCCCGTTGATCGCCTTCGTCTCGAGCGATGCCTTCAGCGCACGTGGGTCGAAGTAGTCGTACTCGATCGCGTAGCCGGGGCGCAGGATGTGCGCGTTCTCGAGGCCGCGCATCGAATGCACGAGCTCGAGTTGGACATCGAATGGCAGGCTGGTCGAAATCCCGTTCGGGTAGAACTCGTGGGTCGTCAGCCCTTCCGGCTCGAGGAAGATCTGGTGCGATTCCTTCGAGGCGAACCGGTGGATCTTGTCCTCGATCGACGGACAATAGCGCGGCCCGACGCCTTCGATCACGCCTGTATACATAGGCGAACGGTCGAGACCGCCGCGAATGATGTCGTGCGTGCGCTCGTTCGTATGCGTGACCCAGCACGGCAGTTGCTGCGGATGCTGCTCCGCGCGGCCCAGGAACGAGAACACGGGGATCGGATCGAGGTCGCCCGGCTGCTCGTCCAGCTTCGAGAAGTCGATCGTGCGGCCGTCGATACGCGGTGGCGTACCGGTCTTCAGCCGGCCCTGCGGCAGCTTCAGCTCCTTCAGGCGCGACGACAGCGATACGGCCGCCGGATCGCCCGCGCGACCGCCCGTGTAGTTGTTCAGGCCGACGTGGATCTTGCCGTCGAGGAATGTCCCGGCCGTCAGCACGACCGCGCGAGCGCGGAAGCGGATGCCGATCTGCGTGACGGCGCCGACCACGCGGTCGCCTTCGACCATCAGATCGTCGACCGCCTGCTGGAATAGCCACAGGTTCGGCTGATTTTCGAGCCGATGGCGGATCGCCGCCTTGTACAGGATGCGATCGGCCTGTGCACGTGTCGCGCGCACGGCCGGGCCTTTCGACGAATTGAGGATTCGGAACTGAATACCGCTTTCGTCCGTCGCGGCGGCCATTGCGCCGCCGAGCGCGTCGACTTCCTTGACCAGATGGCCCTTGCCAATACCGCCGATCGACGGATTGCAGCTCATCTGCCCAAGCGTTTCGATGTTGTGGGTCAGCAGCAGTGTCTTCGCGCCCATACGGGCCGACGCCAGCGCGGCTTCCGTGCCGGCATGGCCGCCACCGACGACGATGACGTCAAATTCTGTGGGAAAAAGCATGGTGGATTCCGTACGCGGAGCTGCGCACGAACCTATCAGAGAAATGTATGGGCCGAATTATAGCGGGTTCGCTTTTCACCCGAAGGCCATCCGAATGGTAGGGCCTGTGCATTTGGGCGTTTTTTTCGCTGTGGGCGAACGGATTTGTCGTTCCGAGCCGCCGTGGCAATGCTTCGCGCGGTTCAATGCACATCTTCGCGCCTGTGCAAAAACCGGGGTACTAGCCACCCAGCAGGTGTGGAACGCCTGACTCGACCCGGCGCCTGTGCCCGGCACAACAGGCGAACGCGATGCCCTGTGCCCCCCATCCACACCGCATTTCTGTCGATTGTCCGGGCACTTATCCACCGAGATGCGGTGCATCGCCCAGCGTGCGGGGGCCCAACAGCCGGCACCGCACAGCGCTTCCGATTGTTCCCGCACGACTTATCCCCGGCCTTGAACCGTCGAAGCCTCGACACTCGTGGTTCACAAACAAAAACGGCGTGTTTCACGTGAAACACGCCGCCCGTTTCCCACCCACCGCGTCACCAATCAAGCCGTCTTCTTCGCCAACCCGAGATACGTCTCGATCACCTGCGGATTCTGCGCAAGCTCGGCTGCCGGCCCTTCCAGCGCAAACTCGCCCGTCTCCAGCACATAGCCGTAGTCGGAGATCTGCAGCGCCGCCCGTGCGTTCTGCTCGATCAGCAGCGTCGCAACGCCGGTGCCGCGCAACGCGCTGATGATATGAAAGATCTCCTTCACGATCAGCGGCGCCAGCCCGAGGCTCGGCTCGTCGAGCATCAGCAGGTCGGGCTTGCCCATCAGCGCACGTCCGACCGCCAGCATCTGCCGCTCGCCGCCGGACAGCGTGCCGGCCGCCTGCCTGCGGCGTTCCTTCAGCCGCGGAAACAGCGCGAACACGTGATCGAGCTGATCGAGGAAGTTCGATTCCCCCGCCTGCTTGCGCCGATACGCGCCCAGCACAAGGTTGTCTTCGACCGTCATCGTGCTGAACAGCTCGCGCTTCTCCGGTACGAGGCACATGCCGCGGGCGACACGCTGCTCGACCGGCAACGCGCCGACTTCGTTGCCGCGATACACGACCGCGCCCGACGCATGCCCCGTTACCGGCAGCGCCCCCATGATCGCGTTCAGCAGCGTCGATTTACCGGCGCCATTCGGGCCGATCACGCTGACGATCTGCCCCGCCCCGACCTTGATGGCAGCCCCGTGCAGCGCCTCGACCTTCCCGTACCGCACCGCCAGCCCGCGCACTTCGAGAATCGGCATCGTCGTGTCCGTCATCACTCCACCCCGCCCAGATACGCTTCCAGCACGGCCGGGTCCTGCTGCACATCCTGCGGCAGCCCTTCCGCGATCCGCGTGCCGAATTCCATCACCACCAGCCGGTCGGTGAGATTCATCACGAAATCCATGTCGTGTTCCACGAGCAACACGCTCATGCCTTCGGCCTTCAGCCGCCGCAGCAGGTCGGCGAGTTGCTGCTTCTCCTGGTAACGCAGCCCCGCGGCCGGTTCGTCGAGCAGCAGCAGCGTCGGATCGCAGCACAGCGCCCGCGCGATTTCGAGAATCCGCTGCTGGCCGAGCGCGAGACTGCCTGCTTCGTCGTACATGTGCTTCTCGAGCCCGACGCGGCGGATCTGGCGCGCGGCTTCGGCCAGCAACTGCGCTTCCTCGTGCGCATTGAGCCGCGCGATGCTGCGCCACACGCCGGTATGGCCGCGCAGGTGGGCGCCGATCGCGACGTTCTCGAGCACCGTCATCGCCGGCAACAGCTTCACGTGCTGGAACGTGCGACCGATGCCGCGGCGCACGATCTGACGCGACGTCAGCCCGTCGATGCGCTCGCCACGGAACGTGATCGCACCGCCAGTGGGCCTCAGCACGCCGGTCACGAGGTTGAACGTGGTCGACTTGCCCGCGCCGTTCGGGCCGATCAGCCCGATGATCTGCCCCGCTTTCACGTCGAAGCTGACGTCGTTGACGGCCACCAGCCCGCCGAACTGCTTGCGCGCGTTGTCGACGACGAGCAGCGGCTCGGCGGCCACGGGCTTCGCGCGTTGCGGCAGCGGGTCGGCCTGCTCCGGCACATGCGCGCGCGGCCCGCGCGGGAACAGCCTCGCGACGAACGGCCATACGCCCTGGCGCGCGTACTGCAGCAGCAGCACCATCAGCACGCCGAACACGATGATCTCGAAGTTGCCTTCCGAACCGAGCAGCTTCGGCAGCAGCGTCTGCAGGTAGTCCTGCAGCACGGTCAGGATCGCGGCGCCGAGCACCGCGCCCCACACGTGCGACACGCCGCCCACCACGGCCATGAACAGGAATTCGATCCCGTGGTTCAGGCCGAACGGCGTCGGGTTCACCGCGCGTTGCAGGTGCGCGTACAGGAAGCCCGATACCGCCGCGAGCACGGCCGCGTAGACGAAGATCACGACGCGCATCCACGCGGTATTCACGCCCATCGCCTCGGCCATCACGCCGCCGCCGCGCAGCGCGCGGATCGCGCGGCCCGGGCGGCTGTTCAGCAGATTCTGTACCGACACGATCGCGGCCAGCACCACGGCCCAGATCAGGAAATACAGGCTGCGGCCGCTCTCGAGCACGATGCCGAACAGGTTCAGCGCCGGAATCCCGTTGATCCCGTCGTACTTGCCGAGCAGTTCGAGGTTGCCGAACAGGTAGAACAGCGCGAGGCCCCACGCGATCGTACCGAGCGGCAGGAAGTGCCCGGACAGCCGCATCGTCACGGCGCCAAGCACGAGCGCGACGAGCGCCGTCAGCACGACGCCGACGATCAGCGCGAGCCACGGCGACACGCCGTAGCGTGTCGTCAGGAACGCGGTCGCATACGCGCCGATGCCGACGAACGCGGCCTGCCCGAAACTCGTCATCCCGCCGACGCCCGTCAACAGCACGAGCCCGATCGCGACGATCGCATACAGGCCGATGTAGTTCAGCAGCGTGATCCAGTACTCCGGTACCTGGAGCGCGCCGGGCAGCACCGGCAGCGCGAACAGCACCACGAGAAACAGCCAGAAGGTCTTGTTGCGTACCATCGTCTTCATCGCGTCACTCCTCTTCCTCTTCCGCATGCGGCGTCACGAAGCTCCGCCACAGCAGCACCGGAATGATCAGCGTGAACACGATCACCTCCTTGTAGGCGCTCGCCCAGAACGACGAATACGATTCGAGCACGCCGACCAGCAGCGAACCGGCGGCCGCGAGCGGATAGCTGACGAGCCCGCCGATGATCGCGCCGACGAAGCCCTTCAGCCCGATCAGGAAGCCCGAGTCGTAGTAGATCGTCGTCAGCGGGCCGACGAGGATTCCTGACAGTACGCCGAGCCCCGCCGCGAACGTGAACGCGAGCCGCCCGGCTTCGGTCGTGCCGATGCCGACGAGCCGCGCACCGAGCCGGTTCACCGAGGTCGCGCGCAGCGCCTTGCCGGCGATCGTGCGGCCAAAGTACACGTAGAGCGCGCCGATCAGCACGAGCGCCGTGACGACGACCAGGATGCTCTGCACCGACACCGTCATGCTGCCGATCGCGAGCGACGCGTCCGAGAACGCGTTGGTGCGCGAACCTTCCGCGCCGAACATCACGAGGCCGAGGCCGACCATCGCGAAATGGACGGCCACCGACACGATCAGCAGCAGCAGCGTCGTGCCTTCGGCGATCGGCTGGTACACGAGCCGGTAGACGAACGGCCCCATCGGCACGACGATCGCGAGCGTCAGCGCGATCTGCGCGAGCATCGGCATCGGCTGCGCGGCGAAGCTGCGCGTGATCGCGAACACCGCGAGCGGCAGCAGGATGTAGCGGCTGCCGAGCGTCGCGAGCGTGCGGCCGAGCTGATGGCGTCGTTCGCGATGCCGGATCAGGCCGCCGACTTCGAGCAGGAAGCACGCGATGCCCATCACGAACAGCAGCCAGCAGGTAGCGGGGAATTTCTGCGCCTGCAACGCGGCGAGCGTCAGCGCACCGTAGGCGACGAACTCGCCCTGGGGAATGAAGATCACCCGCGTGACGGAAAACACCAGTACGAGCGCCAGCGACAACAATGCATAAATGGCGCCGGTCGTGATGCCGTCTTGCGCGAGGATCGCCGCAATCGAGAGATCCATACGTTTCGTGTATCGAGAGAAGGCTGCGGAGAAACGAAAGGCGGAAACGGCCGGGGCGCGCGCGACGCGATCGGCACGTCGCGCGTCATGCGGCGGGCCCCGGTGGTTCCAGGCGGCACGGCGGTGGCCATGAGGCGCGCCACCCTGCCGACGGCACACGCGGCGCCGTTCGCGCCGCGTGTGCCGGTTTCACGTGATGCTTACTCGGCCTGCAGCTTCCACTTGCCGTCGACGATCTGCACCATCACGCGCGCACGCGTGTCGAAGCCATTGTGATCGGTCGCCGTCATGTTGATTACGCCATGCGAGACCGGCAGATCCTTCACGCTTTCGAGCGAGGCGCGCAGCGCTTCGCGGAACGCCTCGGTGCCCGGCTGGCCCTTCTTCAGCGCCTCCGGGATCGCCCGCTGCAGCAGCAGGCCCGCATCCCACGCATGGCCGCCGAACGTCGACAACGAACCCGCGCCGTAGGCCTTCTCGTACGCGGCCTTATAGCCAAGCGCCGGCTTCTTCACCGGATTCGAGTCGGGCAGCTGGTCGGTCACGAGCACGGGGCCGGCCGGCAGGATCTCGCCTTCGCAATCCTTGCCGCACACGCGCAGGAAATCGTTGTTCGCGACGCCGTGCGTCTGGTACACCTTGCCCTTGTAGCCGCGCTCCTTCAGCGTCTTGGCCGGCAGCGCCGCCGGCGTGCCGGAGCCGGCGATCAGCACCGCATCCGGGTTCGCGCCCAACAGCTTCAGCACCTGCCCCATCACCGATGCGTCGGTCCGGTTGTAGCGCTCGTTCGACACGAGCTTCAGCCCGTTCTTCGCGGCCGCCGCGTCGAACGTCTTGTACCAGCTGTCGCCGTACGCATCGGCGAAGCCGATGAAGCCGACCGTCTTCACGCCGTGCTTGGCCATGTAGCCGGCGATCGCGTCGGCCATCAACTGGTCGTTCTGCGGCACCTTGAACATCCATGCGCGCTTCGCGTCCATCGGCGCGATGATCTGCGCGCTCGCCGCGAGCGAGATCGCCGGCGTCTTGCCCTGCGACACGGGATCGAGCATCGCGAGCGAATTCGGCGTGACGGACGAGCCGATGATCGCGTCGACGTGGTCCTCGTCGATCAGCTTGCGCACGTTCTGCACCGCGCGGCTCGTGTCGGACGCGTCGTCCAGCACGATGTACTGCACGCTCTTGCCCGCGATTTCCTTCGGCAGCAGCGCGATCGTGTTCTTTTCCGGAATCCCGAGCGAGGCGGCCGGGCCGGTGGCCGACAGCGTCACGCCGATCTTCACCTGCGCCGACGCCGTGGCCGCCGCACATACGAGACCCGCGGCAAGCAGGGCCTCCATCCATCGATTCATCTTCATTTACGTTGTCTCCAAACGCTGCTCGAAAAAACCACGGTCGCTCGGGCGGCTCCCCGTTCCCAAACAAGTTAATATATTAATTATCACGTTCATCCGCGCCATGCTCGTTTTCCCGTGAAACGCCGCACCCATGCGCCGCACGCCGGCCGCGACGGTCATTCGGCCATCACGATGCGCAGCAGCAATGTCGTCAGGATGAAGCAGGCAGAAAAATGCGGAACCGCGAGGAAAATCGGTGCGTGCGCAACGATGGCGGGAACGCCCGCCGTGCCGGCCCGAGGGGCCGGGCACGCGTGCGATGAAACGTCGGAAAACCGGCGGCTCATGAGAATGCGGATACGGATGCGAACGCAACGACATTCAATGGCATCGGAGCACGCATACAGGCCGCAAAACGGCTCGGTAAAGCCGCGCCGACCATCGCCCCACCCCGCGATGAGCGAACGGCGCCAGCCGCCCTTCCTGCCCCTAACCATCGTCCCGCGCTGCTCATCCAACCGTACTCCCTCTTCTGCATTCTGCTTGTAGGAGAACTGCCGACCGTTTTCCCGACCGCTCGGTCGGCGAAAGCTGAGTGTAACGGACGCGTTTCGCGCACGCCAACCGGGTAAGCCCGGACAGCAGGTGCGTAATGGCGCGCGCGCTCTGCAAACGAATCACGGGAACGGAAAAGCGGAGGACGCGGCGAAGCGCGGAAAGACGCGGTGCGAACGCAAACGCGAAAGATTGCCGTCACGCGGGCCGATGCACCATCGAGGGAATCCGTGCACGCAAATGAAAAAGCGCTGTTGGATTCCGTCCAACAGCGCTTTGGGGTCCGGGCACTTTGTGCCTCGATTGTCTCCTCGTTCTCCACCTGCAAATTCGTTTCGCGGTGCATCAGAACTAAGGTGAATCTTAAAGAGGCTTAAGCACCACGACAACTTAGCATTTACCCCTATGGTGCATCGCCGCACGAAAATGGGGCACCAATCTGCCGCGCGGTGACGGCCCGAGCCCGCCGCAGCGCCCTTCCAGCGCGTGCGGGATGGTGCTTCGCGTCAACGCGCGGGCGCCACGCCGCAGGTTCACGACGAGGCCCTGAGCGGCTTGATCCGCGCGACCATCTCGCCGACGATGCCGCGCCGGAACGCCAGCACGCATGCGATGAAGATCAGCCCGGTGACGATCGTCGCCGATTCGCCGAGCGAATGGAACCACGCGACGCCCGTCGTCGACGCGAGCCATTCGCCGATGTCGCCGAGCCGGTCTTCCAGCGCCACGATCAGCGCGGCGCCAAGCAGCGGCCCGAACAGCGTGCCCATCCCGCCGACGAGCGTCATCAGTACGACGAGGCCCGACATCGTCCAGTACGCGTCCGATAGCGTCTCGAAGCCGAGCACCAGCACCTTCAGCGAGCCGGCCAGCCCCGCGAGCCCGGCCGACAGGATGAACGCGAGCAGCTTGAAGCGGTCGGTGTCGTAGCCGAGCGAGATCGCGCGCGCCTCGTTCTCCTTGATCGCGACGAGCACCTGGCCGAACGGCGAATGGACGATCCGCACGATGAACGCGCACGCGGCCACGACCACCGTCAGTACGACGTAGTACAGCGCGACGTCGTTCGACAGGTCGAGCAGCCCGAACAGGCGACCGCGGGGCACGCCCTGGAGGCCGTCCTCGCCGTGCGTGAACGGCGCCTGCAGATAGATGAAGTAGACCATCTGCGCGAACGCGAGCGTGATCATCGCGAAGTAGATGCCCTGCCGGCGGATCGCGAACAGCCCGACGACAAGCCCGAGCACCGTCGCGGCGACGGTGCCGGCCAGCACGCCGAGCTCGGGCGTGAAACCGAGCGTCTGCATCGAATAGCCGGTCGCATAGCCGGCCGTCGCGAGGAACATCGCATGGCCGAACGACAGCAGCCCCGTATAGCCGATCAGCAGGTTGAACGCCGCCGCGAACAGCGCGAACGCGAGCACCTTCATCACGAACACCGGATACGCGCCGATGAACGGCGCGGCGAGCAGTGCGGCGAGCAGCACGCCGTAGAGCACTTTTCTCTGCATCATTTTTCCTTGCCGAAGAGGCCCGCCGGGCGGAACAGCAGCACGATCGCCATGATCACGAACACGACGGTGGCCGACGCTTCGGGATAGAACACGCGCGTGAAGCCCTCGATCACGCCGAGCAGCAGGCCCGTGACGATCGAGCCGAGGATCGAGCCCATCCCGCCGATCACGACCACCGCGAACACGGTGATGATCATCGGCTGGCCCATCAGCGGCGACACCTGGATCACCGGCGCGGCCAGCACGCCCGCGAACGCGGCGAGCGCGACGCCGAAGCCGTAGGTGAGCGTGATCATCATCGGCACGTTCACGCCGAACGCCTCGACCAGCTTCGGGTTCTCGGTGCCGGCACGCAGATACGCGCCGAGCCGTGTCTTCTCGATCACGAACCAGGTGGCGAGGCACACCGCGAGCGATGCGACGACGACCCACGCGCGATAGTTCGGCAGGAACATGAAGCCGAGGTTGGTCGCGCCGGACAACTGCGACGGCACGTCGTACGGCTGGCCCGACGACCCGTAGATCGACCGGAACACGCCTTCGACGACCAGCGTGAGGCCGAACGTGAGCAGCAGCCCGTACAGG
The DNA here is from genome assembly GCF_014211915.1 of Burkholderia cenocepacia. Lineage (NCBI taxonomy): Bacteria > Pseudomonadati > Pseudomonadota > Betaproteobacteria > Burkholderiales > Burkholderiaceae > Burkholderia > Burkholderia cenocepacia. The sequence continues at coordinate 612,622 of NZ_CP060039.1, read as the reverse complement.
TGATCGAGCTTGTACAGCCAGCGCAGCATCGAGCGCTCGATCGCGATCCCGAACGCGCCGACGAGCACGGGCGCGAGCACGAGCATCGCCCAGTACGGCAGCCCGAAATACGACAGGCCCATCCACGCGAGCATCGCACCCAGCATGAACAGCGCGCCGTGCGCGAAGTTGATCACGTTGAGCAGCCCGAAGATCACCGCGAGCCCGAGGCTCAGGATCGCGTAGAACGAGCCGTTGACGAGCCCGAGCAGCAACTGGCTCAGCATCGCCGGCAACGGAATGCCAAAGATGTCCATCGACTTAGCCGTCAGAATGAGTTTCGTTGCGTGCGCAACTTCCCTGCATCGCGCACGCGGGCGGCGCAGCGGGCACATCGCTGCAGCCGCCACCATGCGGCGCGCCCGTGCGCGCCGCTAAGCGATGCCTACTTCCACAGCGCGCAGCGCGTTTCCTGCTTGGTGCCGAACGCCTGTTCGCCCGGAATCGTCGCGAGCACCTTGTAGTAGTCCCACGGCTCCTTCGATTCGGACGGCTTCTTCACTTCCATCAGGTACATGTCGTGGATCATGCTGCCGTCCTGACGGATGTAGCCCTTCGCGTAGAAGTCGCTGATCTTGATCTTCTTCAGCTCGGCCATCACCTTGTCGGAGTCGGTCGTCCCGGCGGCCTGCACGGCCTTCAGGTAGGTCGTCACCGACGAGTAGTCGGCCGCCTGCAGGCTCGACGGCATCTTCTTCATCTTGCCGAAGTAGCGCTGCGCCCACTGGCGCGACGCCGCGTCGCGGTTCCAGTACCAGCTGTCCGTCAGCACGAGGCCCTGCGTCGTTTCGAGGCCGAGGCTGTGCACGTCGTCGATGAACATCAGCAGCGCGGCGAGCTTCATCGTCTTCGTGATGCCGAACTCCTTCGCGGCCTTGATCGAGTTGATCGTGTCGCCGCCCGCGTTCGCGAGGCCGAGGATCTGCGCCTTCGACGATTGCGCCTGCAACAGGAACGACGAGAAATCCGACGCGGACAGCGGATGACGCACCGCGCCGAGCACCTGGCCGCCGTTCGCCTTCACGACGTCCGACGTGTTCTTCTCGAGCGCCTTGCCGAACGCGTAGTCGGCCGTCAGGAAGAACCAGTTCTTGCCGCCCTGCTTCACCACCGCCGACCCGGTGCCCTTCGCGAGCGCCATCGTGTCGTACGCGTAGTGGACCGTGTACGGCGTGCACTGCTCGTTGGTCAGCGTGTCGGCGCCGGCGCCAATGTTGATGTAGACCTTCTTCTTCTCGGCCGCGACCTGGTTCATCGACAGCGCGGTGGCCGAGTTCGTGCCGCCGACCAGCAGATCGAGGCCGCCGCGGTCCATCCATTCGCGCGCCTTCGACGCGGCGATGTCGGCCTTGTTCTGGTGGTCGGCATAGACGACCTCGATCGGCTTGCCGAGCACCTTGCCGCCGAAGTCCGCGACCGCCATGCGGATCGCCTCGAGACCGCCCTGCCCGTCGATATCCGCGTAAAGCCCCGACATGTCGGTGATGAAGCCGATCTTCACGGTATCCGCCGCGTGGGCGGCGCCGGCGGTGAGCGCGGCGCTCGCGAGCGCGAGACAGGCCTGTGCGAGGGTCTTCATTTTCATTGACGTCTCCTGTTGTTCTGATGCGTTGTGGTTGTTCGAGGGCCGCCACGGCTAGCGGCAAGGGAAACGGAGCGGCGTCACACCCCGAGCAGGTCGTGCAGCGTCGGCATCTTGCCTTCCAGTTCGGAGGCGCGGAAATGCTCGACGATGCTGCCGTGCTCCATCACGTAGAAGCGGTCGGCGAGCGGCGCGGCGAAGCGGAAATTCTGTTCGACCATCACGATCGTGTAGCCGCGCGCCTTCAGCGCGACGATCATCCGTGCGAGCGCCTGGACGATCACCGGCGCGAGGCCTTCGGAGATCTCGTCGAGCAGCAGCAGGTTCGCGCCGGTGCGCAAGATCCGCGCGACCGCGAGCATCTGCTGCTCGCCGCCGGACAGCCGCGTGCCCTGGCTCTGCCGGCGCGACGCAAGGTTCGGGAACATCGCGTAGATCTCGTCGAGCGACATCGCGTGCTCGCGCGGCCCGATCAGCGGCGGCAGCATCAGGTTCTCCTCGCACGACAGGCTCGAGAAGATCCCGCGCTCCTCCGGGCAGTAGCCGATGCCGAAATGCGCGATGCGATGCGTCGCGAGGCCGATCGTCTCGTGGCCCGCGACCTTGATCGACCCGCTGCGGCGGCCCGTAAGGCCCATGATCGCGCGCAGCGTCGTCGTGCGGCCCGCGCCGTTGCGCCCGAGCAGCGTGACGACCTCGCCGCGATGCACGGTCAGGTCGACACCGTGCAAGATGTGGGATTCCCCGTACCAGGCCTCCAGGCCCGTGATCTCCAGCGCAGGCGTGCCGCTCTCGACGCCGCTCAATTCGCGTTCCTCCCGTTCGCTGTGCTTCATGCGTGCGCCCCGCGAGCGCCGCGTCGGCGCTGCCCATGTAGGCCTCGATGACGAGCGGATTCTTCGACACTTCCGCATACGAGCCTTCGGCCAGCACCTCGCCGCGTTGCAGGACGGTGATCGTGTCGGAGATCCCCGCGATCACGTTCATGTTGTGTTCCACCATCAGGATCGTGCGGCCGCTCGCGACCTTCTTAATCAGCGCGGTCACGCGGTCGACGTCCTCGTGGCCCATCCCCTGCGTGGGCTCGTCGAGCAGCATCAGCTCGGGCTCCATCGCCAGCGTCGTCGCGATCTCGAGCGCGCGCTTGCGGCCGTAGGCCAGCTCGACGGTCGGCACGTGCGCGAAATCGGTGAGGCCGACCTGCGTGAGCAGGTCCATCGCGCGATCGTCGAGCCGTTTCAGCGTGCGTTCGCTGCGCCAGAAATGGAATTCGGTGCCGAGCGCGCGCTGCAGGCCGATGCGCACGTTCTGCAGCGCGGTCAGGTGCGGGAACACGGCCGAGATCTGGAACGAGCGGATGATGCCGCGCCGCGCGACCTGCGCGGGCCGTTCGTCGGTGATGTCGATGCCGTTGAAGACGATCTGGCCGGCCGTCGGCGTCAGAAATTTGGTGAGGAGGTTGAAACAGGTGGTCTTGCCCGCGCCGTTCGGCCCGATCAATGCGTGGATCGCACCGCGCCGCACACGCAGGTTGACACCGTTCACGGCGGTGAAGCCCCTGAATTCCTTCGTCAGTCCGCGTGTTTCCAGAATCGTGTCGCCGAGAATCATGTTCCCTTCCGTACGAAGTCAGGCGAAGCACCGGGAAGCCTGGCGCAAGCGGCCGCGAACAGGTCAGCGGATCAGCGGGCTGCCCCCGGGCGCCGTGGTACGCCTCGAGGGTGGTCTCCCGCGCCGACGCGTATGCACATTACAGAACATTGTCGCGCCGTTGGTGCAGTGCAATCATCGGGATTTGCACTTATAGGGCTGGCCGCCATATCGGCCGAGACTGCGCGCGGTTATTCACCGCGCTTTTTTGACACGTGCATCATCACGCGTTGACCTGCCGCAGGAACCGGCACGCACGCGATGAAAAAAGCCGCGCGACGGCGCGGCTTGCACGGATCTTGCCGTTCGAGCGGATGCGACGGCAGCTTGTTTCGCATAGCGAATCAGCGGGCGTTCGCATGACCGCCCGCTGGCGTGCGTGTCAGCGGGTCGTCACGCCGCCGTCACAGCGGCTTCGGTGCGCACCGCCATCGCTTCGCGCGCCGCACGGCGGTCGGCACGAATCATGTCGCTCGCGCGCTCGGCGATCATCAGCGTCGGCGAATTGGTGTTGCCCGACGTGATGAACGGCATCACCGACGCATCGACGATCCGCAACCCGGCGATGCCGCGCACGCGCAGCCGGCTGTCGACCACCGCGCGCGCGTCGTCGGCGCGCCCCATCCGGCACGTGCCGACCGGGTGGAAGATCGTCGTGCCGACGACGCCGGCTGCGTCGATCAGTTCGGCCTCGGTCCGGTACTGCGGGCCGGGCAGGATTTCCTCGGGGCGATAGCGTGCGAGCGCCGGTGCGGAGGCGATCCGGCGCGTGAGGCGCAGCGCATTCGCGGCGACGTGGCGATCGTGGTCGGTCGACAGATAGTTCGGCGCGATCGCCGGTGCGCTGGCCGGATCGGCGCTCGTGACGTGCACGCTGCCGCGCGAGCTCGGCCGCAAATGGCAGACCGACGCCGTAAAGGCGTTGAAGCCGTGCAACGGCTCGCCGAAGCGTTCGAGCGACAGCGGCTGCACGTGGTACTGGAGATCGGGGCGCGTGAGTGCGGGATCGTCCGGATCGGATTTCGCGAACGCGCCCAACTGCGATGGCGCCATCGACATCGGCCCGCGCTGCAGCAGCGCATATTCGGCGCCGATCATCAGCTTGCCCCACCAGCGCGCGGACAGCGTGTTGAGCGTGCGCACGCCGTCGACACGAAACGCCATCCGCAATTGCAGGTGATCCTGCAGGTTTTCGCCGACGCCCGGCAGATCCTGCACGACGTCGATGCCAAGCGCCTGCAGCCGCCGGCCATCGCCGATACCCGACAGTTCGAGCAGTTGCGGCGAATTCACCGCGCCCGATGTCAGCAGCACTTCCGCCCGCGCCCGCGCGACGTAGTCGGTGCCGCCGCCGTGGTACTCGACACCCACCGCGCGCCGCCCGTCGAAAATCACGCGTTGCGCATGCGCGCCGGTGATCACGGTCAGGTTCGGGCGCGCCATCGCGGGCCGCAGGAACGCCTTCGACGTATTCCAGCGCACGCCGCGCTTCTGGTTCACTTCGAAGTAGCCGACCCCGGCATTGTCGCCGCGGTTGAAATCGTCGGTGGCGGGGATGCCCGTCTGCTGCGCGGCCTGCGCGAACGATTCGAGGATCTCCCAGCGCAGCCGCTGCTTCTCGACACGCCAGTAGCCGCCCGCGCCGTGCGCATCGCTCGCGCCCGCATGATGATCCTCGCTGCGCTTGAAGATCGGCAGCACGCTGTCCCACGACCAGCCGGCGTCGCCGGTTTCCTGCGCCCAGTTGTCGTAGTCCTCGCGCTGGCCGCGCATGTAGATCATTCCGTTGATCGACGAGCAGCCGCCGAGCACGCGGCCGCGCGGATACGACAGCGCGCGACCGTTGAGCGCCGCTTCGGGCTGCGTCTTGTACAGCCAGTCGGTGCGCGGGTTGCCGATGCAGTACAGATAGCCGACCGGGATATGAATCCAGTGGTAGTCGTCCTTGCCGCCCGCTTCGAGCAGCAGCACGCTGATGTCGGGATCCTCGGTCAGGCGGTTCGCGAGCACGCAGCCCGCGGTGCCCGCGCCGACGATCACGTAGTCGAATTCGCCCTCGAGCGTGCGTTGAGTACTCACGGCGTGTCTCCTGTCGACCCGAGTGAGTGCTTTGGCACTGACTCGGGTCCCATGCTTCGCGGTCGAGCCGGACGAGCGCTCCAGCGCTGACTCCGGCCCCTGCGAGCGCGTTGTTGTGTACCGCGCGGCGCGATACCGCGCGTCATTTTCAGCATAGTGCGTCGCGAGCCGCGCCTGCAGCCCCGCGCGCCATGACGACCCGATGAAGCGTACTCCCGCGCCCGGCCGCCGATCCAATGAGTTATGCTGAACTGCGTTATAAGCCACGCTCATATCACGACGATGGATCTCACCTTGCTCCGCGCGTTCGCGACGGTCGCGCGCGAAGGCAACCTGACGCGCGCGGCCGCGCAATTGCACGTCACGCAGCCGGCCGTCAGCCTGCAGATCAAGCATCTGCAGGAAACGCTCGGCGTCGCGCTGTTCACGCGCACGTCGCGCGGGCTCGCGCTCACGCGCGACGGGCAGACGCTGCTGCCGCATGCGGAACGCGCGCTCGCCGCGGCCGCCGACGTGCAGCGCGCCGCTGCCGCGCTGCGGCACGAAGTACGCGGCCGGCTGCGGATCGGCACGATCCTCGATCCGGGCTTCCTGCGGCTCGGCGGCTTCCTGCGCGCGCTGGTCGAGACCCATCCGCAGATCGAGACCGCGCTGCGGCACGGGATGTCGGGCTGGGTAATCGAACAGGTGCGCGCGCAGGCGCTCGACGTCGGCTACTACATCGGCCGCCCCGAAGAGGACTCGCCGCGCGACGACGCGCTGTTCCACACCGTCACGCTCACGCGCTTCGAATATCGCGTCCTGGCGCCGGCCGGCTGGAAGGAGCGCGTGCAGCGCGCGCAAGACTGGCGCGCGCTCGCCGCGCTGCCGTGGATCTGGACGCCGCCGGCGTCCGCGCACCACCGGCTGCTGTCGCGGCGTTTCGCGGCGGCCGGCGCGCAGCCGGTGAAGGTCGCCGAGGTCGACCAGGAGCAGTCGATGCTCGACCTGGTCAAATCGGGGATCGGCTTGACGCTCGCGCGGGATTCGACCGCGCTGGCCGAAGCGCACGCGCATGCGCTGACGATCGTCGAACCCGTGACGGTGCCGACCGAACTGACGTTCGTGACGCTCGCCGCGCGGCGCGACGAGCCGGCGATCGCGGCCGCGCTGCGGCTGATCGAAGCGCAGTGGGCGATATGAGCGTGGCTGATGTCGAGGTGACCGGTTGCGCATCGGCTTTCGGTGCCTGATGCATGCCGCGGATCGCCATCGCGGGCGAAATCGCCGCCGAGCCCGTCCCGCGTCGCGTCGCCGCGCCCCGTCCGCTCGTCACGCCACCATCGCAGGCTTTTTGCTAGATTGTGCGTTCGCACACCGCGAGACCCCGATTGAAGGAGACCCGCATGGCCCGCAACATCGAGATCAAAGCCCGCGCCCGCGAATTCGACCGGCTGCGCGAACAGGCGGCCCAGCTCGCGACCGAAGCACCGTTGTTCTACCGCCAGCAGGATTTCTTCTATGACGTGCCGCGCGGCCGGCTCAAGCTGCGCCGCTTCGAGGACGGCACGCCCGCCGAGCTGATCTTCTACCAGCGCGACGACCGCGACGGCCCGAAGGCGTCGTACTACACGCGCAGCCCGGTCACGAACCCCGACGCGATGCATTCGCTGCTCGCGACCGCGCTGACCACGCGCGGGATCGTGACGAAGGAGCGACATGTGTACCTCGCGGGCCGCACGCGCATCCACCTCGACCGCGTCGACGGCCTCGGCGATTTCATCGAGCTCGAGGTCGTGCTCGGCCCCGACGACGACGAAGCGGGCGGCGAAGCGGAAGCGCACGAGGTGTTCGCGAAGCTCGGCGTGGCGCAGGACGATCTCGTCGCGGTCGCGTACGTCGATCTGCTGAACGCCGACACCGAGCCTGAAACGGCCTGATCCGGCCCCACAGAAGGCGGCGCCGCGCGTACCGCCTTCAGCGCCCCTGCCGCTGCCGCCTCCCGGTCACGCAGCGCCGGGCGCCAGATGCGCGAGCGGCAGCGCACCGTTGCGCTTGAAGGTCGTCAGCACGATGTTCGAGCGCACGCTGTCGACGCCCGGCACCCGCATCAGCTTCTTCATCACGAACTGCGACAGCGCGTTGAGATCCGGCGCGACGATCCGCAGCAGGTAGTCGGCATCGCCCACCACCGCATGGCATTCGAGCACTTCGGGCAGCACGTCGATCTGCTGCTGGAACTGCTCGATGATCGAATCGCCGTGATGCTTGAGCTTCAGGCTCGTGAACGCGGTCACGCCGAGCCCGAGTTTTTCGGGGCGCAGCATCACGCGGTAGCCTTCGATCACGCCGGCCGCCTCGAGCCGCTGCAGCCGCCGGCCGATCTGCGACGGCGACAGCGGCACCTCCTCGCCCAGTTGCTGATGCGTCGCGCGCCCGAAGCGCTGCAGCACGTCCAGCAGCGCGAGATCGAAGTGATCGAGTTCCAGCATGAGCATTCTCCGCATTGATTCGTGATTTGATGCGCGATTATCGCATCAGTCAGCAAATCAACGCCAACTATGCGCCCAATCCGCGCGCAGCCCGCTCTACACTTGCATGGTTCCAACCCCAGCGTGCAGAGCCTGATCATGTCCACCGTCGTCACCGCGAAACTGCAGGAGCAGTTCGATGCGGGCCTCGAAACCCGCGCCGATTTCACCATCGACCAGCCGCTGCAGCGCTACGGCCAGGTCGATCACGCGGTGTGGCACCAGCTCTATGCGCGCCAGTCGGCCCTGCTGCGCGGCCGCGCGTGCGATGCGTTCGTCGCCGGGCTCGGCAAGATTGCGCTGCCGGCCGATCGCGTACCGTCGTTCGCGGACGTGAACCGCCAGTTGAAGCCCGCGACCGGTTGGGAAATCGTCGCGGTGCCGGGCCTCGTGCCCGACCGCGTGTTCTTCGAGCACCTCGCGAACCGGCGTTTCCCCGTTACCTGGTGGATGCGCCGTCCCGACCAGCTCGACTACCTGCAGGAACCCGACTGCTTTCACGACCTGTTCGGCCACGTGCCGCTGCTGATCGACCCGGTGTTCGCCGACTACATGCAGGCGTATGGCCGCACCGCGCTCGCGGTCGCCGACGACGAAGCGGCACTGGCGCGGCTCGCGCGCCTCTATTGGTATACGGTGGAATTCGGGCTGATCCGCGACCCGCGCGGGACGAATGGGCTGTCGATCTACGGCGCGGGGATCGTGTCGAGCAAAGGCGAAAGCCTGTACAGCCTCGAAAGCGCGGCGCCGAACCGGCTCGCGTTCGACCTCGAGCGCGTGATGCGCACGAAGTACCGGATCGACACGTTCCAGAAGACCTACTTCGTGATCGACGATTTCGCGCAGTTGTTCGCGCTCGCCGACGTCGACGGCCGCGCACTGGCCGATCGGCTCGCGGCGCTGCCCGAATTCGCGGCCGGCGCGGTGCTCGACACCGACCGCGTGCTGCATCGCGGCACGGGCGAAGGCTGGCCCGACGACGCCGACGCGTGACGTACCGCGGCGCCGACCGCCGTCGGCCGGCCGCCCGTCACCCTTTGCGCAACTATGAAACAATGAACGATGCCGGCCTCGCCGCGCGGTGCAGCCGCGCGTGGGCGCCGTTACCGAACGAGAGGTGCAAGATGATCCACAAGCTCACATCCGAAGAACGCAAGACCCGGCTCGAAGACCTGCCGCACTGGACGGCCGTGCCGGGCCGCGACGCGATCCAGCGCCGCCTGCGCTTCGCCGATTTCAACGAAGCGTTCGGCTTCATGACGCGCGTCGCGATCAAGGCGCAGGAGATGAACCACCATCCGGAATGGTTCAACGTGTACAACCGTGTCGACGTCACGCTGTCGACCCACGACGCCGACGGCCTGACCGAACGCGACATCGAACTCGCGCGGTTCATCGACGGCGCCGCCGCGCACGCGCAACCGGGCGCCTGAATCCCGAGTCCCGCCGCTACCGCCGCGCATCTTTCCGTGCGCGGCGCGTCAACTTTTCATTTCGCTGAACGTTTTCTAGGATGTACTCAGCGAAAGCCTTCAGCTTTCCAAGCCATCCTTAAGGCGCACGTAAGTCTCGTACGCTTTCCGCGCCTTGGGGTCCAATCCTTCCAGTTGCAGCGCGCTTTCGCGCTGTACAATCAGCAGCGCATACGGCTTGGAGAGCGCGCTGGCCTCTTCGCAGAGTTTGAGTTCGTCGCCGCTCGACGGCGAGCGGGCGCGCCAGAAATTGATCGCGGCTTCGAGGTCGTGGATCGAAATATCGGACATGATTGGATTTAATCGTTCGCTGGCCGCCATGCTTGATGTCAGGCGATGCGGCGTCCCTGTGGAAACGGCTTCGTGCTGTCCGCGTGCCTGAACCGCCAACCCATTGTACTTGAGCGAACTTCATGCGACTCCTTCTGATCGAAGACGACCGCCCCATCGCACGCGGTATCCAGAGCAGCCTCGAACAGGCTGGCTTCACCGTCGACATGGTGCATGACGGCATTTTTGCCGAACAGGCGCTGGCACAGAACCGCCACGAACTCGTGATCCTCGACCTCGGCCTGCCGGGCATCGACGGGATGACGCTGCTCACGCGCTTTCGCCAGACCAACCGCCACACGCCCGTGATCGTGCTGACCGCGCGCGACGAACTGAACGACCGGATCCAGGGCCTGAACTCCGGCGCCGACGACTACATGCTCAAGCCGTTCGAGCCGGCCGAACTCGAAGCGCGCATCCGCGCGGTGATGCGTCGCAGCGGCCCGCACAGCGACATGCCGCGTCCGGAAGTGTCGCTCGGCGGCGTCCGCCTGTCGGGCGTCGACCGCCGCATCTTCAACGACGACAAGCCGCTCGAACTGTCGCCGCGCGAATTCGCGGTGCTCGAGATGCTGCTGCTGCGTCACGGCCGCGTCGTCAGCAAGGCCCAGTTGCAGGATCACCTCACTCACTTCGGCGGCGATCTTGGCGACACCGCGATCGAAGTCTACGTGCACCGCGTGCGCAAGAAACTCGAGCAATGCCGGGTCGAAATCGTCACGGTGCGCGGCTTCGGCTACCTGCTGCAGGAAATCCGCCAGACGGCGAGCGTCTGAGCGACACCGCGTGCCGGCCGGCCGCGTGCCGCCGACGCGCATGCATACGGCTTCCGCGTCGCCGCCCGGCGCACGACCGCGCCGCTCCCCGTGAGCGGCGCTTATCCATTTGCCCGTCGAAATGTCTCCTGATCCGGCTGTGACCACCAGCCTGCGCCGTTCGCTGCTCCGGCGCCTCGCCGCCCCGCTGTCGATGCTCGCGCTGATGAGCGGCCTGATCGCCTACTGGCTCGCGTGGCAATACACGCAGCACGTGATCGACCGCTCGCTCGCGGATCTCGCGACCGCCATCTCCAAACAGATCCAGATCGCCGGCCCCGACGCGCCGTTCACGGTGCCGCCGCTCGCGCAGGCGATGTTCTCCGACCCCGCCGAAGCGCTGATCTACCGGATCAGCGACGGCGAGCAGGAACTCGCCGGCGACCCGAAGCTGCCGCTGCAGGGCATCAACGTGCGGCGCATGCATCATGCGTACGTGTTCGAGGCCGAGTACGACAACCGCGCGGTACGGGTCGCGCAGGTGCGCGTCGACGACGTCGAGGGCGGCAAGCCGATGGTCGTCGAAGTCGCGCAGCCGGTGCGGCACCGCTACCGGATCGCGGCCGAATTCCTCGTCGCGATCATGATGCCGCTGCTCCTGCTGCTGCTCGCCGGCTGGGGCATCGTGTGGCGCGTGGTGAACCAGCAGTTGGGCCCGCTCACGCATCTCGCCGATTCACTGAACCGGCAGACCCACACGTCGCTGGAGCCGGTCGACGAAACCGACGTGCCGCTGGAGATCCGGCCGCTGACGAGCGCGATGAACGCGCTGCTCGGCCGCCTCAAGACCGCGCTCGACGCGCAGCGCAAGTTCATCGCCGATGCCGCGCACCAGTTGCGCACGCCGCTCACCGCGGTGAAGCTGCATGCCGAGCAGGCGGCCGTCGCGCGCGACCCGCACCAGACCTTCGCCGCGGTGCGTGAGCTGCGCGCAGCGGCCGACCGGGCGGTACGGCTGTCCAACCAGTTGCTGTCGCTCGCGCGTGCCGAGCCGGGCGAACAGGCCGCGCGCTTCGTCGACGTCGATCTCGCGGCGATGGCGTTCGAGACGGGCGCCGAATGGGTGCCGCGCGCGCTCGCGTCGCATGTCGACCTCGGCTTCCAGCGCAGCGACGATCCGGGCGGCGACGAGAAGCTGATCGTACGCGGCAACCCCGTGCTGCTGCGCGAGGTGATCGCGAACCTGCTCGACAATGCGCTGAAGTACGTGCCGCTCGCGCGGCCGGACGGCGCGCGAATCACGGTGAACGTCGCGCGCGCCTCGCTCGAGGGCAGCCAGCCGGCCGCCGAGATCGTCGTCGAGGACAACGGCCCCGGCGTGCCCGCGAACCAGCAGGCCGACCTGTTCAAGCGCTTCTTCCGCGGCGACGCGCAAAGCGGCAATGGCGTCGAGACGGGCGCCGGGCTCGGGCTCGCGATCGTGCACGACATCATCGCGATGCATGGCGGCACCGTGTCGTACGAGGATGCATCGGAAGGCGGCTCGCGCTTCGTGGTGAGGGTGCCGCTCGCCGCGCATACGGCGCAGCCGGCCAGCGAAACGCCGGCTGTGGCGCCGACGCACTGAGCAGCGCGATTGTCGGCGGGCAACCGCTGGCCCGTCGACCGGGCCGCCCGCCGGAACAGGAACGGAAAGACGGCAAGCGGATGACGCGCCGCGACGACGCGCCAACCGTCGACTGAAACGACAGCGGCAGCGCGCGATGCGCTGCCGCCTGCCTCACTTCTTGTTCTTCTTGTCCTTCGAACCGGACGCCGGCTTGCCGTCCTTCTTGTCCTTCTTCTTTTTCTTCTTCCCGCCTTCGTCGGATGTCGCGAGCAACGTGCCGCGGCACGACTCCGCCCCGCAGTGGCACGCGTATTCGCGCTTGAGCTTCTTCGTCAGCTTCGCGTCGATCACGAGGCCGTAGTCGTAGAACAGCTCCTCTTCCGGCCCGATGTCACGCAGCGCGTGGATGTACACGCGGCCTTTGACTTCCTCGGCTTCGCAGTTCGGCGCGCACGAATGGTTGATCCAGCGCGCGCTGTTGCCGTCGATCTTGCCGTCGATCACGCCGCCTTCGTCCAGTGCGAAGTAGAACGTATGGTTCGGCTCGCTCGGGTCGTGCGGATGGCGGCGCAGCGCTTCCTTCCACGAGATTCGTTCGCCCTTGTATTCCACTACGCGCTCGCCGGCCTTGATCGGCGCCACGGCGAACACGCCCTTGCCGTGTACTCCCGAGCGGCGCACCGCGATCCTGCGTGAACTCATCGAACCAATCCTTGTGAAGACGACTTGAATGGAAGCGGCCGCAATCGCGGCCGGGCGCCGCGCAAAACGAAAACGCGGCACCGGTCGGTGCCGCGTCGGGGCATGCGGCGAATCATCCGCATCCTACACGTTCAAGATTGCTTCGTTCAACATCGCGCGCAATATTGCGCGATGTGCTCAGCGCTGGCCGAATGCGACGTCGCCGAACAGCGCCTTGTGCTCGCGCGGTTGCGAGCGCCAGTACTGTGGCGGCGCCGTCACCTGCGCGCCGAGTTCGGCCGCCGCGTGCCACGGCCAGCGCGGGTCGTACAGCATCGCGCGCGCCATCGCGACGAGATCGGCGTCGCCGGCCTCGATCAGCCGGTTCGCGTGCGCGGGTTCGTTGATCAGGCCGACCGCGATCGTCGGCATGCCGACCGCCCGCTTCACGGCCTGCGCGAACGGCACCTGGTAGCCGGGCGACAGCGGAATCTTCTGCAGCGGCGACACGCCGCCGGACGACACGTCGATCCAGTCGCAGCCGCGGCGCTTCAGTTCGTGCGCGAACGCGATCGTATCGTCGAGCTCCCAGCCGCCTTCGACCCAGTCGGTCGCGGACACGCGCACGCCGACCGGCCGGTCTTCCGGAAACGCGGCGCGCACGATCTCGAAGATCTCGAGCGGAAACCGCATCCGGTTTTCGCGCGAGCCGCCGTATTCGTCGGTGCGCCGGTTCGCGAGCGGCGACAGGAACTGATGCAGCAGGTAGCCGTGCGCCGCGTGCACTTCGATCGCATCGATGCCGAGCCGTGCGGCACGCCTGGCCGATGCGGCGAAGGCTTCGCGGATGCGGTTCAGGCCCGCCGCATCGAGCGCGAGCGGCGGCGTCTCGCCCTCCTTGTGCGGCACGGCCGACGGCCCGTGCGGCAGCCAGCCGCCGTCGGCGACCGGCACGAGCTGGCCGCCCTCCCACGGCGCCGCGCTCGACGCCTTGCGGCCCGCGTGCGACAGCTGCATCGCGACGCGGATCGGCGAATGCTTGCGGATCGCGGCCAGCACCGGCTTCAGCGCGGCTTCGGTCACGTCGTCCCACAGACCGAGGTCGCCATGCGTGATGCGCCCGTCGGGTTCCACCGCGGTCGCTTCGATGCACAGCAGCCCCGCGCCCGACAGCGCGAGATGGCCGAGGTGAATCATGTGCCAGTCGGTCGCTTCGCCGCGTTCGGCCGAGTACTGGCACATCGGGGAAATCACGATCCGGTTCGGAAGGGTCACGCCGCGCAGCGTGAACGGGGAAAACAGCGCAGTCATGGAAGCCGCTCGCCAGGAAAGGGAAAGAGCGGACGAGCGTAGCACGCAGGCTGGAAGCGTGCAGACGGCGCCATCGGCAGTAAGCGGATGGTCAGGTACGACGCGGGCTGGATGCCGGCGAGGCGCGGAATGAGCGGAATGCGCGACGTACGGCGACGGCGAGGCGTCGGCCCGTAACGGACGCAGGCCGGGCCAGACCTTTGCAGCGGGCGGTCGCAGCCCGCGACGTCAGAGCCCGACGCTGCCGAGCCACTCCGCGAACATGTGCCGGGCGGCCGTCTCGAGCGCGGGGCCGTGCTGCGCGGTATCGGCCCGCAACTGGCGCGCGTCGATGCCTGGCGTCGCCGCGATTCCGCCGGCATTCGCGATCAGCCACGGTTCGAAGCGATCGGTACGGATCTCGGGATGACATTGCAGCGCCAGCACGTGCTGCCCCCACGCGAAGGCCTGGTGACGGCAGGCAGGCGTCGATGCGAGATGGATCGCACCGCCCGGCAGGTCGAACGTATCGCCGTGCCAGTGCAGCATCGACGTCGTCGCGCCGTCGAGATGACGCAGCGGCGACGCGCGGCCGGCGTCGGTGAGCGTCAGCGGCGCCCAGCCGAGTTCGTGCTGCGCGGCCGGATAGACGCGCGCCCCGAGCGCCCGTGCGATGAACTGCGCGCCGAGGCAGATGCCGAGGATCGGCAGCCCCGCGTCGATGCGCTGGCGCACGAGCGCCAGGAGCGGCGCGATCGTCGGATACTGCGCGTCGTCGTACACGCTGAGCGGCCCGCCGAGCACGACGAGCAGCGACGGCTCAAGCACGTCGAGCACCTCGACCCGCGACGATCCGACATCGACATAGCGCACCCGCCGACCGCGTTCGCCGAGCACCTGCTCGAAGCTCCCGAGATCCTCGAAATGCACGTGGCGGATCGCCACGACTTCAGCGTTCATCATCGGCCTCCCGGTCGATCGACGGACGTCAGCCTGCGAAAATCTTCCAGGTCTTCTTCTGCGTCGCCGCGTCGGCTTCTTCCTGCACCGAGCAGTCGAGACGCAGATCGCTGTCCGACATCGCGATGTCGAGCACCGCGCAGTGATGCACGGTCTTTTTCGACGGCTTGCCCGGCTGGAAATGCGTGCACGTGAGACACATGCGTTGCGGCGGCGTCGCACCGGCCACCTGCAGCTCGCGCAGCGTCTTCAGCAGCGCGCGATACAGCGTGCCCTGCTCGTCCGCGCCGAGCTTGCCGACCGCTTTCGTCAGGAATTCAGGCCATTGCAGCGCCTTCTTCGCGGCCGTGCGGCCACGTGCCGACAGGCGTACGGCCAGTGCCCGGCCGTCGTCCAGCGCACGGCGCTTCTCGACGAGCCCCTTCGTCTCGAGCGTGCTGACCGCATCGCTCGTGGTGGCCGCGGTGAGCTGCGTCTCGCGCGCGATTTCGCCGAGCCGCATCGGGCCCTTGCGCTGCAGCAGCAGCACGAGAATCTCGCCCTGCGTCGGCGTGAGGCCAGCGCCTTCCGCCCAATCCCATGCCTCGCTCCGCATGGCCGTGCTCAACCGCAGCAGGCTGTGGGTCACACGTCCCGCAGCCTGGTTCCCGTAAACGCCTTCGCTCATAGTCTTTTCGCTTTGCCGCCGCCCGGATGGCCGAGCAGCCGTAGTGTGGAGATCGAATCTATCTCAAAACAGACGCACCCACTCGAGTGCGTCAGCACGGCCGTCGCGAGGCACACGCGGCGGTCGCGTTCGCGGCGACCGGAGAGACACACGTCGTTCCGGTGTCCGCAAAGCCGACATTCTAAGCGAGAGCGGAAAATCGCACAGCTAAGTTATCCCCTGCATTCTGTGGAAAATCGCTGGATAACCGCAAATTCTTGTTGTGCGTGCAATGTCGCGCGCCCGCGAAACGGGGCGCGCCAGCATTGTCCTGTTCGAATCGGCCATTGGCCGCATGAGAATGATCCACCGGTTATCCCGCCTGCAGAGCGTTGACTTTGCAGTGGAATATCGGGTTATCCACAGATTTTTAGGACGCCTCGCATCGATTTCGGCGGGACACGGCGCCGATTACCGCTCAGCGAATCGCCATGCGGTCGATCCTGCTATCTGCAAAACATATTTTCACTCGCGCCAACGTAAGCACTGCTGCCGGACCGTCTCGTTCAGCGATTTTTCCTGTTTGAAAACGGTTCTCAACCACGATGCGTCGTTCACGCGCGCCTTCGCGAGCGCGCCGATCTCGTCGAGCGCCGCGCGCGAACCGAGCGCGGCCGCGTGCGGCGCGATCCGGTCGAGCGTGTCGAGGATGTCCTCCGCGATCGTGCGGCGCTCGCCCGTCTGAGGATTCACGCAGGTGCCTTCCAGCCCGAAGCGGCACGCTTCGAAACGGTTGAACGTGTAGACGAGGTAATCGTCCTCCGACAGCTTCAGCGGCCGGTCGGTCAGCAGGTAGCGTGCGAGCGTCTGGATGTAGCAGGCGATCGCCGCCGCGCGATCGACGGACAGCGGCGTGTCCATCACGCGCACCTCGATCGTGCCGTAACCGGGCTTCGGCCGGATGTCCCAGTAGAAATCCTTCATCGAGTTGACGACGCCCGTGTTCACCATCTTCGTGAAGTATTCCTCGAAGCTGTCCCAGGTGAGCACGAACGGCGCGCGGCCCGACAGCGGGAACGCGAACACCGAATTCAGGCGTGCCGAATGGAAGCCCGTGTCGACGTTCTGCACGAACGGCGACGACGCCGACAGCGCGATGAAGTGCGGAATGAAGCGCGACATCGAGTGCAGCAGGAACAGCGCGCTGTCGGGATCGGGACAGCCGATGTGCACGTGCTGGCCGAACACGGTGAACTGCTTGGCGAGATAGCCGTACAGCTCGGAGATGTACTGGAAGCGCGGCGCATCGTAGATCTGCCGGTCGCTCCATTGCTGGAACGCATGCGTGCCGCCGCCCGCCAGCCCGACGTTGAGCTGGTCGGCCGCCTTCACGAGCACGTCGCGGATCGCATGCAGCTCGCTGACGGCCTGCTCGTGCGAATGGCAGATGCCGGTCGACAGTTCGATCATGCTTTCGGTGATTTCCGGCGTGATGTTGCCCGGAAAGGTCTCGCCCTGGATCAGGCGCATCAGGTCGGATGCCGCTTTGGTCAGGTCGTAGTTGTGCGTGTTGACGACCTGGATCTCCAGTTCGACGCCGAACGTGAACGGTTCGGAATTGACGAAGGTTTCGAGTGCCATGGCAGGTTCCGGAATCAGTTGCCGTCGCTGCGTTCGCCGACCGCCGACAGGCAGCGATAGACGACGAACGGGCTGACGAGCTGCAGGATCACGATCGAGCACATCACGATCGCGCGCAGGTGCGGGTCGAAATTGGGATAGAGCTGGTAGGTATCGTCGACGAGCAGGTACGACAGCGCGGACATCGGCGTGAGCGCGATGCCGAGCGCGACGCCCTGCTTCATCCCGAGGCCGCTCGGCTTCGCGAACGCGACGACGCCGGCCAGCTTCGCGACGAGCCGCGTGACGATCAGCACGATCGCGAGCAGCCCGCCGAGCGCGATGTCGCCCCACGTGAACGACGTGAGCGTCAGCACGAACAGCACCACCGTCAGCAGCCAGCCGGCCGTACCGAAGTGCTCGGGCCACAGCTGCGGCCGCGCTTCGAGGTTCTTCACGATGATGCCGGCGAGCAGCAGCGTGAGCAGCGTCGACAGCTTCAACGCCTGCGCGACGGCGATCGCGAGCATCACGAGCCCGAACAGCGCGACGAACGAATGCTCGTCGCGCATCGTCGCGGTCATGTGACGGAACAGGTAATTGCACGAACGCGCGACCAGATACGCGACGATGAACGAACCGGCGAGCAGGTAGAGCGGTTGCAGGATCGTCGCGAAAACGTTGCCGTACGCTTCCTGGTGCAGCCAGCTCGTCACGAGCTTGGTCAGTACGATCGCATACACGCTGTTGAGCGCGGTGAGCGTGATGAGGCGCTGCGACACCTGCCCTTCCGCACGCAGTTCGGTCTTGAGCTGGATCACCATCGACGGCGACGTCGCGATCGCGATCGCCGACAGCACGAGGGCGACCATCCCCGATACGCCGAGCGCGAGCATCACGAACAGCACGAGCACGAAGGTGAGCGTGGCTTCCGCGAGGCTCGACGCGACGAGCCACGGATTGCGCCGGATCCAGCGCAGGTCGAGGCGGCTGCCGAGCTCGAACAGCAGCAGGCCGAGCGCGACGTCCATCAACAGTCGCGAGGTTTCGTCGGTGCTCGTGTCGATCACGCCGAATCCGAACGAACCGGCGATCAGGCCGATCACCGCATAGCCGGTGATGCGCGGCAGGCGCCACGCGCGATAGCACAGCTCGCCGCACAGGCCGGCTGCGAACAGCGCGAGCCCGGCCCAGAACACGGCATCTGGCGCGAGCGGCCAGTTGGGCAGGAATGAGAACGCCGACTTCATCGTGGTGACTTCTCCTTTGGAAGCAACCGCCAGCGACGCGGGGTCAAGCGACAGGAATGGATGCGCGCCGGCTGGGTATCGCCCCGAATGTGATTGTTGTGCTCGACGATGGCGGTACATGGGGTCCGCCTGTTCCGCCACAGGGCGGAACGTCGTTCAGGTTGCCGATCTGGATTGTCGGCCTGGTGTGTGAACGGACTGCGCAGTCTCGAAGATTCAGATTCGAAATCGTGCCGACCGTTCCGTTGAAGCATGTCCGGCGCTTGGCCGAACGAACGCGAAGGAAACCGATTGTGCCACAGCTTTTTCGTTCCGGAACCGACTGAATCGACTCGCGGCGCTGTGCGGCACCACAGGTCTTTGGTTTCAAAGGTTTACCTGTATATATACGTAGTAGAAGTTAACAAAGGACGCACAGTTCTGTGGATAACTCCGGTTTACGCTGGAAGATCAAGGTGTTGGCGAAACCATAACCGGTTGCACAGGCTGTTCGCTCACAGACGTTTGAGTTGAGCAACTTTCGGGCCGCTTCACAGCCGTGCAGAGTTACCCAGTTTACGTCCACTGTGATTGCACACGAAGTGCGCGCGGATTCCGCGCGGTTATCCACAGCATCGCGTGGATAACCTTGCGCGGAAAAATCGGGAAACTGTGAGGGGCGCGCGCGAGGTCAGCCAGCCGAGCCGACGCGGCGGGCGCGCAGTGCGCGGATCAGGAAGCGGGCAGGATCGACGGCGTCGGCGAGTTCGCGCTCGAGCGGCCAGGGCTCGCCTTCGAGTTGCGATGCGATGAGTTCGGCGCCGAGCGCGGCCCATACGAGGCCGCGCGAACCGAAGCCGAAGGCGCCGTAGAGGCCCGGCATGCGCGGCAGGTCGCGCGCCTGCGCACCGCCCAGCGCGCGTGCGTTCGCGGTGGCCTGCGTTTCGTCGGCGAGCGGGCCGATGAGCGGCAGGCGGTCGCCGACGACCCAGCGGAATGCGACGCGGCCGCGCAGCGTGGCGGGATCCGGCAGCGCGCCGATCAGGCCCGGCAGCAGGTGCCGCACGCGATCGAGGTTTTCGGCGTGGCCGGCCGCGCGCATCGCGGGATCGGTGTCGTCCGGTTCGAAGGTGGCGCCGATCAGCAGCGTGCCGTCGTCGAGCGGGACCGCGTAACCGTCGCCGATCGCCGGGCACGGCAGCGGCGCCGTCGTGCCCGGCGGCAACAGCGTGAGCTGGCCGCGCACCGGTTGCAGCGCGACGTGCCGCAGCCCGGCAAGACGCGCGGCGTCGCCCGCGTTCGCGAGCACGACGACGGGCGCATCGGCCAGCGTGGCGCCCGTATCGTCGAGCGCATGCCAGGTGTCGTCCCGCCGTTCGAGCCGTGCGACGCAGGTGGACGCCAGCAGGCGCACGCGCTCGCCGGCCGCCGCATACTGCGCGGCGCACAGCCCGGCCGGCCATACGGCGCCGCCGTGCGGAAACAGCAGGCCGCCCTGCGCGACCGGCAGATTCAGGTGCGCCCGCGCGGCATCGGCATCGAGCAGCGTTGCATAGTCGGACGGCGCCCCGAATGCGTCGAACGCGTCGCGCATCCGCGCGAAATCGTCGGCCGATTCGGCGAGATGGAGCATCCCGTGCGTGCTGCGTGAGAATGCATGCCCCGCGCGTTCGAGCGCACGCCAGCGGGCGAGCGCGTGCAGGAAGCCGCCGCGCGTGAGCCGGCTCGCGACGTTGTCGTCGCGCGTCATCAATGGATGGAACACACCGGCCGGATTGCCCGACGCTTCGCTCGCGATCCGTTCGTGCCGTTCGATCAGCGTGACGTCCCAGCCGCGCGCGGCCAGACGTTCGACCACCGCGCAGCCGGCGAGACCCGCGCCGATCACGATCGCGCGGCGCGCGGCAACGGGCAGCGCACGTGGCGGCTCGTGCCGGCGCGCGCGCCAGCGCGGCGCATAGTCGCCGACGAGGTGATCGTCGACTTCGCGGACCGTGAAACCTGTTTCGCCGAGCGCGTGTTTCACGTCGTCGGACCTTGCATGTGTCGCAAACGTCGCGTGTTCGCCGGCGAGTTTCGCGAGTGCGCGAATCCCGTCGCCCGATGCCGCGGCGCCGTCGACAAAAAACGCATCGGCACGCGCGACGAGCTTCTTCAACAAGTCGATCGTATCGCCGAACGCGAGCGTGAGCACCACGCGCCCTTCGTCGAATTCGAGCCGATGCAGGCCCGGTACCCGCATCGGCCATGCATCGATCAACGCGCCGACGTCTGCCGATATGGTTGTGTCCGCAACCATGTGCGAAACCGCGCGGTGCAGGTCGTCGCGCGAGAACGGATGCGGTTCGATCGCGACGACGTGCAGCCGTTCGCAGCGCGCCGGATCGTCGCGCCACGCGGCCCAGGCCGCGAGGAAGCCGGCGCCCGCGCCGAACGCGGTCGTGACGATCGTGAACGTTCGGCGGCGCTGCCAGCGCGCGGGCAGCCCGTTGCCCGCGACGAACGTGCGATGCGCGCGAGCGAGCGTGCCGGATGCGCCGCGATGAAGCTCGCCGAACTCGGGCGAGACGAGCGTGCCGTCGTCGCGAAGCGCGAGCGTGGCGGAAACAAGTCGGTCGGGCATGCGAAACAAAAAACGTGGCAGCCAAGCCTGGCAAGGGATTGCGGGAGGCCGTCCAACCGGCCGTTGGAAAGGGGCAACGGCGCGACGATCGGGCGGACCACGCCGCGGACCCTGTCCGGTTGGCGCAGGTCAAAAAACGGGCAGTCGACGATTCATTCGGCGAAATACCGATGAAAATCTTTGAAACCCTTGTCGTTATTGGGTTTGCGCTGCGCTATCATAGCAACGCCGTACCGCGGGGTGGCCGCCGGCAAGCCGGAGGGCGCGTCGCGCGGGCCAGGATTCGGCGCTGTGTCGTCGGAGTCTGACTCTCGACGGCACGGTTCGCGCACGTATAATCGGCGCGTTCGCGCTGTTCGTGTCAACCTAACCTGATAAAGGAACCTTAATGAACAAACAGGAACTGATCGACGCCGTCGCCGCCCAAACGGGCGCCAGCAAGGCTCAAACCGGCGAAACGCTGGACACGCTGCTCGAAGTCATCAAGAAGGCCGTGTCGAAGGGTGATGCGGTTCAGCTGATCGGCTTCGGCAGCTTCGGTTCGGGCAAGCGCGCAGCACGTACGGGCCGCAACCCGAAGACGGGCGAAACCATCAAGATCCCGGCAGCCAAGACGGTCAAGTTCACGGCTGGCAAGGCGTTCAAGGACGCCGTCAACAAGCGTTAAACCCGCGCCTGTTCCATGAAAAACCCGCCTCTCGGCGGGTTTTTTGTTGGGCGCGCGCGGCATTTTCGCCACAGTTCGCGCCGCTCTTGCAAAAGTTAACGGTTATTTTACAAGCCGTTACCACGCGATCATGCGTGCACGATCTGCGTGTCGCCGTGATCGTCGTCGTGCGAATCGACGTCCCACGCCGGGAACGGATCGTCGAACGCCGCCCATCCCGCCGCGCCGAGTGCGAACTCCGCATCGGTCAGCAGGCATCCATCGAGTTTCGCGCGCCACGCATCGGCGTCGAGCGCGATGCCGATCAGCACGAGTTCCTGGCGGCGATCGCCGACCGTGCGATCGTCGAGATCGCCGAGCCATTCGGTGCGGATTTCAGCGAGCAGCTCGTCGTCGTCCGGCCATTCCGCGCGATCCTGCGCCGCCCACCACAAACCTGCGGGGCCATGCCGGCATACGCCGCCCGCCTGCGACAGCGAACCCGCGATGTCGTTGCGCGTTGCGAGCCAGAAGAAACCCTTGCTGCGCAGTACGCCCGGCCACTCCTGATGCAGCAGCGCCCAGAGCCGTGCCGGGTGAAACGGCCGGCGCGCGCGGTAAACAAAATTACCGATGCCGAATTCGTCGGCTTCGCCGTGTACGTGCGCATGATGGTCGTCATGGCAGTCCGGGTCGTCGCAATGCGTGTGATCGTGATCGAGCGACGCGAGCCAGCCCGGCGCGTTCGCGGCTTCGTCGAAATCGAAGCGGCCGGTGTTCAGCACTTCGTCGAGCGGCACGTTGCCGAACGTCGAGACGACCTGATGCGCGCGCGGATTGAGGCGCGCGAGGATGTGCTGCAGGCGCGCGAGATCGTCCGCGCCGACGAGGTCGGCCTTGTTGATCACCAGCACGTCGCAGAATTCGATCTGCTCGATCAGCAGCTCGACGAGCGTGCGGTCGTCGTCTTCCGACGCGGCGATGCCGCGCGTCGCGAGCGCGTCGTCGGAGCCGTAGTCGCGCAGGAAGTTGTACGCGTCGACCACGGTGACGAGCGTGTCGAGCCGCGCGATGGCCGACAACGACGTGCCGTCGTCGTCGACGAACGTGAAGGTTTCGGCGATCGGCATCGGCTCCGCGATACCGGTCGATTCGATCATGATCGCGTCGAAGCGGCCTTCGGACGCAAGGTTGCGGATCTCGACGAGCAGATCGTCGCGCAGCGTGCAGCAGATGCAGCCGTTCGACATTTCGACGAGGCGTTCCTCGACGTGCGACAGCGCCTGCGCATCGCGCACGAGCGACGCGTCGATGTTGACCGCCGCGAGATCGTTGACGATCACCGCGACTTTCAGGCCCGCGCGGTTCGCGAGGACGTGGTTGAGCAGCGTGGTCTTGCCGGCGCCGAGGAAGCCGGACAGCACGGTGACGGGCAACGGCTGTTTCATTGCCGGATTCATGATGATATGCACCAACGGAAAAGATGAAAAAGCGGCCGCGGCGCCCTGCCGGGGCGCGATCGGCCCGCGCACGGGCGAAACGGCGGCGTCAGCCCGCATTGTGCATCAAACGCGCGCGGCCGGCCCGGCGTCAGCCGGCGACGCGGCGCGGAATCACTGAGCGGCTTGAGGCGCTTGAGCGGCCTGGGTGGTCTGCGCGGGCGGCAGCAGCTTCCATTGCGTCAGGATGCCGGCGATCTGCCGGGCGTACTTGTCGCGCAGCGACGGCGTTTCCGAATGATAGGCGCCGACCGCCTGCCACGTGTTGCCGTAGCGGTTCATCTTCTGTTTGAGATGCCACGCGGCGATGTACACGTTCTTGCACGGCTCCATCAGCGTGTCGCGGCCGATCCCGTAGCGCGACAGCGTCGGCAGGTGGATCGAATTGATCTGCATCAGGCCGTAGTCGACCGAGCCGTTCGTGTTCTTGTTCAGCGCCTCGGGCCGGTTGCGCGACTCCTGCCACGCGATCGCGCGCAGGATCAGCGGATTGACCTGCTGATATTTGGCCGCTTCGTCGAAACAGTCGGCGCGCGCGTTGCCGCTGGCGAACCACGCGCCGGCGGCGATCAACGCGATCGAAGCGAACCGTCTGTTCATCGTGCGGAAACGAAAGGAAATTGCGCGAAGCTCGGGGAAAACCCGTGCCTGTTATTAGTGCGACGAGAAACGCGCCGCCCGTATCATACCGGCAGACCGTCAGATTGCGACAGGCAGGAATACGGCAGCCGGTTATACCGCATTTCCGTGTCGGTTCATCGCGAAAACAAGGGAGAGGGCCGGCATGCGGAGGGTTGCACCGATCCTTACATCTTGCATACGATTGGTCGGATACCTGTCGTATGTGAGACAGTCTTCGGATCAATGTGATATTTCGGACATGAAAAACTGCTAATGTCGCCTCTTTCGGACTTGGATCCCAGCACTACCGCCGGAAGTGGCCTGAGCCGGCATCGACCCATTCATCCATGACAAGAAATCGCTTCGTTATGCGGCGTATCGCCACGACCCTGCTCGTGGCAGGCATCATCGTCTCGCAGGCCGCCTACGCTCAGGTCACGCTCAACTTCGTGAATGCGGATATCGACCAGGTCGCGAAAGCGATCGGCGCCGCGACCGGCAAGACCATCATCGTCGACCCCCGCGTGAAGGGGCAGCTCAATCTCGTGGCCGAACGGCCGGTGCCGGAAGACCAGGCGCTGAAGACGCTGCAGTCGGCGCTGCGCATGCAGGGCTTCGCGCTCGTGCAGGATCACGGCGTGCTGAAGGTCGTGCCGGAAGCCGACGCGAAGCTGCAGGGCGTGCCGACCTACATCGGCAATGCGCCGCAGGCGCGCGGCGACCAGGTGATCACGCAGGTGTTCGAACTGCACAACGAATCGGCGAACAACCTGCTGCCGGTGCTGCGGCCGCTGATCTCGCCGAACAACACGGTGACGGCCTACCCGGCGAACAACACGATCGTCGTGACCGACTATGCGGACAACGTGCGCCGCATCGCGCAGATCATCTCGGGCGTCGACAGCGCCGCGGGCGCGCAGGTGCAGGTCGTGCCGCTGCGCAACGCGAACGCGATCGACCTCGCCGCGCAACTGCAGAAAATGCTCGACCCGGGCGCGATCGGCAACAGCGACGCGACGCTGAAAGTATCGGTCACGGCCGACCCGCGCACCAACGCGCTGCTGCTGCGTGCGTCGAACGCGTCGCGCCTCGCGGCCGCGAAGCGCCTCGTGCAGCAGCTCGACGCGCCGAGCGCGGTGCCCGGCAACATGCACGTCGTGCCGCTGCGCAACGCCGATGCGGTGAAGCTCGCGAAGACGCTGCGCGGGATGCTCGGCAAGGGCGGCAACGACAGCGGCTCGTCGGCGTCGTCCAACGATGCGAACAGCTTCAATCAAAACGGCGGCTCGTCGGCGAGCGGCAACTTCTCGACCGGCACGTCGGGCACCCCGCCGCTGCCGTCGGGCGGGCTGGGCGGTTCGTCGTCGTCGTCCGGGTATGGCGGCGGCTCGTCCGGCGGTGGCCTCGGTACCGGCGGCCTGCTCGGCGGTGACAAGGACAAGAGCGGCGACGACAACCAGCCGGGCGGGATGATCCAGGCCGACTCGGCCACCAACTCGCTGATCATCACCGCGTCCGATCCGGTGTACCGGAACCTGCGCTCGGTGATCGACCAGCTCGACGCACGGCGTGCGCAGGTCTATATCGAAGCGCTGATCGTCGAGCTCAACTCGAATACGTCCGGCAACCTCGGCATCCAGTGGCAGGTGGCGAGCGGCCAGTTCCTCGGCGGTACGAACCTGAATCCCACGGGCGGTTTGGGCAACAGCATCATCAACCTGACGACGGGCGGCACGGCGGCCACCGCCGGGTTGGCCGCCAATCTCGCGAACCTGAACCAGGGCCTCAACATCGGCTGGTTGCACAACATGTTCGGCGTGCAGGGGCTCGGCGCGCTGCTGCAGTATTTTGCGGGCGTGAGCGACGCGAACGTGCTGTCGACGCCGAACCTGATCACGCTCGACAACGAGGAAGCGAAGATCGTCGTCGGCCAGAACGTGCCGATCGCGACCGGTTCGTATTCGAACCTGACGAGCGGCACGACGAGCAACGCGTTCAACACCTACGACCGTCGCGACGTCGGCCTGACGCTGCACGTGAAGCCGCAGATCACCGACGGCGGGATCCTGAAGCTGCAGCTCTATACCGAGGATTCGGCGGTCGTCGCTGGCACGACGAACGCGCAGACCGGCCCGACCTTCACGAAACGCTCGATCCAGTCGACGATCCTGGCCGACAACGGCGAGATCATCGTGCTCGGCGGCTTGATGCAGGACAACTACCAGGTGTCGAACAGCAAGGTGCCGCTGCTCGGCGACATCCCGTGGATTGGCCAGTTGTTCCGCTCCGAAACGAAGCAGCGCGCGAAAACCAACCTAATGGTGTTCCTGCGCCCGGTGATCATTTCCGATCGCAGCACCGCGCAGGCAGTCACCGCGAACCGCTACGACTACATCCAGGGCGTGACGGGCGCCTACAAGTCGGACAACAACGTGATGCGCGACAAGGACGACCCGGTCGTCCCGCCGATGCCGCTGGGTCCGAGCCAGGGCGGCACGCCGGCCGGCAACCTGTTCGATCTCGACAAGATGCGTCGCCAGCAGTTGCAGCGCCAGGTGGCGCCGGTGCCGGCCCAGCCGCTGCCGGAGGCGACGCCCGCGCAGCCGCAGAGTGTGCCGCAGCAGGCGGTGCCGCAACAGCCGCTGACCACCGCGCCGGGAGCCTCGCAGTGAGCGACGTGCTCGCGTCCTCCGCCCACGACGGCGCGCCGGGCGAACGCCAGCCGCCGTCGCCGCTCGCCGCGCGCCTGCTGCCGTACGGCTTCGCGAAGAGCGGCCAGGTGCTGATCGCGCATCAGCTCGACGACACGCTGGAGGTATGGATCAGCGAACGCACGAGCGACGCCGCGCTCGCGGAGATCGCGCGCAACTTCGGCTCGATCGCCGTGCATCGCGTGCCGGCCGACGAGCTCGCGCAGGCGATCAACCAGGCCTACGCGCGCCAGGACGGCAGCGCCGCGCAGGTGGTCGGCGAGGTCGAAGGCGAAGTCGACTTGTCGCGGCTGATGCAGGACATCCCCGAAGTCGAGGATCTGCTCGAATCGGAAGACGATGCGCCGATCATCCGGATGATCAACGCGCTGCTCACGCAAGCGGCGCGCGAACAGGCATCGGACATTCACATCGAGCCATTCGAGAATGCGTCGGTCGTGCGCTTTCGCGTCGACGGCACGCTGCGCGACGTCGTGCGCCCGAAGAAGGCGCTGCACGGCGCGCTGATCTCGCGGATCAAGATCATGGCGCAGCTCGACATCGCGGAGAAGCGTCTGCCGCAGGACGGCCGCATCACGCTGCGCGTCGGCGGCCGGCCGGTCGACGTGCGGGTGTCGACGCTGCCGACCGGGCACGGCGAGCGCGCGGTGCTGCGTCTGCTCGAAAAGGATGCGCAGCGCCTGAACCTCGAAGCGCTCGGGATGGGCCGCGACACGCTCGTCCAGTTCGACAAGCTGATCGGCCGCCCGCACGGCATCGTGCTCGTCACCGGCCCGACCGGTTCGGGCAAGACGACCACGCTGTACGCGTCGATGTCGCGGCTCGAAACCGCGACGACCAACATCATGACCGTCGAGGACCCGATCGAATACGACCTGTCCGGCATCGGCCAGACGCAGGTGAACGAGCGGATCGGGATGACCTTTGCCCGCGCGCTGCGCTCGATCCTGCGCCAGGACCCGGACGTGATCATGATCGGCGAAATCCGCGACCTCGAAACCGCGCAGATCGCGGTGCAGGCGTCGCTGACGGGCCACCTCGTGCTCGCGACGCTGCACACGAACGACGCGGCGTCCGCCGTCACGCGCCTGACCGACATGGGCGTCGAGCCGTACCTGCTTGCGTCGTCGCTGCTTGGCGTGCTCGCGCAGCGCCTGGTGCGCCAGCTCTGCCCGGTCTGCAAGGAAGAGCGCCACGAGGACGGCCGCACCGTGTGGCATCCGGTCGGCTGCGCGAAGTGCGGACATTCCGGTTATGCGGGCCGGCGCGGTGTGTACGAGCTGCTGGTGATCGACGATTCGATCCGCTCGCTGATTCACCGCAACGCGGCCGATGCCGAGATCCTGGCCGCCGGCCGCGCGGAAGGCATGCGCACGCTGCGCGACGACGCCGAGCGCTGGCTCGCGTCCGGCGCGACGTCGCTCGAGGAAGTGCTGCGCGTGACGGGAGGCGCATAGCGCGATGCCGGCATTCCGTTTCGAAGCAATCGATGCGGCGGGACGCGCGCAGAAAGGCGTGATCGATGCCGACAGTGCGCGCGCCGCGCGTGGCCAGCTGCGCACGCAGGGGCTCACGCCGCTCGTCGTCGAGCCGGCCGCCAGCGCGACGCGCGGCGCGCGTTCGCAGCGGCTCGCGTTCGGCCGCAAGCTGTCGCAGCGCGAACAGGCGATCCTCACGCGCCAGCTCGCGAGCCTGCTGATCGCCGGGCTGCCGCTCGACGAGGCGCTCGGCGTGCTGACCGAGCAGGCCGAGCGCGACTACATCCGCGAACTGATGGCCGCGATCCGCGCGGAAGTGCTCGGCGGCCATTCGCTCGCGAATGCGCTCGGCCAGCATCCGCGCGATTTTCCGGAGATCTACCGCGCACTCGTTGCTGCGGGCGAGCACACCGGCAAGCTCGGCATCGTGCTGTCGCGCCTGGCCGACTACATCGAGCAGAGCAATGCGCTGAAGCAGAAGATCCTGCTGGCGTTCACGTATCCGGGCATCGTCACGCTGATCGCATTCGGCATCGTCACGTTCCTGCTGAGCTACGTCGTGCCGCAGGTCGTCAACGTGTTCGCGAGCACGAAGCAGCAACTGCCGATCCTCACGGTCGTGATGATGGCGCTGTCGGAATTCGTGCGGCACTGGTGGTGGGCGATCCTGATCGCGGTCGTGGTGGTCGTGTGGTTCGTGAAGGCGACGCTGTCGCGCGCCGGGCCCAGGCTCGCGTTCGATCGCTGGGTGCTGACCGCGCCGCTCGCGGGCAAGCTCGTGCGCGGCTACAACACGGTGCGCTTCGCGAGCACGCTCGGCATTCTTACCGCGGCCGGCGTGCCGATCCTGCGCGCGTTGCAGGCGGCCGGCGAGACGTTGTCGAACCGCGCGATGCGCGCGAACATCGACGACGCGATCGTGCGCGTGCGCGAAGGCTCCGCGCTGTCGCGCGCGCTGAACAACGTGAAGACGTTTCCGCCGGTGCTCGTGCACCTGATTCGTTCGGGCGAGGCGACGGGCGACGTGACGACGATGCTGGATCGCGCGGCCGAAGGCGAAGCGCGCGAGCTGGAGCGCCGCACGATGTTCCTGACGAGCCTGCTGGAGCCGCTGCTGATCCTCGCGATGGGCGGCATCGTGCTCGTGATCGTGCTGGCCGTGATGCTGCCGATCATCGAGCTGAACAACATGGTGCAGTGACGGAGCGGCCCGATTCCGCTTGCCGGGCCGCCGCCGTTCAGCGCATGTAGATCGCGGGGGACGGTGTGTTCGCCGGGAGCTGGATTTCGGCGCGGGCGCCGTTGCGGTCGACGATGATCGAGCGCGGGCGGACTTCGGCGAGCTTCGCGCCGGACGTGACGTCCGCGCCGAGCGACACGGCGCGCGGCGGTTCGCCGCCGACGCTGACGATCGCGGCGCCGCCGTGGTCGAGCGCGAGAATGCCGAACAGGTGGATGTCCTGGACGGGATTCTTGTCGAGCTGGCCGCCGAAGAGCGCCGCGGCGTCCTCGGTGCGGATCGGCAGCCGCGCGGCGGCGGCGGGCAGCGGCGCTTCGCGAGCGGACAGCGTGACGACCCAATAGGTGGCCGTCGCGCACAAACCCGCGAAGAGGGCGAGGGAAAGGATCCGGATCGAGAGCGCGTTCATGCGCGCTATTGTACGGATGTATATGAAATTTGCGTTGGGTGAAAGCCCTCGGCGATGCGCGCCTTACAATGCGTGCTCCGCGCCCGCCGGTCCGGAAGGTTGCCGTCAGGCAATCGTCCGGTGCGCCGGGTGCGTCACTCAATCGACGACATTTTTTGGAAAGAGGTAGTCAGTCATGCAAACGTGGATCACTCGCCGCAACGCGGCCGTGCGTCGTCAGCGCGGTTTCACGCTGATCGAGATCATGGTGGTGGTCGCGATCCTCGGGATCCTGGCAGCGCTGATCGTGCCGAAGATCATGAGCCGCCCGGACGAGGCGCGCCGCATCGCCGCGAAGCAGGACATCGGCACGATCATGCAGGCGCTCAAGCTGTACCGTCTGGACAACGGCCGCTATCCGACCCAGGAGCAGGGCCTGAATTCGCTGATCCAGAAGCCGACCACCGATCCGATCCCGAACAACTGGAAGGACGGCGGCTATCTCGAGCGCCTGCCGAATGACCCGTGGGGCAACGGGTACAAGTACCTGAACCCGGGCGTGCACGGCGAGATCGACGTGTTCAGCTACGGCGCCGACGGCAAGGAAGGTGGCGACGGCAACGATACCGACATCGGTTCGTGGCAATAGGCCGGCGCTGATCGGCCCGACGTTTCATTCCCGTTCTTCATGCTCGCCATTCGCACGACCTCCCGCTGCGGCCGCGATTGCCGTGTGCGTCGCGGTGCGGTGCCGTTCGTACCGGCACGTGCCGATGGCGGGCTGATGAAGCACGGCGCGGCACGACGTCGCACGCGCGGCTTCACGCTGCTCGAAATGCTGGTCGTGCTGGTGATCGCGGGGCTGCTCGTGTCGCTCGCGTCGCTGTCGCTGACGCGCAATCCGCGCACCGACCTGCGCGAGGAAGCGCAGCGTATCGCGCTGCTGTTCGAGACGGCCGGCGACGAAGCGCAGGTGCGCGCGCGGCCGATCGCGTGGCAGCCGACCGCGCACGGTTTCCAGTTCGACGTGAGCTCGCCCGACGGCTGGCGCACGCTGCGCGACGACCTGCTGCGTCCGCGCGACTGGGACGGCGGCGTCACCGGCGCCGACATCGATTATCCGGGGTCGGACACGCGCGCGAGCCGCGTCGTGTTCGGCACCGAGAGCATCGACACGCCGGTGCGCGTGACGCTGCATTCGGCCGCCGGCAGCGCGACGATCGTCGGCACCGGCAACGGCCGCTACGAGGTGCAATGACGATGCGTCGTCGCCTGCCCTTCCCCGTTTCTTCCGCCCGCGGCTTCACGATGATCGAAGTGCTGGTCGCGCTCGCGATCATCGCGGTCGCGCTCGCCGCGTCGATCCGCGCGGTCGGCACGATGGCGACCAACGCGTCCGAGCTGCATCGCCGGCTGCTCGCCGGCTGGAGCGCCGACAATGCGCTCGCGCAGCTGCGGCTCACGCATGCGTGGCCGGAGGTCGGCGAACAAAGCTTCGACTGCTCGCAAGGCAACGTGCAGCTCGTCTGCACGCAGCGCGTGAGCACCACGCCGAATCCGGTGTTCCGGCGCGTGCGGATCTCGGTGAGCATGCCCGGCCGCGCCGGCGTGCTCGCGCAGATGGTGACGGTGGTCGCGAATGAAACCAGCCGTCCGCTCTGACGCGCCGATGCGCCGCCCGTCCGCCCCCTCGTCCCGCGCTGCCCGCGGCTTCACGCTGATCGAGCTGATGATCGCGATCGCGATCCTCGCGGTGGTGGCGATCCTCGCGTGGCGCGGGCTCGACCAGATCATGCGCGGTCGCGACAAGGTCGCGTCCGCGATGGAAGACGAGCGCGTGTTCGCGCAGATGTTCGACCAGATGCGCATCGACGCGCGGCTCGCCGCGACCGACGACGAGGCCGGCCAGCCGGCGATCGGCGTCGCCGGCAATACGCTGCAGATCGTGCGCGAGCTCGACGTGCCGGGCGTCGCGCCGCGGCTGCAGGTGGTCCGCTACCGGATCGCCGGCGGGCGCGTCGTGCGCTACGCATCGCCGCCGATCGACGACACGAACCGGTTGCGCACCGTGCTGAAGGACAGCAGCGTCGAAGGTTGGAGCTGGGTCGCGCTGATGGGCGGCGTCGGCGCGATCGACGCGAAGCTGTACGTGCCGCGCGTGGGCTGGACCACCAACCTGCAGACGGCCGACGATGCACTCGCGCAGAACAACGACGCGCTCAAGGTGCCGCAGATCGGCAACGCGCCGCCGGCGCGCGCGGTGACCGGGCTGCAGGTCAGCATCGGCGCGACGTCGCTGCGCGTGCCGATCACGCGCATCTTCCTCGTCGGGGAATGACGATGCGCGCGCGCCCTTTCCGTCGAATGCCTGCCCGCCGCCAGCGCGGCGCCGCGATCATCACCGCGCTGCTCGTGGTCGCGCTGTCGGCGATCCTCGTGTCGGGGATGCTGTGGCGCCAGCAGGTTCAGATCCGCCGCATCGAGAACCAGCGCGTGATCGCGCAGGCGCAGTGGGTCGCGCGCGGCGCGCTCGACTGGACCCGGATGATCCTGCGCTCCGAAGGCGACACGGCGCCCGGCATCACCTATCTCGGCGGGATCTGGGGCGTGCCGATCGCGAAGACGAAGCTGTCGGATTTCCTCGGCCGGATCGGCGCGCCGAACGACACGGACGCCGAAGACACCTATCTGTCCGGCTCGATCGAGGACGCGCAGGCGAAGTTCAACCTGCGCAACCTCGTGTCGTCGCCGGCGCCCGGCGTGCTGCAACTGAACGTCACGCAGATGCAGGCGTTCCAGCGCCTGCTGACGACGCTTGGCTACGACAGCGCGTTCGCGAAGCGCATCGCGCTGCAGGTGCGCGCGGGGCTGCTGCATTCGGCCACGCGGTTCCAGATGCCGAACCTGCCCGGCGGCGGCGGGACCGCCGGGAACGCCGCGACCGCGCCGGTGACGAGCGGCGACCTGCAGGGCAGCGGCTTCACCGACGATCCCGGCATGGCCGGCGGCGACCGCGGGCCCGCGCCGCTGATGATGACGCGCGTCGACAGCCTGCTCGACGTCGACGGCGTGACGCCCGAGATGGTCGCGCGGCTGCGCCCGTTCGTCACGGTGCTGCCGACCACGACGCCCGTGAACATGAACACCGCGCCGGCCGAAGTAATCGCCGCGCTGATACCGGGGATGAGCGTGTCGTCCGCGCAGGCGCTCGTGTCGCGCCGCGAGACCGTGTTTTTCCGCAACGTGGGCGACGTGCAGCTCGCGCTGCGCGGCGCCGGCGCGCCGCCGAACGTGACGATCGACTCGAGCCTCGTCGACGTCAATTCGAGCTATTTCATCGTGCATGGCCGGATTCAGCACGAACGCGCGGAGGTCGACCGCACCTCGCTCGTGTATCGTGATCCGACCACGCACTCGACGCGGGTCGTGCGCATCCGCGACCAGCTATAACGACGCCAATCGGGAGAGGAGCTCTTGTGAGCACGTTGATTGTTTCTTTGCCGCCGCGCGAGCCTGCCGTGCCGTTGCAGGAATGGCAGTGGCCCGAGCTGCCGTTCACGCTCGTCGACAAGGCCGGCCAGGTGCAGCGCGCGGGCCGCGCCGCGCTCGCGCTGCTGCCGCGCGCGAATGCGACGGTGCTGATCGTCGCCGCGCGCGACGTGCTGCTGCTGGCCGCGACCGTGCCGCCGCTGAAGGGGCCGAAGCTGCGCCAGGCGCTGCCCAACATCGTCGAGGATCAGCTGATCCAGGACCCGCTCGGCTGCCACATCGCGCTCGATCCGGCCGCGCTGCCCGACGGGCGCCGCGTACTGGCCGTCGTCGACCGCGCGTGGTTCCGCACGATCTGCGACGCGTTCACCGCGGCCGGCCACCGGCACCTGAGCGCGGTGCCCGCGACCCGCTGCCTGCCGGCGCCGCGCGCGTCGGCCGACGCGGGCTCCGCCGTGCCGGCCGACGGCGAGCCCACCGACGCCGCGCTCGTCGCGGACGTCACCGAGCCGCCTGCCCGCCCGCCGACGGTCGCCGCGGTGCTCGGACTCGCGACGGCGGTCGAACCGGTGCTCGTCGAAGCCGGCGCGCTGCCGGCCGCGGCCGGGGCGCCGCGCCTCGAGCTGGCGGTCGCGCGCGGCGCGCTCGGCGAAGGCTTCGCGGCGCCCGCGTCGCGCGCGGCCGGCACGCTGGCCGCGCTCGCGGGCGGCGGCGACGTCGAACTGTACGAACTCGGCGAACCGGGCGCGGAGCCGCGGCTCGCGTCGGTCGGCCGCACCGACGCGCCGCTGTTGCCGGGCGCCGCGCCGCTATCGTTCGACACGTTCGCGCGCCGGGCGCTGACCGAGCCATTCGATCTGTGCCAGTTCGAATTCGAATCGCAGCCGTGGCGCTTCGACCGCGCGACGGTGAAGCGCCTGCGCGTGCCGATCGCGCTGGCCGCGGCGACGCTCGGCGTCGCGGTGATCGGGATGAACCTGCACTGGTGGAAGCTGTCGCGCGAGCGCGATGCGCTGTCCGCGCAGATCACCGAGACGCTGCTGTCTGCCTTCCCGAAGACGACCACCGTGCTCGACCCGCCCGCGCAGATGCAGCGCCAGCTCGACCAACTTCGGCTCGCGGCCGGCGAGCTGTCGCCGAACGATTTCCTCGCGCTGTCGAGCGGCTTGTCGCGCTCGATGGGTGCGCTGCCGCTGAACGGCATCGCGTCGCTCGACTATCACGACCGGCGGCTCGACGTCGGCTTCAAGCCGGAGGTCAAGGTCGATCCCGATTTCACGCAGCGCCTCGCGCGTAACGGACTGTCCGGCGAAGTCGACAGCAACACGGGCAAATGGACGATCCGGAGCCGCTCATGAAAACCGAACAACTGAACCAGACGCTGGCCCAGTTCTGGGGCGAGCGCACGCCGCGCGAGAAGACGCTGCTCGGCTGGGGCGGCGCCGTGCTGGCGATCGCGATCGCGTATTCGGTGCTGTGGTCGCCCGCGCAGGAAGGCCGCGCGAGGATTCAGCGCGAGCTGCCGGCGATGCGTCACGAACTCGCGCAGATGACCGCGCAGGCGAACGAGGCGAAGTCGCTGGCCGCCGCCGCGCAGGGTGTCGCGCCGACCGGCCTCGCGCTGAAGGATGCGCTCACTGCATCGCTGTCCGATCACGGGCTGCAGGGCGCGCAGGTGCAGATCGTCGGCAACGGCGTGCAGATCCAGATGAAGAACGTGTCGTTCCCGGCATGGACCCAGTGGCTCGACGATGCGCGCCGGCAGTTCAAGGTGCAGGTCGGCGAGGCGCATGCCACGGCGCTGAAGGAAGACGGCCAGGTGGACTTGACGGCCGTGATGCAACCTTCCGTCCAGAAATAGATGACGGCTGTGGATGACGCAAACGAAGGCCGGCCGATGCGGCCGTGGGCGAGACGGCTCGGCACCGTGTTGCCGTGGGTGCTGGCAGGCGGCCTGGCGACGGCGGTGACGCTCGTCGCGCTCGCGCCGGCCGCGTGGATCGCGCCGCAGTTCGCGCGTGCGACCGGCGGCCACGTGAATCTCGCCGATCCGGACGGGTCGCTGTGGCACGGCTCCGGCACGCTGATGCTCGCGCCGGGCGCCGACCAGAGCGCGGCGACGCTGCTGCCGGGCCGGGTCGAATGGACCACGCGCTTCTGGCCGCTGCTGACCGGGCGTGTGCAGATGCGCATGCGGCAGACCGAAGCGATGCCCGATGCGGTCACGCTCGATGCGACGTGGCGCGGCGCGGTGCTGTCGGCGGGCACGATGGCCGTGCCTGCGTCGCTGCTCACCGGGCTCGGCACGCCGTTCAACACGCTCGACCTGCAGGGCGACGTGCGGCTCGGCTGGAGCGACTGGCGGCTGATCGGCAACAACGCGTTCGGCCAGCTGACGGTGACGATCGATTCGATGAGTTCGCGCGTGTCGCGCGTGAAGCCGCTCGGTTCGTACCGCGCGATATTGCAGGCGAAGGGGATGGGCGCCGATCTCGACCTGTCCACGACGCAGGGCCCGCTGTTCCTCGACGGGCACGGCAGCTTCGGCCCCGGCCAGGGATCGTTCCGCGGCACCGCGCATGCGGCGCCCGAACAGCAGGCGAACCTCGCCGGACTGCTGAACCTGCTCGGCCACCCGATCGGCAACAACCAGGTGTCGCTGATCTTCGGCGACGCGCAGCGCTGATTCTGATTGCGCGCGTCGCCCGCTTCCCTTTCTACTTCTGCGCGAGCGGTGCGGCGACCGACGGTGCGATGGCCGCGGGCGCGGCCGCACCGGACGCCGGCAAGGGCGCCGGCGCCGCCATGTCGCCGTTCTCGCGCGCCATCTCCGATACGTTCCAGCCGCCGCCGAGCGCCTTCACGAGCCCGACCGACGACACCATCCGCTGCCCGGCGATCGTTGCGAGCTTTTGCTGCGCGGTGAACGCGGTGGTTTGCGCGGTCAGCACGTTCAGGTACGCGACCGTGCCGGCCTTGTACTGGTTCGTGACGATCGCGAGCGCGTGCTCGGCGCTGTCGACCGCCTGCCGCTGCACGTCGATTTCCTGCGCGAGAATGCGCTGCGACGCGAGGTTGTCCTCGACGTCCTGGAACGCGGTGAGCACCGCGAGGCGATAGGCGGCGACGTCCTGGTCGTAGGTCGCGCGCGCGGCGTCGGTCTGCGCGGCGCGCAGACCCGCGTCGAACAGCGTGGCCGCGAGTTGCGGGCCGACCGTCCAGAAGCGCGCCGGCAGCGTGAACAGCTGCGACCACACCGAGCTCTGGAAGCCGCCGGTGGCCGACAGCGTGAGCGTGGGGAAGAACGCCGAGATCGCGACGCCGATCTGCTCGTTCGCGGCCGCCGCGCGGCGCTCGGCCGCCGCGATGTCGGGCCGGCGCTCGAGGATCGCGGACGGCACGTCGACCGGCGTGACCGGCGGCTCGGCCGCGAGCGGATTCGGCGCCAGCGAGAAGGTCGACGCGGGCTCGCCGATCAGCGTCGCGATCGCATGCTCGTACTGCGCGCGGGCGACGCCGTTGTCGATCTGCGCGGCCTGCGCGCTCTGCAGCTGCGTTTGCGCCTGGATCACGTCGGCACGCGCGGCGACGCCCTGCGCGTACTGGTTCTGCGTGAGCTGCAGCGAGCGTTCATACGACTTCACGGTGTCGTCGAGCAGCTTTTGCAGCGCATCGGACGTACGCAACTGGAAATAGGTCTGCGCGAGCAGCGCCTGCTGCGACAGCCGCGCGTTCGCGAGGTCGGCCGCGGCGGCCGCTTCGCCGGCACGCTGCGCGCTGACGGTGCGGCTCACCTTGCCCCACAGGTCGGGTTCCCAGCTGGCGTCGAGGCCGACGCTGTAGCTGTTGTTGATCGATCCGGTCGACCCGCTGCCGAAATTCGACGACGAACCCGACGACAGCGACGTGCGCGGCGTCCGTGCGCGCGAGCCCGAGGCGGTCAGCCCGACGGTCGGGAAATACGCGGCGCGTGCCTCGGTGACGAGCGCGCGCGCCTGCCGGTAGGCGGCCGCCGATTGCGCGATGGTCTGGTTCGACGCGTTGAGCCTGCCGATCAGCGCATCGAGCTGCGGATCGTTGTAGACCGTCCACCACGCGCCGCGGTCGGCGCGATCGGCGGGCTGCGCGACTTTCCAGCCGGCCGGCGCTTCCTTGAACGCGGCGGGGATCGACGTGTCGGGGCGGTGATAGTCGGGCCCGACGGCGCAGCCGGCGAGCAGCACGGCCGTCGCAATGGCGACGGCGGCGCTCAGCGGGCGAACGGCGCGCGGGAGGGAGGCGTACGGCATGGTGGTTTTCCTGTCTGGGCGTGACGGCCGGCGAGCGGCGCCGCGCGATGCGGTCGTCATGCCGCTGGCGGACAAATGGTAACTGACGGCGGGAAAGCTGCGCAGCCCTAAGGGTACGGTGCGCGGCAGCCGGAATGTGTTACCGGCGCGGCCGGCAGGTTTACCGGCCATTACGGCCAGCTTGCGGGAAAACGGGCGGGCGAATCGGCGTACGGCACCGGCCGCGCGTGACGCGGCCGGCGATCAGGCGGGATCGTGCGGAGAGCGGCGGGAGTGCGGCGGCGTCAGTGGCAGCGCACGGGCACCGGGACGGGTTCGGCGGCGGCGGCCCGCCATGTCGACGGCTCCGTCGCGGCCGGCTGGCTCGTGCGGCGGGCGGCATTTTTCGCGTTGCGCTGCCGGCGATGATCGAACCATGCGAACCCGAGCGCCGCGAGCGAGCCGCCAGGCACGACCAGCATCGTCACGTACAGCGCGATCTTCCAGCCGCGGTGCGGGCCGGAGAACACATGATGAGCGGTATCGGTCAGGTTGCGGCGCAGCGCGCCGGCGGCATTTTTCAGGAACAGCATCGCGAACATCCTCGGGTGCCCGGCAGCGCGGGCCAATCGGTCAGAACATAGTCTCCGGCAGTGCAACATGCACGTCGTAACTGGTTGACTCAAATAATATTGACTAAGCAATCATTTTTCAAGATACTGGGCGCGTTTTAACCCGAAACGCACTATTGCTGCGCGCGCAATCGTATGACCGGCGGCCTCTACGATCCCGAGAACATCGCGCTGGAAACGAGCCTCGGCTATTACCTGTCGAAGGCGAAGCAGGCGCTCGTCGAGCGGATGGATCGCGCGCTCGAGCCGTTCGACCTCACCGCGCAGCAGATCGGCGTGATCCTGCTGCTGTCGCGCGGCTACGCGCGCACGCCGTTCGAACTGTCGCGCAAGATGTCGTACGACAGCGGCTCGATGACGCGCATGCTCGACCGGCTCGAACGCAAGGGGCTGATCGCACGGGCGCGCAGCGAGCAGGACCGCCGGATGATCGAGCTGACGCTGACCGAGCGCGGCATCGAAGCCGCCCGCGCGCTGCCGTCGCTGGTCGCGACCGTGCTCAACGCGCAGCTCGAAGGCTTCTCGGCCGACGAACTCGCGACGCTCACCGGCCTGCTGCAACGCTTCATCGCCAACGGGCCCGGTTCGAGCAGCTGCCCGAAGCCCGACGAACCCGACTGCTGACGCGCGCGGAGCCCCATGTCTAGATTAAACACTCGCTTATTTCTCTGTCTGGGCAGAAGATGACAAGGCACCCGCTCCGCTTTTCCCCTTTTTCATTCCACCCGGCCGGGCCGCGCTGCGTCGCGTGTCCGTGCGTTGTGCCGGCGCGTCGCGCGCGCCGCGTCTAGGAGATTCCGATGTCCGCCACCACGGCATCCGCCCCCTCCCCCGCTGCCGAACCGGCGCCGCTGACCGGCGGCGCGCTCGCGCTGCTGACCGTCGGGCTCGCGCTCGGCACCTTCATGGAAGTGCTCGACACGTCGATCGCGAACGTCGCGGTGCCGACCATCTCGGGCAGCCTCGGCGTCGCGACGAGCGAGGGCACGTGGGTGATCTCGTCGTACTCGGTCGCGTCCGCGATCGCGGTGCCGCTGACCGGCTGGCTCGCGCGCCGGGTCGGCGAGGTGCGCCTCTTCACGCTGTCGGTGCTCGCGTTCACGATCGCGTCGGCGCTGTGCGGCTTCGCGACCAACTTCGAGACGCTGATCGCGTTCCGGCTGCTGCAGGGCCTCGTGTCCGGGCCGATGGTGCCGCTGTCGCAGACGATCCTGATGCGCAGCTACCCGCCGGCGAAACGCGGGCTCGCGCTCGGGCTCTGGGCGATGACGGTGATCGTCGCGCCGATCTTCGGCCCGCTGCTGGGCGGCTGGATCAGCGACAACTACACGTGGCCGTGGATCTTCTACATCAACCTGCCGATCGGCGTGTTCTCGGCGACCTGCGCGTATTTCCTGCTGCGCGGCCGCGAGACCAAGACGTCGAAGCAGCGGATCGACGCGATCGGCCTCGCGCTGCTCGTGATCGGCGTGTCGTGCCTGCAGATGATGCTCGACCTCGGCAAGGACCGCGACTGGTTCAACTCGACCTTCATCGTCGCGCTCGCGCTGATCGCGGTCGTGTCGCTCGCGTTCATGCTCGTGTGGGAGGCGACCGAGAAGGAACCGGTGGTCGACCTGTCGCTCTTCAAGGACCGCAACTTCGCGCTCGGCGCGCTGATCATCTCGTTCGGCTTCATGGCGTTCTTCGGTTCGGTCGTGATCTTCCCGCTATGGTTGCAGACGGTGATGGGCTACACGGCGGGCAAGGCCGGCCTCGCGACCGCGCCGGTCGGGCTGCTTGCGCTGGTGCTGTCGCCGCTGATCGGCCGCAACATGCACCGGCTCGACCTGCGGATGGTCGCGAGCTTCGCGTTCATCGTGTTCGCGGGCGTGTCGCTGTGGAACGCGACGTTTACGCTCGACGTGCCGTTCAACCACGTGATCCTGCCGCGGCTCGTGCAGGGCATCGGTGTCGCGTGCTTCTTCGTG
Organism: Burkholderia cenocepacia; assembly: GCF_014211915.1. Classification (NCBI taxonomy): domain Bacteria; kingdom Pseudomonadati; phylum Pseudomonadota; class Betaproteobacteria; order Burkholderiales; family Burkholderiaceae; genus Burkholderia; species Burkholderia cenocepacia. Next base: position 572,605 of record NZ_CP060039.1, on the reverse strand, counting down.
CCGATGACGACGATCACGCTGTCGAGCATCTCCGACGAGCGGCTCGCGAGCGCGTCGGGGCTGTCGAACTTCCTGCGCACGCTGTCCGGCGCGATCGGCACCGCGGCCAGCTCGACGTTCTGGGAGAACGACGCGATCTACCATCATGCGCGGCTGTCGGAATCGGTGAGCGTCTACGCGCAGAACACGACCGACTACCAGGGTGCGCTCGCGCAGCTCGGCATCGTCGGGCAGACGGCCAATGCGCAACTCAACCAGCTCGTCACGCAGCAGGGCTTCATGATGGCGACCAACGACTTCTTCCATCTGTCGGCGGGCGTGTTCATCGCGCTCGCGGCGCTCGTGTGGATCACGAAGCCGAAGAAGGGCGCGGGGCCCGCGATGGGGCATTGAGGGGAACGGCGCCGCTTTCCGGCACGCAGCCGACGACGGGCCTTGCGGCCATTCGTGGTATAAACTAAGCTAAATAATTGATTGAACTTAGTTTATTTGAGAGGATGCCATGCAGACCTACAACATGCATGACGCGAAGACGAACCTGTCTCGGTTGATCGACGAGGCTGTCCACGCGGGCGAGCCGTTCGTGATCGCGAAGGCCGGCAAGCCGCTCGTCAAGGTCGTGCCGATCGATGCGCCCGAGGCGACGCGGCCGGCGCGGATCGGCTTCATGAAGGGGCAGATCGTGGTGCCGGACGACTTCGACACGATGGGTGACGATGCCATCCGGAAGCTGTTCGAGGGCGGCGCGTGAAACTGTTGCTCGACACGCATCTGATTCTTTGGACAGCGGCGGATGCGACCGAATTGCCGGATCGCGCCCGTACCCTCATCGAGGATCCCGCCCATACCCTGTTGTTCAGCGTCGCGAGCCTCTGGGAAATCGTGATCAAGCGCGGGCTCGATCGCGCCGACTTTCAGGTCGAGCCGCACGTGCTGCGTCGCAATCTGCTCGACGCCGGCTACGTGGAATTGCCGATCACGAGCGCCCATGTCCTGGCAGTCGAGCAACTGCCTCCGGTGCATCGCGATCCGTTCGACCGGCTGCTGATTGCCCAGGCGATTTCGGAAGGTGTCACGTTGCTCACGCACGATCACACCGTTGCCCGCTATCCAGGCCCGATTCTGCACGTCTGACCGCGCCGAGCTCGGCGGCCCGGCCTTCACTCCCTCGCCCGCAATCCGCCGAACGCGAGATCGTCGGCCGGCGCGAGCGGCAGCGTCGCCCGCGCGACGTCGAGCCATGCGCGCGCCGCGTGCGACAGGTAGCCCTTCTTCAGCCAGCCGAGCGCGATCGCCCACGTGATTTCCGGCTCGACGATCGGCCGGCACGTGAACTGGCTTGCATCGAGCCGCCGGCAATACGGCTCGGGCAGCAGCGCGATGCCGACGCCCGCATGCACGAGCGCGGCCATGAAATCCCAGTGGCCGCTGCGGCTCACGATCGACGGCGTGAAGCCGGCCTGCCGGCACGCATCGAGCACCGCATCGTGCAGCGCGAGGCTTTCCGCATAGAACACGAACGATTCGCGCGCGAGATCCGCGAGCGGCACGGCCGCGTGGTCTTCCCAGCGCGACTCGCGCGGCGCGACGAGCCACAGCGGCGCGCGCACCATCGGCAGCCGCTCGAACGTGCCCGGATCGACCGGCTCCAGCAGCCCGCCGAGTTCCAGCTCGCCCGACATCAGCGCGGCCTCGATCATCCGCGCGCCCTGCTCGAACAGCTTCAGCTCGATGTTCGGGTAGCGCTGCTTGTACGCGGCGATGATCGGCGTGAACAGCGAACCGCCTAGCGGCGGGATGCCGATCGTCAGCTCGCCGCGTCCGAGCGTGCCGAGATCGTTCAGCTCCGACTGCAGCTGCGCCTGCGCGGCGAGCACGTCCTGGCCGCGCTGGAACACGATCCGCCCGGCGTCGGTCAGCACCATCTGCCGGCCGTCGCGCAGCAGCAGCGGCGAACCGATCTCATCTTCCAGCGCCTTCACCATCTTGCTGATGGTCGGCTGCGTGACGAACAGCCTGTCGGCCGCCGCGGTGAAGCTCTGCTGACGAACCACCTCGACGAAGTACCGCAACGCGCGCAATTCCATCGATCACTCCCCAGATTGGTGCAGCCGAATGCAAGCGAATTCCGAATTGGAATGACAAGTATGGAGACAAGTCATTTTATTTATGGTTAGGGGAAACCCTATACTTGCTCCATTGACAGAAACATCTGTATGGAGCCCGCCATGAACAAGCCGACCGCCACTGCCGCCGCCCGCCCCGCCGCTTCGGGCAGCCTCGCGCATACGGGCCGGATCGTGCTGCAGGCCACCGCGCTCGGCGTGCTGTGGATGGCGGTCGACTGGGCCGTGCGCACGGTCGGGCTGCCGATTCCGTCCGGCGTGATCGGCCTCGCGGTGCTCCTCGTGCTGCTGTTCTCGGGCCGCGTCGCCCCGGCATGGGTGAAGGACGGCGCGAACTGGCTCTTGTCCGACATGCTGCTGTTCTTCGTGCCGGCCGCCGTCGCGGCCGTGCAGTACGGCGGGCTGTTCCGCGAGGACGGCTGGCGCATCGCGCTGGTGATGCTCGCCGGCACCGCGTTCGTGATGGTCGCGGTGGCCGTCGCGGTCGATCTCGCCGCGAAGCTCGAACGCCGGCTCGCCGCGCAGCGCGTGTTCGCCGAGCGCCGCCGCGCGCGCCTGAGCGCCGTCGCGCACTGAGCGGGAGCCTGCCATGCTCGTCGCGCTATCGAACCTGCCCGCCGACCGGGTGAATACCGCGATCTCCGTCGGCTGCTTCGTGCTGACGATCGTGCTGTATTTCGCGTCGAAGCGGCTCTACGCGTACAAGAAGACGCTGCTGTTCTCGCCGCTGGTGTTCGTGCCGGGCGTGCTGGTGCTGCTCGTGCTGCTGACCGGCATCCCGTATTCGGTCTATTTCCGCGATACGCGCTGGCTGATGTGGCTGCTCGGCCCGGCGACGATCGCGTTCGCGGTGCCGATCTACGACTATCGTGACCTGATCCGCCGCCACTGGCTGTCGTTGTCGGTCGGCGTCGCGGTCGGGATCGCCGCGGGCGTATGCGGGTCGCTGCTGCTCGCGAAGCTGCTGCACCTGTCGCCCGAGCTGCAGCGCTCGCTGATGACGCGCTCCGTGTCGACACCGTTCGCGCTCGCCGTGTCGGACAAGATCCACGCGCCGAAGGATCTCACCGCCCTGTTCGTGATCGCGACCGGCATCTGCGGGATGCTGCTCGGCGAGCTCGTGCTGGCGCTCGTGCCGATGCGCACGCGGCTCGCGCGGGGCGCGCTGTTCGGCGCGGCCGCCCACGGCGTGGGCACCGCGAAGGCGCGCGAGATCGGCAACGAGGAAGGCGTCGTGTCGAGCCTGACGATGATGATCGCGGGCGTCGCGATGGTGCTGATCGCGCCGTTGCTCACGCTGCTGCCGATCTGACAGAAGTGCGGGCGGGCGCCGCTGGCCGCCCTGCCGCGCCTTCCGCCAGACGGCCCGGTTCCCGCCGGCCGCGCCCCCGCCTGATCGTTTCCCCCTCTGCATTCATGCGCGACATCGCGCCGGCACCCGGGCGACCATCGGCTGAGATAGCCGCAATTCCCCCTCTTTTCCGCCCATCGGCCTCGGCCCGGATGCCGAACAATGCATGCTACGAGACATCACGCACGCATTCACATGGCCACGACTGCAACCCCGACCGCCGACAAGCCGGCTTCGTCCGGCAAGTTCAAGCGCATCGCGCTCATCGCCGTCATCGCGCTGGGCGCGGCTGCCGCCGCCGCCGGCGGCATGTACGTGTTCCTGAACAAGGCGGGCGTCGGCCATCCGAGCGCGCCCGCCGAGCCGGCGCCGCTTGCCGCGCCGGTGTTCTTCCCGCTCGACCCGCTGACCGTGAACCTGCAGTCCGACGACGGCGCGCAGCACTACCTGCGCGTCGGCCTGTCGCTGAAGCTCACCGATCCGAAGGCGCAGGAGCAACTGACCGCGCGGATGCCGGAAATCCGCAGCCGGATCCTGCTCGCGCTGTCGAACAAGCATCCCGAGGAGCTCGCGACGCCGGAGGGCAAGCGTTCGCTCGCGACGGAGCTGCGGGAGCTGATCGAACAGCCGACGCAGCCGGGCAACCAGCGCGCGAAGGTCGACGACGTCCTGTTCACCGAGTTCGTCGTCCAGTAACGCGGCCGCGAAAGGAGCGCGTATGGGTCACCAGGAGTTCATGTCCCAGGAGGAGGTCGATGCCCTCCTCAAGGGCGTCACGGGCGAAACCGATGCAGTCGACGAGCAGCGCGACACATCGGGCGTCCGCCCCTACAACATCGCGACGCAGGAGCGAATCGTCCGCGGCCGGATGCCCGGCCTCGAGATCATCAACGACCGCTTCGCGCGCCTGTTGCGGATCGGCATCTTCAACTTCATGCGGCGCACGGCGGAAATTTCCGTCAGCCAGGTGAAGGTGCAGAAGTACAGCGAATTCACCCGCAACCTGCCGATCCCGACCAACCTGAACCTGGTGCACGTGAAGCCGCTGCGCGGCACGTCGCTGTTCGTGTTCGACCCGAACCTCGTGTTCTTCGTCGTCGACAACCTGTTCGGCGGCGACGGGCGCTTTCACACGCGCGTCGAGGGCCGCGACTTCACGGCCACCGAGCAGCGGATCATCGGCAAGCTGCTGAACCTCGTGTTCGAGCACTACACGACCGCGTGGAAGAGCGTGCGGCCGCTGCAGTTCGAATTCGTGCGCTCGGAGATGCACACGCAGTTCGCGAACGTCGCGACGCCGAACGAGATCGTGATCGTCACGCAGTTCTCGATCGAGTTCGGGCCGACGGGCGGCACGCTGCACATCTGCATGCCGTACTCGATGATCGAGCCGATCCGCGACGTGCTCAGCTCGCCGATCCAGGGCGAGGCGCTCGAAGTCGACCGCCGCTGGGTGCGCGTGCTGTCGCAGCAGGTGCAGGCCGCGGAAGTCGAGCTGACCGCGAATCTCGCCGAGATCTCGTCGACGTTCGAGAAGATCCTGAACCTGCGCGCGGGCGACGTGCTGCCGCTGGAGATCGAGGACACGATCACCGCGAAGGTCGATGGCGTGCCGGTAATGGAATGCGGCTACGGAATTTTCAATGGTCAATATGCGTTGCGCGTGCAGAAGATGATCGGCGCGAGCGATTCGATGAAGGAAGGTGGATATGAGTGAGCTGAACCAGACGCCCGACGACGACATCCAGGCGATGGCCGATGCGGCCCTCGCGGCGTCGGCCGCCGACGCGAAGGCGCCGGCCGCGGCCGAGGAAGATCCGGGCATGGACGACTGGGCGGCCGCGCTCGCCGAGCAGAACGAGCAGCCGGTGCAGGCGGGCGCGACGGGCGCCGGCGTGTTCCAGCCGTTGTCGAAGGCAGCGGCGAGCTCGACGCACAACGACATCGAGATGATCCTCGACATCCCGGTCAAGATGACCGTGGAGCTCGGCCGCACGAAGATCGCGATCCGCAACCTGCTGCAACTCGCGCAGGGGTCGGTCGTCGAGCTCGACGGCATGGCCGGCGAGCCGATGGACGTGCTCGTGAACGGCTGCCTGATCGCGCAGGGCGAAGTCGTGGTGGTCAACGACAAGTTCGGTATTCGTCTCACCGACATCATCACGCCGGCTGAACGCATCCGGAAGCTGAATCGATGAACGTCGTGATGTCCGGCCGGCGCGCGTGCCGCGCGATTGCGGCGGCGGCACTGGCCGTCGCCGCGTCGCTCGCGTGCGCACCGGCCGGCGCCGCCGACATGAACGCGGTCAACCACCCCGGTTCGATCGCGTCGAGCGTGATGGTCGGTTCGGCCGCGCCGTCGCTTGGCATCGGCGCGGTGCTGCAGACGCTCGTCGGGCTCGCGGTCGTGATCGGCCTCGTGTTCGCGTGCGCATGGCTCGCCCGCCGCTTCGGGTTCCAGCCCGCGCGGCGCGGCGGCCCGCTGAAGGTCGTGTCGAGCGTCGGGCTCGGCGCGAAGGAAAGCGCGACGATCGTCGAGATCGGCGATACCTGGCTCGTGCTCGGCGTCGCGCCGGGCAACGTGCGATTGCTGCATACGCTGCCGGCCGGTTCGGTGGCCACCACCGCGGCCGCGGGTCCTGCCGCGGCCGACGCATCCGCCGGCGGCAATCCGTCCGACGGTACCCTGCCCGGCACGTTCGGCTCGCGGTTTCGCGACGCGCTCGCGGGCGAAGCCGCGAAACGCCTCGGTCGCGGCAAGGACCGCTGACATGGCGCCGCGCCCTCTTTCCGTCCCCGCATTCCGATGAAACACGCATTCCTGCGTCACGCGGCGCGCGTCGCGCCCGTGCTGATCCTCTGTCTCGCCCCGGCGCTCGCGTATGCGCAGGCGAACGGCCTGCCCGCGTTCAACGCGAGCCCGGGCCCGCACGGCGGCACCACCTATTCGCTGAGCGTGCAGACGATGCTGCTGCTCACGATGCTGTCGTTCCTGCCGGCGATGCTGCTGATGATGACGAGCTTCACGCGCATCATCATCGTGCTGTCGCTGCTGCGCCAGGCGCTCGGCACCGCGACGACGCCGCCGAACCAGGTGCTCGTCGGCCTCGCGATGTTCCTCACCTTCTTCGTGATGTCGCCGGTGCTCGACCGTGCGTACAACGACGGCTACAAGCCGTTCTCCGACGGCTCGATGCCGATGGAGCAGGCCGTGCAGCGCGGCGTCGCGCCGTTCAAGACCTTCATGCTGAAGCAGACCCGCGAGACCGATCTCGCGCTGTTCGCGAAGATCTCGAAGGCCGCGCCGATGCAGGGCCCCGACGACGTGCCGCTGTCGCTGCTGGTGCCCGCGTTCGTCACGAGCGAGCTGAAGACCGGTTTCCAGATCGGCTTCACCGTCTTCATCCCGTTCCTGATCATCGACATGGTCGTCGCGAGCGTGCTGATGTCGATGGGGATGATGATGGTGTCGCCGTCCACAGTGTCGCTGCCATTCAAGCTGATGCTGTTCGTGCTGGTCGACGGCTGGCAGCTGCTGATCGGCTCGCTCGCGCAGAGCTTCACGTAAGCTGCGGAGGAATCACACGATGACGCCCGAACAAGTAATGACGCTGGCGCACCAGGCGATGATGGTCGGCCTGCTGCTCGCGGCGCCGCTGCTGCTGGTCGCGCTCGCGGTCGGCCTCGTCGTGAGCCTGTTCCAGGCCGCGACGCAGATCAACGAAGCGACGCTGTCGTTCATCCCGAAGCTGCTCGCGGTCGCCGCGACGCTCGTGATCGCCGGCCCGTGGATGCTGACGACGATGCTCGACTACCTGCGGCAGACGCTGCTGCACGTCGCGACGCTCGGCGCCGGCTGAGCCGCGCTCGGCCCCCTTTCCCGCATGTTCTCCGTCACCTACGCGCAGCTCAACGGCTGGCTCACGGCGTTCCTGTGGCCGTTCGTGCGGATGCTCGCGCTCGTCGCGACGGCGCCCATGGTCGGCCACGCGGCCGTGCCGGTGCGCGTGAAGATCGGCGTCGCCGCATTCATGGCGCTCGTCGTCGCGCCGACGCTCGGTGCGATGCCGGACGTCACCGTATTCTCAGCGCAGGGCATCTGGATCCTCGTCAATCAATTCCTGATCGGCGTCGCGATGGGTTTCACGATGCAGCTCGTGTTCGCGGCCGTCGAAGCGGCCGGCGACTTCATCGGGCTGTCGATGGGGCTCGGCTTCGCGACGTTCTTCGATCCGCATTCGAGCGGCGCGACGCCCGCGATGGGCCGGTTCCTGAACGCGGTCGCGATGCTCGCGTTCCTCGCGGTGGACGGCCACCTGCAAATGTTCGCGGCGCTCGCCGCGTCGTTCCAGTCGCTGCCGGTGTCGGCCGACCTGCTGCACGCGCCGGGCTGGCGCACGCTCGCCGCATTCGGCGCGACCGTGTTCGAGATGGGGCTGCTGCTGTCGCTGCCGGTGGTCGTGGCGCTGCTGATCGCGAACCTCGCGCTCGGCATCCTGAACCGCGCGGCGCCGCAGATCGGCATGTACCAGATCGGCTTTCCCGTCACGCTGATCGTCGGGCTGTTGCTCGTGCAACTGATGATCCCGAACCTCGTGCCGTTCGTGTCGCACCTGTTCGACATGGGGCTCGATGCGATCGGGCGGGTGTTGATCGGGTGGCGCTAGACGCCCCGCCGACGCACATAGATCTTCTTCCGCCTCATTCGGGCCGCACTCGTCGGCCCGTGCCGCACTTTCCTTGCGCGATTCTCCCTACGGACACCCCGGCATTTGATTCCGACCGTGCCCTTTTTTCGTCCTTTCCGCAGCCGCGACGCGCCCGGCCCGTGCGACAACCGGCCCGAACCCGCTGGCGGCCCGTCCGGCGGGCGATCGCGGCCGATACACGCCCGCCCGGCTCACATCGGCGCTTGACCTGCGCCGACCGACTCGCTAGCGTTTCGGGTTTGCCCGGGCGGCCATTGCCGCCGGTGCCGTGAGCGCGCCCGACGTCCTGGCGCGCGCGGCCGGGCTCCGATGGAAAAGACGATGCAGAAACTCGATGCGGCCAGCCCGCAGGCGATGTCGACGGATTTCACCGCCGACAACGTCGCGCGCCTGAAGGCGCTGTTCCCCGAACTCGTGACCGAAGGCCCGGACGGCGCGTCGGTCGACGTCGACGTGCTGAAGGCGCTGGTCGGCGAGCGCACGGTCGGCGACGCCGACGAGCGCTACGGCTTCCACTGGCACGGCAAGCGCGCCGCGCGCCAGGCCGCGCTCACACCGTCAACGGGCACGCTGCGTCCCTGCCCCGACGACAGCGTCGCGTGGGACGACACGCGTCATCTCGTGATCGAGGGCGACAACCTCGACGTGATGAAGCTGCTGCACAAGAGCTACGCCGGCAAGGTGAAGCTCGTCTACATCGACCCGCCGTACAACACCGGCAGCGATTTCGTCTATCCGGACGACTTCAGCGACAGCATCCGCCACTACCTGGCGATGACGGGCCAGACCGAAGCCGGCGTGAAGCGCAGCACCAACACCGAGGCGAACGGCCGGTTCCACACCGACTGGCTGAACATGATGTATCCGCGCCTGAAGCTCGCGCACGCGCTGCTGTCCGACGAGGGGCTGATCGCGGTGCACATCGACGAGCACGAAGTGCATGCGCTGGTGCTGATGCTGCGCGAGATCTTCGGCGAGGAAAACGAGCTCGGCGTGGCCGTGTGGGACAAGCGCAACCCGAAGGGCGACGCGCGCGGCGTTGCGTACCAGCACGAATCGCTGGTGCTGTTCGCGCGCAACGCCGAGACGCTGCTCGAACGGGCGCCGCTCAAGCGTCCGAAGCGCAACGCGCAGCGCATGCTCGACGCCGCGCACGACGCGGTGTATCGCAGCGGCAACCCGAAGGACGCGCAGAAGGCGTATCGCGCGTGGATGAAGGCGCAGACCAACCTGTCCGGCGGCGAAGTGATGTACGACCGGCTGTCGCCGGAGGGCCGCGTGTACCGCCTCGTGTCGATGGCGTGGCCGAACAAGAAGAAGGCGCCGGACGAATATTTCACGCCGCTGATCCACCCGGTCACCGGCAAGCCGTGCGCGATGCCGGCGCGCGGCTGGCGCAACCCGCCCGCGACGATGCAGGCGCTGCTCGAGCGCGGCCAGATCGAATTCGGCCCGGATGAAACCACGCAGCCGCAGCGGATCTACTACCTCGACGAGAACATGTACGAGAACGTGCCGTCGGTGCTGCCGTTCGCGGGCTCCGACGACGCGCTGCTGAAGACGCTCGGCATCCCGTTCGACCTGCCGAAGCCGGTCGACTTCGCGGCGGCCGTGATCGGCTGGTGCACGCGCGGCGACGACATCGTGCTCGACTGCTTCGCCGGTTCCGGTTCGACCGGCCACGCGGTGATGCAGGTGAACGCGACCGACGGCGGCGCGCGCCGCTATATCCTCGTGCAGCTGCCCGAGGCGCTCGACCGCCGCGACAAGACGCAAACCGCGGCCGCCGATTTCTGCGCGAAGCTGAAAAAACCGCTGACGCTCGCGGAAATCACGAAGGAGCGCCTGCGCCGCGCCGCGCAGCAGGTCGCGCGCGACTATCCGGAAAGCTATGGCGACCTCGGCTTTCGCGTGTACCGGCTCGACACGACCAACGTGATCGAGTGGGACCCGCGCCGCGACGACTTCGACCACGCCCTCTTCGCGTCCGTCGAGCACGTGAAGACCGGCCGCACCGAAGACGACCTGCTTGCCGAGCTGACGCTCAAGCTCGGCCTCGACCTGTGCACGCCGGTCGAGCATCACCAGGTGGCCGGCAAGACGGTGCACCTGATCGGCCGCGCGATCGTCGCGTGCTTCGATGCCCGCATTTCGCGCGACGACGCGGGCCCGCTCGCCGACGGCATCGTCGATCTGCTCGACGCGAGCGGCGCGTCGCGCGACGTCACCTGCCTGTTCCGCGACAGCGGCTTCGTCGACGACGTCGCGAAGCTCAATCTCGCCGCGCTGCTCGAACAGCACGGCGTGAAGCGCGTGCGGAGCCTGTGATGCGGCTGCATTTCGAAGCGGATCTCGACTACCAGCGCGAGGCGATCGACGCCGTCTGCGACCTGTTTCGCGGCCAGGAATCGTATCGCGGCGACTTCAGCGTGCTCGCGAACGCCGCGCCCGGCACGACGGCCGCCGCGCAAGGCTCGCTCGGCTTCGCGGTATCGGAGCAAGGCGTCGGCAACCGGCTGTCGCTGACCGACGACGCGCTCGCGCGCAATCTCGCCGACGTGCAGTTGCGCGGCGGGCTGCCGCCATCCGGCCTGCCCGGCTCGCGCGACTTCACCGTCGAGATGGAAACCGGCACCGGCAAGACCTACGTGTACCTGCGCACGATCTTCGAGCTGAACCGCCGCTACGGCTTCACGAAATTCGTGATCGTCGTGCCGTCGATCGCGATCAAGGAAGGCGTGCACAAGACGCTCGCGATCACCGAGGATCACTTCCGCGCGCTGTACGCGGGCGTGCCGTACGACTATTTCCTGTACGACTCCGCGAAGCTCGGCCAGGTGCGCCACTTCGCGGCGAGCGCGGCGATCCAGATCATGGTGATGACGGTCGCCGCGATCAACAAGAAAGAGATCAACAACCTCTACAAGGACAGCGAGAAGACCGGCGGCGAGAAGCCGATCGACCTGATCCGCGCGACGCGGCCGATCGTGATCGTCGACGAGCCGCAAAGCGTCGACGGCGGCCTCGAAGGGCGCGGGCGCGAAGCGCTCGCCGCGATGGCGCCGCTCTGCACGCTGCGCTATTCGGCCACGCACGTCGACCGCCATCACATGGTGTACCGGCTCGACGCGGTCGACGCGTACGAGCGCAAGCTCGTCAAGCAGATCGAGATCGCGTCGGCGATCGTCGAGGATGCGCACAACAAGCCGTACGTGCGGCTCGTCGGCGTGTCGAACCGGCGCGGCGCGATCAGCGCGCGCGTCGAGCTCGACGTCGCGACGGCGGCCGGCGTGAAGCGCCAGATCGTGTCGGCCACCGACGGCGACGATCTCGAGCGGCTGACCAAGCGCGCGCTGTACGCGGGGCTGCGGATCGGCGAGGTGCATGCGGTCAAGGGCGCCGAGTACGTCGAGCTGCGCCATCCGGAAGGCGAGGCGTTCCTGTCGCTCGGCGAGGCGTTCGGCGACATCGACACGCTCGCCGTGCAGCGCGAGATGATCCGCCGCACGATCCGCGAGCATCTCGACAAGGAATTGCGCCTGGCCGAGCGCGGCGTGAAGGTGCTGTCGCTGTTCTTCGTCGATTCTGTCGAACGCTATCGCCGCTACGACGAGAACGGCATGCCGGTGAAGGGCGACTACGCGCTGATCTTCGAAGAGGAATATGCGCGCGCGGCCCGTGTGCCGGCCTACCGTGCGCTGTTCGACGGCGTCGACGTCGCGCTCGAGGTCGAGCGCGCGCACAACGGCTACTTCTCGATCGACCGCAAGGGCGGCTGGACCGACACGAGCGAGAGCAGCGCGGCGGCCCGCGAAAACGCGGAACGCGCGTACGGCCTGATCATGCGCGAGAAGGAAGCGCTGCTGTCGTTCGACACGCCGCTGAAGTTCATCTTCTCGCACTCGGCGCTGAAGGAAGGCTGGGACAACCCGAACGTGTTCCAGATCTGCACGCTGCGCGACATCCAGACCGAACGCGAGCGCCGCCAGACGCTCGGCCGCGGGCTGCGCCTCGCGGTCGACCAGGACGGCGAACGCGTGCGCGACCCGGGCGTGAACACGCTCACCGTGATCGCGACCGAGCGCTACGAATCGTTCGCGGAAAACCTGCAGAAGGAAATCGAGGCCGATACGGGCATCCGTTTCGGGATCGTCGAGGAACACCAGTTCGCGGCGCTGCCGGTGCAGGAAGACGGCGGCCCTGCGCACGCGCTCGGCATCGAGCTGTCGCGCGTGCTGTGGAATCATCTGCACGAGCAGGGCTACGTCGACGCGCAGGGCAAGGTGCTCGACCGGCTGAAGGATGCGCTGCGCCAGAGCGCGCTCGTGCTGCCGGATGCATTCGAGCGGCTGCGTGCGCCGATCGTCGCGACGCTGCGCAAGCTGTCGGGCCGCTTCGCGGTGCGCAATGCCGACGAGCGCCGCGCGATCGCGTTGCGGCGCGATGCATCGGGCAAGGCCGTCGTGTTCGGCGAGGATTTCCGCGCGCTGTGGGATCGCATCCGCCATCGCACTGTGTACCGCGTCGAGTTCGACAACGCGAAGCTGGTACGCGACTGCACGGCCGCGCTGCGCGACGCGCCGGACATCGCACGGGCGCGGCTGCAGTGGCGCAAGGCCGAGATCGACATCGGCAAGGCCGGCATCGAGGCGATCGAGGTTGCCGGCGCCGGCACCGTGCTGCTCGACGAAGGCGAATTGCCGCTGCCCGACCTGCTCACCGAGCTGCAGGACCGCACACAGCTCACGCGCCGTTCGCTTGCGACGATCCTCGCCGACAGCGGCCGGCTCGACGATTTCCGCGTGAATCCGCAGCAGTTCATCGCGGTCGCGGCCGACGCGATCAACCGCTGCAAGCGGCTCGCGCTCGTCGCGGGCATCGCGTACCGCAAGCTCGGCGAGCGCCACGTGCATGCGCTCGAATCGTTCGAGAGCGAGGCGCTGACCGGCTACTTGCGCAACCTGCGGCCGGACGCGCGCAAGTCGATCCACGAAGCGGTCGTGTGCGAGACGGACGCCGAGCGCGCGTTCGCCGATGCGCTCGAAGCGCACGACGGCGTGAAGCTTTACGCGAAGCTGCCGGCGTGGTTCCGCGTGCAGACGCCGCTCGGCAGCTATCACCCGGACTGGGCCGTGCTCGCGGAACAGGACGGCGGCGAGCGGCTGTACTTCGTCGTCGATACGCCGAATGCCGACGGCCACGTGCCGAGCGAGCACGAGCGCGCGAAGCTCGCGTGCGGCGAAGCGCATTTCCGTGCGCTGGTCGACGGCGACGGCGCGGCGCGCTTCGTGCGGGTCACGCAGGCCGATGCGTTGTTCGAACCTGCGGCGCCGACGGCGGGCGCGGGGCGGTGAGACGAAGGGCGGCGACGAGCCGCCCTTTTTTATCGGCGTGGCCGGGCCTTTACCGATCGTGCCGAGTGCCCGCGGCGCCTGTTGCTCCGGCCGGTTTTCATCCTGTCATTCGCATGAAAGCCATCCGTATTCTCGCGGGCGGGCGACGCAGTTACGGCTGGTTGCAAATCGGGTCGGCATGAGGTTTCCGGTCGACAGCCTCGTGCGTTTTCACCATGAAAAAAGGGCGCCGAAGCGCCCTTCTCCTGCATTCGCCGGCCGTGCTTACAGCGTGCGGCCGAATGCATTCCGATGCGAATGATGCGTGGACGTCGACGCATGCGCGGTATGGCCATGCGCGTGTGTGTGACCCCGGCCCGGCTGCGTGCCGGTGCGATCGGCGATCGTGTCGGAACGGTCGGCCGCGCGCGCGAGGCCCTTGTCGCGGTCGCCCGCGTGCATGCCGTTCGAGTTGCTCAGTGCCTGGCCGCTCATGTGACCGGCGGACATGCCGCCCGCGTTGCCGCCCGAGCCGCCAGCGCCATGACCGCCGCCGTTGCCCCCGCCATTGCCGCCGGCCGCCGCATGGGCGGACACCGAGCCGAGCGCGAGCAGCGCGGCCGTGAGGACGGACAGATATCGTTGCTGTTTCATCCTGTGCTCCCTGGAGCGCGTTTGTGTGACTGCATTTTATGAACGCGCGAAACTCGCGCCGCACGACGTTGTAAATGATCGTAACGACGCGTGCGGCACGCATTCGTCGGATCAATTCGGTGCGTGCATGAACGCGGGAACGAAGCACCGGAGCGACGCGACGGCATCGCCCCGGTGACGAGGTTGCTTACTGCGCCGCCTGCATGCCCTGCGCGGCGGCCTTGTGCTGCGCGGCCTGCTCTTGCGCGTGCTTCTTCGCCATGTGATGGCCGACGATACAGCCGCCGACCGCGCCGACCACCGCGTGGTGCCCCGCGTAGTGGCCGGCCACACCGCCGACCACCGCGCCCTTCATGCAGCCCGCCGCGTGCGCGCTGCCGATCGTTGCGAGCGCAACGAGTGCGGCGGCTGCATACCGTCCGATGTGCCGGATGGGATTCATGTGATCACTCTCCTCAGGTCGTCGTGATCAGTGCGCTCGTGTGCCGGTCGCGCTCAGTCCCAACGGCCGCGCCAGCCGCCGCCGTCACGCCACGCGCGTTCGCGCCACTCGTGCTCGCGCCATTCACGGCGGCGCCACTCGTGTTCACGCCACTGGCGCGCACGCCAGTCGTCATCGCGATAGCCGACCGGCGCGTACATCACCGGCGGAGGCGGCGCCACATAGACGGGCGCCGGCGCCGTGTAGACGCCCGGCACGCCGATGCCGACCGACAGGTCGACGTGGGCCGACGCGACGCCCGAAGCTGCCAGCGCCGCTACACCGAGAACTGCACCGAGAATAAGTTTCTTGCTCATTTCGCGACTCCCTGCACGTGTCGTGCGTCATGTGACTACGGTTCGGAGTCTAGGCACCAGGCGCTGACACAGGTGAAACGGGTATGCGAGACAGGTAACGGACGTTTACGGGTGCCCGCAAAGCCTGATGGAGCAAGGCAAAGGCGGTATTCCACACACCGTTGCAGCGATGCATCGGGTCGGTAAAAAGGGGATTTTCGGCACGAAACCGGCGATCGGATCGCACCCGCCGGTGTGCATGGCGAGCGAACCGCCCTCGCCTTCGCGGCGCGGGCGGTTCGCGGCAACGCGCGTTACGCGCGGATATCGTCGACGCTGCGCAGCCAGTGCACGCTGAACAGGTTGTCCGCGTCGGTCCACACGGTATCGGGTTCGAATCCGGCGCGGCGCGCCATCGCACGAAAGCCGTCGATCGTGAACTTGTGCGAATTCTCCGTATGGATGCGTTCGCCGGCTTCGAAACGAAACACGTGGCCGCGCACGTGCACGGTCTGCGCGACGTCGCTGACCAGATGCATCTCGATGCGCTGCCGCCCGCGATCGTAGAACGCGCAGTGCGAGAAGGCGTCGACGTCGAAGTCCGCGCCGAGCTCCGCGTTCGCGCGCACCAGCAGGTTCAGGTTGAACTGCGCGGTCACGCCCTGCGCGTCGTTGTACGCGTGATGCAGCGTGCGCTCGTCCTTCACGAGATCCGCGCCGACCAGCAGGCCGCCGCCGCGCAGCAGCCGCGCCGCGTCGCGCAGGAACGTGTCGGCTTCTTCCGGCGAGAAGTTGCCGATCGTCGAACCGGGAAAGAAACCGATGCGCCGCCGCGGCGTTTCGGTCAACGGCGCCAGTTGCTCGGCCTTCGTGTAGTCGGCCGCGAGCGGCGCGACGTCGAGCCACGGATAGGCCGCACGCAGCCGCGCGGCCGCGCCGTGCAGGTAATCGGCGGAGATGTCGACCGGTACGTAGCGCGCCGGTGCGTTCGCATAGTTGTCCGCGAATGCGTCGAGCAGCACGCGGATCTTCTCGAGCGAACCCGCGCCGAATTCGACGATGTCCGCGTGCGGGCCGACGCGCCGCACGATCTCCGCCGCGCGATCGCGCAGGATGCCGAGCTCGGTGCGCGTCGGGTAGTACTCCGGCAGTTCGCAGATGCGGTCGAACAGCGCGGAGCCAGCCGCATCGTAGAAGTATTTCGGCGGGATGCTGCGCGGCGTGCGCGACAGTCCGTCGATCAGATCGCGCTCGAACGCGCTCGGCCGCGAATCGCGGGCGGGTTGCAGGCCACCGCTCGTGGCCGTCAGGTCAGACGTCTCGCGCAAGTCGCACTCCCGTGAATTGCCAGCGTGCCGCCGGCGGAAAGAAATTGCGGTACGTCGGCCGTTCGTGTCCGGGCGGCGTCGCGATGCTGCTGCCGCGCAGGACCTGCTGGCCGACCATGAACTTGCCGTTGTATTCGGCCGCGACCCCGGCGAGCGGCCGAAAGCCCGGATACGGCTCGTAGGACGAACGCGTCCATTGCCACACGTGCCCGAGCATCTGCCGGATGCCGTCGGCCGCGAACGCGGTTTCCCATTCGAATTCGGTCGGCAGCCGCGCGCCGGCCCATTCCGCATACGCGGCCGCTTCGTAAAAGCTCACGTGGCACACCGGCGCGTCGGGCGCGAGCGGCTCGACGCCATGCAGGCCGAACGTGCGCCGCACGCGCGTGGCGGCTGCATCGTCGTCGTCCGGCATCCAGTACGCGGGCCCTTGCCACCCTTCCCGCTGCACCGTGGCCCAGCCGTCGGACAGCCAGAACTCGGGCCGCGTATAGCCGCCGTCGGCGATGAACGCGGCGAATTCCGCATTCGTCACCAGGCGGTTGGCGATCTCGTACGGCCGCACGAGCGCGGTGTGACGCGGCCGTTCGTTGTCGAACGAGAACGCGTCGCCATTGTGGCCGATCTCGACGAGCCCGCCCGGCTGCGGCAGCCAGCGCAACGGGCCGGCGTCGCCCGCGGCGAGCGCGCATCCGGCTTCGTCGCCCGTGCGCGGCCGGAATGCCGGCCGCAGCGGGTTGCACGAGAACGCATGCAGCATGTCGGTGACGATCAGTTCCTGATGCTGCTGCTCGTGATGCAGGCCGAGCACCAGCTCGGGCGCGATCGCGTCGAGCAGCGCCGCGTCGGCGCCGGCCAGCGCGCGCAGCATCGCGTCGTCGACGTATTGCCGGTACGCATGCACCTCGTCGAGCGACGGACGCGTGAGCAGCCCGCGCTGCGGTCGCGGATGGCGCGGCCCGAGCGCTTCGTAATAGGAATTGAAGAGGAACTGGAATGCGTCGTCGAACGGCGCGTAGCCCGGCACGCGGCGCATCAGCACGACGGTTTCGAAGAACCAGGTCGTATGCGCGAGATGCCATTTGGTCGGACTCGCGTCGGGCATCGACTGCACGGCCTGGTCTTCGGCGGACAGCGTCGCGGTCAGCGCGACGCTATGGGCGCGCACGTCCTGATAACGGCGCTGAAGCTGGGAGGCAAAAAGGCTCATCGGTTTACCGTTCACGTCGCGATTCGCTGCGTTGCGTTGCCGGAAAAGGGAAAGCCTTGCGCTGAGATGCGCGCGGCTGACGGGCGAATTGCTGCTGCGTCGTCGGGCAGCCGGCGCGCGCGCCGGGTCGCTCATGCGGCTTCACTTCATCTGCCCGTGCAGAACAGTATGGTCCAGAAATGTGAACGTCGCGAATCGGATTTCGGATGAAACGAAAGCGAAAGAAAAATGAAAGCATTCATGACGTCGGCATCGCGTGCGTAATGAACCGTCGGCGCCCTCGTAGCAGGGGTCGGCCGACAGGCGCAATGCGCGTGCCCGCGGCCGCGCCCTACTGACGTCCGGTGACAGCCGCTCGGCATGCGTGAAAGGTCGATGGCGCGCGTGCGTCCGAGGCGCGGCGTCGGGCAGCCGATTCGTCAGTCGATATCGCGACCTTCTTGGTGCCCCGCTCAACGGCTCCGCCCTTCGCTTGCCGCTGCCCGCTTCGACGGCGCCAAAAAATTTTTTGCATCGATGTCACACGCGCGGGGGCTCGCTCGTCATATCGGCGGAACCCACACGAAAGGAGAAGCAACATGACTGCGAAACTCAATCCGTTTGCCGCCGCCCCCGCGCTGATGAAGAGCTGGATGACCGTGTCGGTCGCCGCGGCCGGGAGCCTCGAGCCGACGCTGATCGAGCTGGTCAAGATCCGCGCGTCGCAGATCAACGCGTGCGCGAACTGCCTTAACATGCACACCGTCGAGGCGCGCGAGGAAGGCGAGACCGAGCAGCGCATCTACCTGCTGTCCGCATGGCGCGACGCGCCCTGCTACACCGACCGCGAACGCGCGGCGCTCGGCTGGACCGAGGCGCTCACGCGGCTGTCGGAGGGCCATGCGGCGCACGAAGCGGCCTACGCGGCGCTGAACGACCATTTCAGCGAGGAAGAACAGGTGAAACTCACGGTGATGATCAACGTGATCAACGGCTGGAACCGGCTCGCCGTCGGCTTCGGGCTGTGGGTCGACCCGGCCGACGCGAAGGCCGCCGCCGCGAAGATGGTGGCCTGATGCCGAGCCTCGACCCGGCCAGCGGCAACGCCGACGAACGGGCCGACGCGGCGGCGAGCTTCGATCCGCTGCGTCGCACGCTGATCCGCGTCGCGTACCGGATGCTCGGTTCCGTCGCGGATGCCGAGGACATGGTGCAGGACGCGTTCATCCGCTGGATGGACGTCGACCGTACCGAGGTGCGCGTGCCCGAGGCGTTCCTGCGCCGCATGGTGATGCGCATGTGCCTCGACCAGCTGAAGTCCGCGCGGCACCAGCGCGAGACCTATATCGGCCCGTGGCTGCCCGAGCCGGTCGTCGAGGAAGACGAACAGGACGACGTCACGCTGCCGCTGCTGCTCGCGCTCGAACGGCTGTCGCCGCTCGAACGCGCGGCGTTCCTGCTGCACGATGTGTTCGGCCTCGAATTCGACGAAGTGGCCACGACGATCCAGCGCGACCCGGCCGCATGCCGGCAGCTCGCCGCGCGGGCCCGCACGCACGTGCGCGAGGCGCGGCCGCGTTTTCATGTCGAGAAGCAGCGCGGGATCGAACTGGCCGAAGCGTTCTTCGCGGCGTCACGCAGCGGCGACATGCGCGCGCTCGGCGCGATGCTCGCCGAGGACGTGAGCCTGCATTCGGACGGCGGCGGCAAGCGTACGGCGGCCGGCAAGCCGGTGTTCGGCTTCGAACGCGTGATGCGGGTGCATGCGTACCTGGCCGAGCTGTTCGCGACGCATGCGTCGAAGCTCGTGCGGGCCGGGTTCATCAACGGGCTGCCGGGTTTCGTCACGCTGGAAGCCGACGGCGAGCTGCAGACGACGGCACTCGAGATCGACGACGGCAAGATCGTCGCGATCTATGTCGTGCGGAATCCTGACAAATTGAAGCATCTGCATTGAGCGCGGCGCGAGCATGCGCCGTATGCGATGTGCCCGCCGGTGCCGCCCTCTTCTTTCTGCCCTGCGTTTTCCAATCGCCGGCTATCGCGATCAGTACATCGCGCCTCCGGCGTTGCCGATCATGTACAGCAGCACGCCGAGCAGCGGCGTCGCGACGGCGAAACCGGCCGCCGCCAGCCAGTTCGTGCCGCCTTGCGCCTCGAGCAGCGCGAGAAACGATTCGCGAGACGTCGCGTGCGGGCGCAGTTTTTCGATCTGGCGTTCGACGTATCGCTTGTAGAGGCTGTTCCCGCACCAGCCGATCGAGACCGCGATCCCGATGGTAATCGGGTCGAGCGTGCTCGATTCGAAGTATGTCGGGAAGTACAGCAATTCGACCAGCGTGATGCCGAGCGTGACGGCGAGCACGGCGGCCGCCTGCCAGTACATGCATCGATACGCCAACCAGACCGGGCCGAGAAAGCACGCGGCCCAGTTCCACGACTGCCGGCTCTTGCGCGAGTCGGCGATCGCCCATTTTCGTTCGAACCAGGCGGCGTTCTTGCCGACGTAAGCGGAGATTTCGTCGTTGCTTGCCGATGATGCGGCGGTCGTGGCCTCGGACATGATCGTGTGCTCTCAGTCGCGCGGATCGCGCGTCGTTGTTTTGATGTGGTGGAAGTCGGATGACGGGCGAAGCCGCCGCGTCGATGCGCACACGATTCTACGCGCCGTGCAGCGGCAGTTGTGTGGCGGATCCGACAGTCGATGACGACGCGATGCCGGGCTGTGTATCGCGCAACGCATCGGGGCTTCATGCGTTGTTTTGCGTTGTTTCGGACCGGAAAAGAAAAACGCCACGCGAGGTTGCCGCGTGGCGTTTGTATGTTGGCGAGCCGCGTTGCCTGTAGGCAAGTTGTGCTGCCGGACCCCTTCATTTTGTTCGTTGGTAGGCTCGATTGGATTCGAACCAACGACCCCCACCATGTCAAGGTGGTGCTCTAACCAACTGAGCTACGAGCCTAAGAAGCCGCGAATTATAGAGAGGGTTTTGGGGCAGCACAACCCCCTTCGTGAAAATTTTTTGAATCGGGCCGCGCACGGGCTGACGATCGATGTGGCCTGACGATGCGGGAACGCTGACGCTTCATCTGTTCGCATCACAGCAAAACGCGTCGATGTGCTGTGGTGTTATCCACATTGCCCTCTGGATAACTGCCCAGGAAGCCTCTGGATTCACAGTGGAACGATTGAGGATATGTCGGCGCGGCTGTGAATCGACGAAAAGTTGTTCTGTGCTGCCGGACGCTGTTCACGTCGCGCACCCAGGGTTATGCATTTCGCTTCGCGTTGAAAATTCAGTGCGTTACGGAGGTTATCCACTGTGGGGCACAGCGCTTGTTAACTATCACTACGTATATATACGAACCCTGTTAACACCTTTGGATAAGCACAGTCCGTCGACTGTGATCCGCTCAGGATATGCACTGCGTGCAGCGAGAGGACAAACGAAACGGAACGCTGTGAAGCGCTCGCGCGATGCGTGAGCCGTCATGTCTGTAGAATCGCCGGCATCCAGCATGCAAAGGCCCGGCGAACGGGTTCGCGACAAATGATCGATGCTTCATCGCCCCATCTCCAGGCGCTCGATATCGACACCGTCGTACGCCGGATGCAGCACCATCCGGGCGACATCGTGTTCAAGCAACGCGTGTCGATACCGGAAGCGGAAGTCCTGTGTTGCCGCTACAAGGGCGAGCGATTCAACGTGAAGTTCGATCTCGGCTACGGGGTGTCTGTTGATCGCGTCGGCATGCTGTCCGGCGAGGACGTCGCGAAGATCGTTGGATGGCTCACGGAGGAGACAAGGTGATCACAGCAAATGACACTGGACGATGCGCGCGATGAAGGCGCCCGTCGACGAGATGCTGGTGACGGACATTGCCGGCCACATTGCGGTCGTCGTGACCGACATGGCGGCGGCCGAGGGGCTGATCCGGTTGGGCTTCGCCCGGAAAGCCGATTGCTGCGAGCGTGCGATCGCGGACGACAACGACCGTCAGGCGCTCGTCGCCGCGCTTATCGATCTCGATGCGTTGTTTCCCGCAGGCCGCGACTGGAGCCCGCAGGCACTCGTCGAGTATTACCGGGAGTTCGGCGTCGTTCGAAGCGGGTACCGTTCGGTTGCATGGCGCGGGCCGACGCAATACGTCATCGAACGACATGACTGAATCACTCGAGACAATGCGATGACGTACAAGGTCCTGATGGTGTCGCGCGGCGAGATCACGCTGTCGGCGATCCCGGCGTATTTCTCGTCGCGACGCATGACGGTCGATTTCGAACCCTGAGCTATCGATGACGGCGAACGACATGACGAAACCGAAGCAGGACCCGGACGATACCCGTACTTCAGGAGCCATGACACGGGACGGAACATCCGCGTGTGCGGGCGATTGCGCGCGATTGTTATCGGAAGACAGGCGGTGAAATTCGGAGAAGACGATGAGCACATTGAATTTCGGCACGATCGACCGGTGTTCGGTCACGCTCCACACCGCGACGCTGCTGGGCCTGAATGCTGCCGACGAAGACTTTGCAGCGACCGGGCAGGATCTGCGCAACTTCGAGATCTGCATCACAGACAAAAGGGCGTCCACGGTGGACCTCAGGCCAGACGACGATGTCATCACCATCACGTTCGTGGCGATGCTGATTCCGGGCATGCGCGGGCTGGGCAACGCAAATCGGCTCGGGAAGTCGATCCACTACGTCGTTGCGCCGGAAACCGCGAGATTCTCGGGATAGTCGGGACGAAGTAACCGAAGCGCGAGCGGCGGTGTGTGGATAACCGGCGCACGATCCAGTTGAAACCCTGTGCATCCGATCGGTGAGCATCCCGGGTTGACGGACTCGTTGGCCTGAATGTCTTGCCCGACAAGGCTTTGCCGACAATGAAAGAGGGCAGCGAACAAATCGCGTGCGACGTCAGAAAGTCGAATGCCTTGTGGATATCGACGCCCAAAACAACCCGAAACACTGTGCGCGCCAAAGGTGAGCGAACCGACCGAAGGCGACCTGCGGTACCAGAGGAGAGATGTGGATATCCGGTTCCGCGGCGACTCGAAACCCTGTGATTTTAAAGGTGAGGGCGCCGGCGAGGTGTCGATGTGAATAACAGCGGAGGAAAGTCAGTCGAAACGCTGTGCATTCGAGCGGTGAGCATGCGCCCGCTCAAGTCCGCCCAGCCGCTCCGCAAAAGGCGCTGACGGCCACGACCAACCGCCGGCCGGGCACGCCTCCGACCACTTCAAGTCTGCTGATCGAGCGCCTGCACGACTGCTTTCTCGCCAAGACTCCCCGCCGGCCCGACCACCGCATAGTTGAGCCCATTCACCGAGCCATACCGCGCGAGCAGCGCGCCATCCACGCGTTGCCCGTTCGGCAGCAGCCGATGTCCCGATTCCGCCGGCCGGAGATAGAAGCTCAGCGTCCGTCCCGCATCATCCTCATAGAGCACCATTGCAGCAGTCGCCCCGCTGTCCGTCGTGAACAGCCGCCCACCAACCGGCCTGAACCCCGCCGCGCTCAAATCCGGCAGCTTCGCCGATGCGCCCACGCCTTTGGTGAGCCACCCTTGCAAATCGCCCGCACCGGTCGGCCGGTAATCGACCTTGGCCGTCCGATCGACCACCATCATCTGGTAAGCCTTGACCGCATCGCTCATCGGCGCGATCGGCGGCGCCGCGTTCCACCCGCGCGCCTGCCATCCGCCGAACGTCCCGAGCCCGACGCAGAACACGAACGAAGCCGCCATCGCGAACCGCATCCGCGCGCGCTCGGCCCGTCGGCCACGAATCGCCGCCGGATCCAGCGCGGGGTTGTCCGCCGGCATCCGCACGCTCTCCAGCGCGGCCCGCAACCGCTGCGCGTCCTGCTGCCATTGCTTCACCTGTTCCGCGCGTTCAGGATGCAGCGCGAGATAGCGCTCGACCGCGGCGCGCGCATCGTCGTCGAGCTGGCCGTCGACATAGGCCTGAAGGTCATGTTCGTTCGGAGGCGTGTTCATTTCTTCATCAATCGGAGAGAAGGAGCGGGAAGTTCGCCGTCGCTGAGCTGGCGCAGGGCCTGGCGCGCGCGGGAGAGCCGCGACATCACGGTGCCGATCGGCACCTCGAGCAGGTCGGCCGCTTCCTGATAGGTGAAGCCCTCGACCGCGACGAGCAGCAGCAGGCTGCGCTGTTCGTCCGAGAGCCGCCCGAACGCTTCAAGCGTCGCGCGCGCCGCGAATTCGCGTTCGGCGGACGGCCAGTGCGCTTCGTCGTCGTCGCCGATGCGGCCGAGCAGCCACGCGTAGCGCTTCGCGCTGCGTTTGCCATCGAGAAATTGCCGGTACAGGATCGTGAAGAGCCAGCTGCGCAGCGACGCGTCGTCGCGACGGCTCGTCCAGCGCGACAGCGCGCGCTCGAGCGTCGACTGGACGAGATCGTCGGCTGCATGGACGTCGCGCGCCAGCCAGAGCGCGAAGCGTCGCAGCCTGGGGATGAGTTCGCGCAATGCTTCGTCGTCGAGGGCGGTGGAGGGCATGGCTGGGCCGGTTGCCGAAAGGGTCGTAGATGCCGCGTAGGACGCCGCCCGGCATCGGTTATTCCCTCCAGCATACGAAAAAATTCTTCGTGGAATAAAGCGGCGTGAGCGGCGTCCTACACGCGTTCGACAATGATCTGACGATCGGGAGTGCATTCATGAAGCAATCTTCTTCTTCGCCGCAGCGCGAGCCCGGGCGCGGGTGGTGGCGCTGGGCCGTGATCGGCGGCGCGGTGGCCGGCGTGGCCGCGGCGTTCGGGTATGCCGGCGGATGGCTCGCGCCGGCGCGTCTGACCCCGCACCGGCTCGTCGACGCGCTGCAGACCAACAGCGGCATCCATCCCGGTTACCGGCGCAATCACGCGAAGGGCGTGTGCGTGACCGGCTACTTCGAAGGCAACGGCGCTGCGAGCGCGTATTCGGTCGCGCCGTTCTTCAAGGCGGTGCGCACGCCGGTGGTCGGGCGCTTCGCGTTGCCGGGCGGGAATCCTTATGCGCCGGACAGCAGCGTGCCGATCCGCAGCCTCGCATTGAAGCTCACCGCACCGGACGGCGAGCAATGGCGGACCGGGATGAACGCGATGCCGGTGTTTCCAGTGGCGACGCCGCAGGCGTTCTACGAGCAGACGCTCGCGACCCGGCCCGATCCGAAGACGGGCAAGCCGGACCCGGCAAAGGTGAAGGCGTTTTTCGGCGCGCATCCGGAAGCGGGCGCGTTCCTGCAATGGGTGAAGGGTGCGAAGCCGAGCGCGAGCTACGTCACCGAAAGCTATTACGGGCTGAACGCGTTCTACTTCGTCGACGCGGCCGGCAAGCGCCAGGCAGTGCGGTGGCGCGTCGTGCCGGAGCAGACGGCGGGCGCCGGCGATGTCGCGACGGCCGCGGACCCGAACGTGCTGCAACAGGACGTGACGCAGCGCATCGCGGCCGGCCCGCAGAAGTGGAAGCTGCTGGTCACGCTGGCGGAGCCCGGCGACCCGGTGGACGACGCGACGAAGATCTGGCCCGCGCAGCGCACGACGATCGATGCGGGCACGCTCGTGCTCGACCGCGTGGAGGCGCAGGACAGCGGCCCGTGCCGCGACGTGAATTACGACCCGACGGTGCTGCCGCAGGGGATTCAGGTGTCGGGCGATCCGTTGCTGGCGGCGCGTTCGGCCGCGTATGCGGATTCGTATCTGCGGCGCACGAGTGAAGAGGCCGGCGTGGCAGGCGTGGCGCGAGTGAGTGGGGAGGGACGGTGATGAAGGCTTCGACGACGTTTGGTTTGCCGGCGCGGGTGCTGCACTGGGTGATGGCCGCGATGATCCTCGCGATGCTGTTCATCGGGGTGGGGATGGTGGCGTCGGTTTCCGGGCGGCACGAGATCCTGGTGGCGATTCACAAGCCGCTGGGTGTGGCCGTGCTGGTGCTGGTGTGCGTGCGGATCGTGGTGCGGATGCTGTCGAAGCCGCCGGCGTTGCCCGGGGATCTGCCGTGGTGGCAGAAGGTGGCTGCGCACGGTTCGCATCTCGTGCTGTATGCGCTGATGGTCGCGATGCCGCTGATCGGCTGGGCGATGCTGTCGGCGGGCGGATATCCGGTGACGCTGGGCGGCGGCGTGCAACTGCCGGCGCTGGTGTCGGCTGATCCGGTGGCGTTCGCGTGGCTTCGGGTCGCGCATCGCGTGCTGGCCTATCTCTTCTTCCTGACGTTCCTCGTGCACTTTGCCGCGGCGCTGTATCACGGGCTGATTCGGCGGGACGGCGTGGTGAGGGCGATGGTGGGGCGGTAATCGACGGAAGGTTGCGTTCGATACGGCGGGGCTGTTCAAGGGCGGCCGAGGCTGCGCCTGCCGTGTCGCCTTATATATGAGCACTGGGAAGTGCTCGGCGGTCCTCGCCATAGCACGTCAAAAATATTTCACAAAAGGGGTTGCGGAGACCGGGGCGGATGCATAGAATCACGCCTCTTTCGCGCTAACGGAAACACGGCGCGGAAGAAGAAGAGGGAAGCGGGTGCTGTTGAAGTCGGTTTTATCGATTCCAGTGCACGCGAAATTAAACCGCGGTCGTCGCAACGAAGTAGTTAAAAAAGTTGTTGACGAGTCTCAAAAAACGGTTGATAATCTCGCTTCTCTGCTGCTGAAAACGCAGCGCTGCTGAGGGGTTCAAGATTCCTCGCAGAAACGCTCTTTAAAAATTAACAGCCGATAAGTGTGGGCGCTTGATGGCAGCGAGCTGATCCTCGGATCAGATGGCGAAAGTATCAAGAGTCTCACACTAAAGTAAGTCAGGTTTATGAAGTGATTCATATTCCTGTCAGCTTTGAGTGAGCGACCGGTTCTTAACTGAACCGAAAACAGTAACAGGTTTGAACTGAAGAGTTTGATCCTGGCTCAGATTGAACGCTGGCGGCATGCCTTACACATGCAAGTCGAACGGCAGCACGGGTGCTTGCACCTGGTGGCGAGTGGCGAACGGGTGAGTAATACATCGGAACATGTCCTGTAGTGGGGGATAGCCCGGCGAAAGCCGGATTAATACCGCATACGATCCACGGATGAAAGCGGGGGACCTTCGGGCCTCGCGCTATAGGGTTGGCCGATGGCTGATTAGCTAGTTGGTGGGGTAAAGGCCTACCAAGGCGACGATCAGTAGCTGGTCTGAGAGGACGACCAGCCACACTGGGACTGAGACACGGCCCAGACTCCTACGGGAGGCAGCAGTGGGGAATTTTGGACAATGGGCGAAAGCCTGATCCAGCAATGCCGCGTGTGTGAAGAAGGCCTTCGGGTTGTAAAGCACTTTTGTCCGGAAAGAAATCCTTGGCTCTAATACAGTCGGGGGATGACGGTACCGGAAGAATAAGCACCGGCTAACTACGTGCCAGCAGCCGCGGTAATACGTAGGGTGCGAGCGTTAATCGGAATTACTGGGCGTAAAGCGTGCGCAGGCGGTTTGCTAAGACCGATGTGAAATCCCCGGGCTCAACCTGGGAACTGCATTGGTGACTGGCAGGCTAGAGTATGGCAGAGGGGGGTAGAATTCCACGTGTAGCAGTGAAATGCGTAGAGATGTGGAGGAATACCGATGGCGAAGGCAGCCCCCTGGGCCAATACTGACGCTCATGCACGAAAGCGTGGGGAGCAAACAGGATTAGATACCCTGGTAGTCCACGCCCTAAACGATGTCAACTAGTTGTTGGGGATTCATTTCCTTAGTAACGTAGCTAACGCGTGAAGTTGACCGCCTGGGGAGTACGGTCGCAAGATTAAAACTCAAAGGAATTGACGGGGACCCGCACAAGCGGTGGATGATGTGGATTAATTCGATGCAAC
This sequence comes from Burkholderia cenocepacia, assembly GCF_014211915.1. NCBI lineage: Bacteria > Pseudomonadati > Pseudomonadota > Betaproteobacteria > Burkholderiales > Burkholderiaceae > Burkholderia > Burkholderia cenocepacia. The sequence continues at coordinate 545,296 of NZ_CP060039.1, read as the reverse complement.
GCGAAAAACCTTACCTACCCTTGACATGGTCGGAATCCCGCTGAGAGGTGGGCGTGCTCGAAAGAGAACCGGCGCACAGGTGCTGCATGGCTGTCGTCAGCTCGTGTCGTGAGATGTTGGGTTAAGTCCCGCAACGAGCGCAACCCTTGTCCTTAGTTGCTACGCAAGAGCACTCTAAGGAGACTGCCGGTGACAAACCGGAGGAAGGTGGGGATGACGTCAAGTCCTCATGGCCCTTATGGGTAGGGCTTCACACGTCATACAATGGTCGGAACAGAGGGTTGCCAACCCGCGAGGGGGAGCTAATCCCAGAAAACCGATCGTAGTCCGGATTGCACTCTGCAACTCGAGTGCATGAAGCTGGAATCGCTAGTAATCGCGGATCAGCATGCCGCGGTGAATACGTTCCCGGGTCTTGTACACACCGCCCGTCACACCATGGGAGTGGGTTTTACCAGAAGTGGCTAGTCTAACCGCAAGGAGGACGGTCACCACGGTAGGATTCATGACTGGGGTGAAGTCGTAACAAGGTAGCCGTATCGGAAGGTGCGGCTGGATCACCTCCTTTCCAGAGCTTCTCGCACAAGTTGAGCGCTCACGCTTATCGGCTGTTGATTAAGACAGAAAGACTGTCTGTTAGCGGTTTAAACGGTTATAATACCGGCCGCTTTCGATAATCCTCAATGACAAACATTCGAATGAAGTTTGGTTCGAGTTTTTCTCATTGGCGATTGAGTCAGTCAGAGCGGTACGAAAGTATCGGCTGTCGTTCTTTAACAATCTGGAAGAAGTAAGTAATTTGGATAGCGGAAGCGTCTCGAGATGGACGTGAAAACTATCCGGGTTGTGATTGTATCGATGTATCTCAAGATGATTCGAACTCTATGTTTGACTCAATTGGAATACGGCACAACGCGAGAACTCAACCTGTAGCGACTGTCGCGTCGAAAGATGAGACAGACTCGTTATAGGGTCAAGCGAACAAGTGCATGTGGTGGATGCCTTGGCGATCACAGGCGATGAAGGACGCGGTAGCCTGCGAAAAGCTACGGGGAGCTGGCAAACGAGCTTTGATCCGTAGATGTCCGAATGGGGAAACCCGGCCCTTTTGGGTCATCCTAGACTGAATACATAGGTCTAGTGAAGCGAACGCGGTGAACTGAAACATCTAAGTAACCGCAGGAAAAGAAATCAACCGAGATTCCCAAAGTAGTGGCGAGCGAAATGGGATGAGCCTTGCACTCTTTATTTGTATTGTTAGCCGAACGCTCTGGAAAGTGCGGCCATAGCAGGTGATAGCCCTGTAGGCGAAAACAGTATGAAAGAACTAGGTGTGCGACAAGTAGGGCGGGACACGTGAAATCCTGTCTGAAGATGGGGGACCATCCTCCAAGGCTAAATACTCGTGATCGACCGATAGTGAACCAGTACCGTGAGGGAAAGGCGAAAAGAACCCCGGGAGGGGAGTGAAATAGATCCTGAAACCGCATGCATACAAACAGTCGGAGCCTCGTAAGGGGTGACGGCGTACCTTTTGTATAATGGGTCAGCGACTTACGTTCAGTAGCAAGCTTAACCGTATAGGGCAGGCGTAGCGAAAGCGAGTCCGAATAGGGCGTTCAGTTGCTGGGCGTAGACCCGAAACCAGGTGATCTATCCATGGCCAGGATGAAGGTGCGGTAACACGTACTGGAGGTCCGAACCCACTAACGTTGAAAAGTTAGGGGATGAGCTGTGGATAGGGGTGAAAGGCTAAACAAACCTGGAAATAGCTGGTTCTCTCCGAAAACTATTTAGGTAGTGCCTCGTGTCTCACCTTCGGGGGTAGAGCACTGTCATGGTTGGGGGGTCTATTGCAGATTACCCCGCCATAGCAAACTCCGAATACCGAAGAGTGCAATCACGGGAGACAGACATCGGGTGCTAACGTCCGGTGTCAAGAGGGAAACAACCCAGACCGCCAGCTAAGGTCCCCAAATATAGCTAAGTGGGAAACGAAGTGGGAAGGCTAAAACAGTCAGGAGGTTGGCTTAGAAGCAGCCACCCTTTAAAGAAAGCGTAATAGCTCACTGATCGAGTCGTCCTGCGCGGAAGATGTAACGGGGCTAAGCTATATACCGAAGCTGCGGATGCGAGCTTGCTCGCATGGTAGGAGAGCGTTCCGTAAGCCTGCGAAGGTGCCTTGTAAAGGGTGCTGGAGGTATCGGAAGTGCGAATGCTGACATGAGTAGCGATAAAGGGGGTGAAAGGCCCCCTCGCCGTAAGCCCAAGGTTTCCTACGCAACGTTCATCGGCGTAGGGTGAGTCGGCCCCTAAGGCGAGGCAGAAATGCGTAGCTGATGGGAAGCAGGTCAATATTCCTGCACCATTGTTAGATGCGATGGGGGGACGGATCGCGGAAGGTTGTCCGGGTGTTGGAAGTCCCGGTCGCTGCATTGGAGAAGGCGCTTAGGCAAATCCGGGCGCGCAATTCAAGGGTGTGGCGCGAGCTCCTTCGGGAGCGAAGCAATTGGAAGTGGTTCCAAGAAAAGCCTCTAAGCTTCAGTCTAACGATGACCGTACCGCAAACCGACACAGGTGGGCGAGATGAGTATTCTAAGGCGCTTGAGAGAACTCGGGAGAAGGAACTCGGCAAATTGGTACCGTAACTTCGGGATAAGGTACGCCCTTGTAGCTTGACTGGCCTGCGCCAGGAGGGTGAAGGGGTTGCAATAAACTGGTGGCTGCGACTGTTTAATAAAAACACAGCACTCTGCAAACACGAAAGTGGACGTATAGGGTGTGACGCCTGCCCGGTGCCGGAAGATTAAATGATGGGGTGCAAGCTCTTGATTGAAGTCCCGGTAAACGGCGGCCGTAACTATAACGGTCCTAAGGTAGCGAAATTCCTTGTCGGGTAAGTTCCGACCTGCACGAATGGCGTAACGATGGCCACACTGTCTCCTCCCGAGACTCAGCGAAGTTGAAGTGTTTGTGATGATGCAATCTACCCGCGGCTAGACGGAAAGACCCCATGAACCTTTACTGTAGCTTTGCATTGGACTTTGAACCGATCTGTGTAGGATAGGTGGGAGGCTATGAAACCGGAACGCTAGTTTCGGTGGAGCCGTCCTTGAAATACCACCCTGGTTTGTTTGAGGTTCTAACCTTGGCCCGTGATCCGGGTCGGGGACAGTGCATGGTAGGCAGTTTGACTGGGGCGGTCTCCTCCCAAAGCGTAACGGAGGAGTACGAAGGTACGCTAGGTACGGTCGGAAATCGTGCTGATAGTGCAATGGCATAAGCGTGCTTAACTGCGAGACCGACAAGTCGAGCAGGTGCGAAAGCAGGTCATAGTGATCCGGTGGTTCTGTATGGAAGGGCCATCGCTCAACGGATAAAAGGTACTCTGGGGATAACAGGCTGATACCGCCCAAGAGTTCATATCGACGGCGGTGTTTGGCACCTCGATGTCGGCTCATCTCATCCTGGGGCTGTAGCCGGTCCCAAGGGTATGGCTGTTCGCCATTTAAAGAGGTACGTGAGCTGGGTTTAAAACGTCGTGAGACAGTTTGGTCCCTATCTGCCGTGGGCGTTGGATATTTGAAGGGGGCTGCTCCTAGTACGAGAGGACCGGAGTGGACGAACCTCTGGTGTACCGGTTGTCACGCCAGTGGCATCGCCGGGTAGCTATGTTCGGAAGAGATAACCGCTGAAAGCATCTAAGCGGGAAACTCGCCTTAAGATGAGATATCCCTGGGGACTAGATCCCCTTGAAGGGTCGTTCGAGACCAGGACGTTGATAGGTCAGGTGTGTAAGCGCAGTAATGCGTTCAGCTAACTGATACTAATTGCCCGTAAGGCTTGATCCTATAACAAGTCTGCCTTGTAGATCGGCGCCGTGCGACAGCACCGGCCGCGATCCAAAGCGACATGTTGGATTCTCGTGTGTGATACACACAACTCAAAATTACTGCTTCTTCCCAGATTGGTTCTGTTGGCCACGCCAGCAGAACAACCCCCTTTGCCTGATGACCATAGCGAGTCGGTCCCACCCCTTCCCATCCCGAACAGGACCGTGAAACGACTCTACGCCGATGATAGTGCGGATTCCCGTGTGAAAGTAGGTAATCGTCAGGCTCCCCTAAGCCAGAAACCCCCGCCCGACCAGGCGGGGGTTTTTGCATTTGAGGTGCCGGAAATATGTGCGGGACATCTGGCATGGGCCCCACTCGTGCTCAATGCGTTGTTGGTCGTGATGTCGCTGAACGGCCGGCGATGCTTTCCGGTGGGGTATCAGACGACGTGGGGCACTGGTGAGGAGTTAGGGTGAGTGAGAGGGCTCTTATCTCGAAATTGTGATATTTTCCAAACTCCTATAACGATCCTGCTGTTTCCATAGGCTGAAGGTGCTAATTCCCTGGCGACCTGGGACCTTTCTATTGGAACTTCGTATGCAGGCGCAGCGGAGAAAAAAATGGAATTGGAAGAGCTTCGCGATGTACTCCGTCAGTTTACAGCGGAGCGCGGTTGGCAGAGGTTCCATACGCCCAAGAATTTGGCTGCGGCGTTGAGCGTCGAAGCTAGCGAGCTGCTGGAGCCGTTTCAATGGCTTGATTCCGGAGAGAAAGCAGAGCTTTCCGCTGACCAGCTGATAGCGATCCGTCACGAGATGGCCGACGTTCTGACGTACCTAGTGCTGCTAGCTGACAGGTTAGAGATTGATCTCCACAAGGCGGCGCTGGAAAAAATTGAAATCAATAAAAAGAAATATCCGCCGGCTAAGGTGTACGGAAAATCACAAAAATACTCTGAATACGGGGATTGAGTAAATGCCGCAGTACAGCGTGAAAGTTGGCGACATTGAGAATGTGGTGCGAAAACTGGGTGGAAGAGCGCCGTACAAGAAGATCTATGAAGCGCTGCTGGTCGAATTCTCGTCAGGGGAGTTGCCAGACAACTATCAAGACATGGCGACGTTTCAGGCGACAGTGCGTCGCAAGGTGGAGGACCATTGTCCTCAGTGCGTCGATTTCGATCCGTCGAAACGCGAGGCGAAGTTCATACGGGTAGAGCGCGGTACGTTCGAACTCGCACAACATGAGGGGCCGGTCGCGGTTTTCCAGACTCTTCAGGCACGCCGAGCAGCTTTCGACGAAGACGTGGATCGAGCGCTTGCAGACACATCGACGGCACGCCGGAAGCGACTCTCACGGGCCAACAAAAAGCCCGCAAAGATCAAGGCCGTCACGGAGATCTACGTTCGAAGCGCTGACGTTGTTGCGGAAGTTTTGCTTCGAGCGAATGGCGCTTGTGAGCGTTGCAAATTGCGTGCTCCGTTTCTCCGGAAAAAGGATCGCACACCATACCTCGAGGTGCACCACAAGCAACGCCTTGCAGACGACGGTGAGGATACGGTCGAAAATGCGATCGCGTTGTGCCCAAATTGTCACAGAGAGCTTCATTTCGGCGCCGAGTCTTGAGCCAGATCGCAATAGTGAACGGCGTCGCAGTCGAGAGACAGCTTTCCTTTGCGATGTTCCTTTGCGATGTTCCTTGCGTACTTTGCGGCTGCGCTTTATCGCGTGTTGATTCGGTGGGGTGGATGGCCGATCGCTGTCAAAGCCTTGAGGCTAGCCGAGAATTCAAGCGCGGTCATGGCGGATCGAGCGATTCATATCCAGAAGCCTGTTGGCATAGCGGGGAGCATGGCAATATACAGCCTGCCCCTGCCTACAGTACCGTAATCAAAATGACAGCCGAAAATCGGGTAGAGCAAGATCTTATCTCCAAGCTCCGCGACCTAAAATACACTTATCGGCCAGAAATTAGGGACCGCGCCGCACTGGAAGCGAACTTCCGCGAAAAGTTCGAGGCTCTCAACCGGGTACACCTGACCGATAGCGAGTTCCAGCGCCTTCTGGACAGCGTGATCACGTCCGATGTCTACAACGCTGCCCAGACGCTGCGGAACATCAACAGCTTCGAGCGCGACGACGGCACGCCGCTCAACTTCGCGCTCGTCAACATCCGCGACTGGTGCAAGAACGACTTCGAGGTAGTCAACCAGTTGCGCATCAACACCGACAACAGCCATCACCGCTACGACGTGATGTTGCTGATCAACGGTGTGCCGGTAGTGCAGATCGAATTGAAGACACTGGCTGTTAGCCCACGTCGGGCTATGCAGCAGATTGTCGATTACAAGAGCGATCCCGGCAACGGTTACGGCAAGACATTGCTCTGTTTTATCCAGCTCTTTATCGTCAGCAATCGCGCCGACACTTGGTACTTCGCCAACAATAACGCGCGTCACTTCAGCTTCAACGCTGACGAACGCTTCCTGCCCGTCTACCAGTTTGCGAGCGAAGACAACAGGAAGATCACGCAACTGGATAGCTTCGCTGAGAAGTTCCTCGCCAAGTGCACCTTGGGTCAGATGGTCAGCCGATACATGGTGCTGGTGGCCAGCGAGCAGAAGCTGCTGATGATGCGGCCGTACCAAATATATGCCGTCAAAGCCATCGTTGATTGTATCCACCAAAACTGCGGTAACGGCTACATCTGGCACACCACTGGCAGCGGCAAGACGCTCACGTCGTTCAAGGCCTCCACGTTGCTCAAGGACAACCCGGACATCGAAAAATGCCTGTTCGTGGTGGACCGCAAAGACCTGGATCGCCAGACCCGCGAGGAATTCAATCGCTTCCAGGAAGGCTGTGTCGAAGAGAACACTAACACCGAAGCGCTGGTGCGTCGCCTGCTGTCCGACGACTATGCCGACAAGGTGATCGTCACCACCATCCAGAAGCTGGGCTTGGCGCTCGACGGCACCAACAAGCGCAACTACAAGGAACGCCTGGAACCTCTGCGCAACCAGCGCATGGTTTTCATATTTGACGAATGCCACCGTTCGCAATTCGGCGAGAACCACAAGGCTATCAAGGAGTTCTTCCCCAACGCCCAATTGTTTGGTTTTACTGGCACGCCGATCTTCGAGCAGAACGCCAGCTACCAACAGATCGAGGGGCAACAGGCCAGCTATCGCACCACGGACGACCTATTCCAACGCTGCCTGCACCAGTACACCATTACCCACGCCATCGAAGACCGCAACGTTTTGCGCTTCCACGTGGACTACTTCAAGCCCGAGGGCAAGAACCCGCCCAAGCCTGGCGAAGGCTTGGCCAAGGCCAAGGTCATCGAGACCATCCTCGCCAAGCATGATGCCGCCACCAACGAGCGGAAATTCAACGCCGTGCTGGCCACTGCCAGCATCAACGACGCTATCGAGTATTTCGAGGCGCTCAAAGCCCTCCAAGCCAAAAAGCAGGGCGAAGATGAAACCTTTCAGCCCCTGAACGTAGCTTGCGTGTTCTCTCCGCCTGCCGAAGGCAACAAGGATGTGCAGCAGATTCAGGAAGACCTGCCGCAGGAAAAGGAAGACAACCAGCAGGACCCGGAGGGCAAGAAGGCCGCGCTCACTCGCATCATTGCCGACTACAACGCTCGCTTTGGTACCAGCCACCGGATCGGCGAGTTCGATCTGTATTACCAGGACGTGCAAAAGCGCATCAAAGATCAGCAATACCCCAATGCCGATCTTCCCCACGCCGAGAAGATCGATATCACTATCGTCGTTGACATGCTGCTCACTGGTTTCGACTCCAAGTACCTGAACACCCTGTACGTGGACAAAAACCTTAAGCATCACGGCTTGATCCAGGCTTTTTCGCGCACCAATCGCGTGTTGAACGACAGCAAGCCCTACGGCAACATCCTCGACTTCCGCCAACAGCAGAAGCCTGTGGAAGAAGCCATCACACTCTTCTCAGGCGAGAAGATCGACAACCCGCGCGAAATCTGGCTGGTGGACCCAGCACCCAAGGTCATCGATAGCCTGCAAACCGCCACCCAAAAGCTGGCCGACTTCATGCAAACACAGGGGCTGGCTAACGCTCCCGAAGAGGTGGCCAACCTCAAGGGAGACGCTGCGCGTAGCCAGTTCGTCAACCTGTTCAAAGAAGTGCAACGTCTTAAGACCCAGCTAGATCAATACACCGATCTGAGCGAGGAGCAGAAAACGCAGATCACGCAGATCGCATCGCCCGACCAGCTGCAAGGTTTCAAAGGCGTGTATTTGGAGACGGCCAAGCGGCTCAAGGAACAGCAGGACAAGCAAGGCGACCAGGCTCCGCCCGAAATACAACAGCTTGACTTCGAGTTCGTGCTTTTTGCCTCGGCGGTGATCGACTACGACTACATCATGGGGCTGATTGCCCGCATGACGCAGCAAAAGCCCGGCAAGCTTACTCTCAACCGTGAGCAACTCATCGGTCTGATTCAGTCAGACGCTAAGTTCATCGAGGAGCGCGAGGACATCGCCGAATACATCCGTGGCCTGCCTGTGGGTGAGGCGTTGGACGAAAAGCAAATCCGCGCAGGTTACGAGCGCTTCAAGGCCGAGAAGAAGACCCGCGAACTGACCGATATCGCCACCAAGCATGGGTTGGCCGCCGAGGCGCTACAAGCCTTCGTGGATGACGTATTGCGCCGCCGCGTCTTCGATGGCGAAGCGCTGAGCGAGTTGATGGCTCCGCTTGGTTTGGGCTGGAAAGCGCGCACGCAAAAAGAACTGGCATTGGTGGAAGACATGACGCCACTGCTGCACAAGCTCGCCCAGGGGCGCGAGATTTCGGGGCTGAGTGCATATGAACAATAAGGACGTCGCCGCAATGTGCGAACAGAACAACGAGAAAACCGCGCTGGTGCCGCGACTCCGGTTTCCTGAGTTTAGGGGGGCGGGGGAGTGGGCGACTGAACCGCTGTCGAAGATTGCACGTATTACTCAAGGAGGAACTCCGAGCACCAGTGTTCCGGAATACTGGAACGGTGAAATTCAATGGATTACACCAGCGGAAATGGGAAAGGACGTAAGCCCATACGTTTCCAGAACGATCCGCACTCTGACGCAGAACGGCCTCCAAAATTGCTCGTCGGAACTATTGCCTGAAGGAAGCATTATCCTCTCTACGCGTGCCCCCATCGGGCATTTGGCAATAAACACCCAACCAATGGCAATCAACCAAGGTTGCCGTGGCATTGTCGCGGGGGCCGGCTATGAATCCAAGTTCATTTACTACTATCTTGGAAATAACAGATCACGCCTAGAAGATATCGGTGCAGGCAATACATTCAAGGAGCTTTCCGGCAGCGCTTTGAGGGAATTTGCAATCTCGATTCCCAAGAGCGACGAGCAAAAAAAAATCGCCGAATTTCTGTCTTCCCTCGACGATGTGATTACGGCCGAGAGCCGGAAACTTGACGCGCTCAAGATCCACAAGAATGGCTTGCTGCAGCAGCTGTTCCCCTGCGAAGGCGAAACGGTTCCACGTCTGCGCTTTCCTGAGTTTCGGGACGCCGAGGCGTGGAAGGAAGTCGAACTTTCGACGCGGATCGACCTCATTTCAGGGCTTCATCTCGCACCAGACGAGTATGCGGATGCTGGTGATGTTCCATACTTCACAGGGCCGTCAGATTACGCAAATGATTTGGCTTTAGTTGGAAAATGGACCTCGCACAGCGCAAATTCAGGGCGTGCGGGAGATATCCTCATAACTGTCAAGGGGAGTGGCGTGGGTGAGTTACGTAAGCGCGCAATAAGCCACGTGGCTTGCTCTCAGCGACCGGCTGTGCGTCAGTCTGCGGAGGGGATGAGGCGCCAAGGCAATAGCGCCTCGTAGTCGTCGCCGGTGTTTGCGAGAGGCAGTGCCTTGAACAGCGCGACGAGATAGCCGTACGGTTCGACGCCGTTCGCCTTGCACGTTTCGATTAGCGAATACAGGTTGGCAGCAGCATTCGCTCCAGCGACAGTGTCGTAGAAGAGCCAGTTTTTTCGCCCGACGGTGAATGGCCGGATCGCGTTCTCGCAGGCGTTGTTCGAGAGCGGCCAAGCGCCGTTCTCGACATAGCGAATGAGCTTCGGCCATTGACCCTGCATGTAGTGAAGCGCTTTGCCAAAGGCGCTTTGCGGCAACACTGCATGCAACTGACGCAGAAGCAGTTCCTCGATTTGCCCAAGGATCGCACGACTGTCGCGTTGCCTCGTCAGCAACCGTTTCTCTGGCGTCAGCCCTTCGCAGCGCGATTCGATCGCAAACAATTGCCCGATCAGTCGAATGAATTCGCTGACGGGATGGTCGCGACCACGTTGCGCCTTTGGGAGATTCTCCTCGGCCTCGATCATGTAGCGACGTGCGTGCGCCCAACAGCCAAGATGCACCAGTTGGTTAGTGTCGGCGACATCGTTGTACGGCTCATAGCCGTCCGTCATCAACACCGCGCCGGGCTTGATGCCAGCATAGAGCGCCGCGGCTTGTGCCGCGCTGCGCGTCGAGCTGTAACTGAACAATCGAACCGGTGGGCCGGTGCCGCTCATCTGTGCCCACATGTAGCTCTTGCGTTGTGCGGCACGGCCTGGCTCTTTCAGCACCTGCACCGTTGTCTCATCGCCGTAGACGATGTCGGCCTCAAGCAAGTGATCGCGCATCAAGTTGATGAGCGGCTGCACTGCGGTACCGACGCGCACCACGCTGGCTGCCAGCGTGCCACGCGAGAGATCGCCGCCGAAACGGTGTAGCAACGCGGCGATTCGATACAGCGGCAGAGCGTCAGCGAACTTGCTCACGACTACCCATGCAAGCGCCGATTCAGTGAGTAACCCCTTCGGAATGATGCGAGCCGGCGCCGGCGTCACCTTGATGCCGAGGTCGCAGCAAGGACACGCGTATTTGATTCGTTGGTGCTGAATGACGCGAACCTGCTGCGGCACGATATCGAGCTGCTCACTGATCTCGGCGCCGATCTCGACGAGCGCATGCCCGTCGTGTGCACAAACGCGTTCTGATTCCGGCAATTCATGACGCACAACCTCGCGAGGCAGCATCGGATCTAGCGGTTTGCGTCCACGCTTCTTGCGCTCGTGTGCGCCAACCTCGATGCTCTGTTCCGTTTGCGCCTCTTGCGCCGGTTCAGATCCCGTTGCGCCCGCCTCTGCTTCGTTCAGGAAGAGGTCGCGTTGCTCGGCGCCGCGCACTTCGCTCTTGGCGGCAAACAACTGCCGCTGAAAGGCCTTGAGCTTCTCGCGCAGCAAGTCGCGTTCGACCGTCACCACACGCAACTCGCTCTTCATGGCAGCGAGTTCTGCGCGCAGCGCCTGCAGTTCGTCGGTGGGAGATGAGGATGATGGCAGCATCGCCGGATTAGACCAGCGATGCTGGCTCGCGTTTCACGTCACGCGCTGATAATAGCGTGTCGGGTGCGCCCGCATCGCTTCAATATCGATGCCGTCGAGCAGCCAATGCAGTTGCTCGGTTCTGAGCTTGAGCACCGCTTCCTTACGCGGCCAAACGAAACGATCCTGCTCGAGCCGCTTCATCAACAGCCAGAAGCCGTTACGGTCCCACAGCAGCATCTTGATGCGATCGCGGCGCTGATTGCTGAATACGTACACGGCCTGCTCGAATGGATCGAGCTTCATCGACTGCTCGACTATGGCTGCAAGACCGTTGATGCTCTTACGGAAGTCAACGGCGTCCCGGTGCACATAGACCTTCAGCTCATCGCTTAGCCGGAACATCACACCGTCCCAGTGTTTCGATCATCACTGATAGAAGCGCTGCGTCGTTCTTGCCGCATTCGAGCTTAAGCGTGATGCCGTTGGGCATCTGCGCCGTCAGCGTCGACGCGGCCGCTGCATTTGCTGGCGAACTAGCGGTCGCGGCCAACGATGAAGACCTGACGGAATTGTGCTCGACGAGCGCCTGTTCACTGCTAACCATAACGACCGGCACGAATGCCGACTCTGCGGTCGACGACTGCGTCGAATCCTCAGAGAGCCGTTGCTGATGCAGCTTGATCCATTTGCGCAGGAGATTCGCATTAACGCCGTGCTGCAGTGCGAGTCCTGCGACTGATGCTCCCGGCTCCAGGCAAGCCTCGACGAGTCGGCGTTTGGTATGCCGATCGAATCGACGCTTACCGTCTATGCCAACGCTGACGACCTTCAGGCCCGACGTTTCTGAATGTTGTTCTGTCATAAGGTGTCCACTGAAAATCAGTGGACATAGCCTGCACGCTCAGATCGCTGAGTGCTAGACGCCCATTTCTGCGCGCTTACTGAGTTACTTTACCTAGAACTTGATGAAGTAGCTATGGGGCGTCAGTTGATGGCGGTCAGGCCACGCGGTGTACATGGTGAGTTTGTATTTCATTTTCTGGCGACGCAGCGGCAACGGTTGATCGCGTTGGCTTCTGGCAATCTCATCCCGGGGCTTTCACGGGGTGATATTTTGAGTCTGACGGTGTCGGTTCCAGAACGAGAGGAACAACAAGCAATTGCCGATTGTTTGTCAGCCCTTGATGATGTAATTGCCGTCCAAAGTCAAAAGATCGATGGCCTTCAAGCCCACAAGAAGGGCTTGATGCAGCGGTTATTCCCGGCGCTGAGTGAGGTGCAGGAATGAAGCCGGGCCAAGCCTTCGCCGATCTGCCCGCGCTGGCCGTGCAATTGCGCCAGGAATTGGAGAGCAAAAAAACCATCCTGCTCTATGCCTACAACGGTACCGGCAAGACGCGGCTATCGATGGCGTTCAAAGACATCGGCAAGCAGGGTGATGCCCGCGACACGCTCTACTTCAATGCCTTTACCGAGGACCTGTTCCACTGGGACAACGATTTGGATGGTGACAGCGACCGCCGCCTTACGCTCAACGCGGCCTCGCGCTTTTTTGTCGGCCTAGCCGAGCTGGAGATGGACAACCGCATTCGTCCGCTGCTGCAACGCTATGCGGATTTTGATTTTCGCATCGATACGCAGGAATGGGTGGTGCGCTTCTCGCGCACGGTGGACGGGCCGCCCATCGACAATATCAAAGTGTCGCGCGGCGAGGAAAACATCTTTGTCTGGTGCTTCTTCCTTGCCATCGTCCAGTTGGTGCTGGATGGTGCCGAGGCTTACCAGTGGGTGAAATACATCTACATTGACGACCCAATTTCGTCGTTGGATGAGCACAACGCCATTGCCGTGGCTAACCATTTAGCGCAACTGCTCAAGCGACCCGAAAGCAAGCTCAAGACCGTGATCTCGACGCACCACACGCTGTTCTTCAATGTGTTGTGCAACGAGCTGGGCAAAGCCCGCAAGTATTTCGTCAATAAGAACTCAACCGGTAGCGGGTACATGTTGCGAGAGGAAGCAGGCGACACGCCGTTCTTCCACCATGTCGCCGCCTTGGCTGAGTTGTATCAGGCTGCGCAGGAAGACCGGCTTTTCACCCATCACTTCAACATGCTGCGCACCATTCTGGAGAAGACAGCGAGCTTCCACGGCCACAGGAACTTCTCAGCTTGCATCAAGCAGGAAGACGATGACCCAGATGGCATCTTGCACGCACGCCTGATCAACATCCTGAGCCACGGCAGCTATTCACTGTTCGAGCCTCAGCAGATGCTGGACGAGAACAAGGCTTACTTTAGGAAGATCCTGCATGACTTCCTAAATCGCTATCCCTTTAATCCCGATTTATTTCCTCAAGCCGTTGAGGAAGCAGACCCCCAATGACTGATCTCGAAAAACAAAAACTGGGCAAGACCCTCTGGGCCATTGCCGACCAACTGCGCGGCGCCATGAACGCGGACGATTTCCGCGACTACATGCTGGCATTCCTGTTCCTGCGCTACCTGTCCGACAACTACGAGGCTGCTGCAAAAAAAGAGTTGGGGCCGGACTATCCGCAGCAGATCGACGGCTCGGTATCCACCCCTCTGCAACTCTGGTACGAGGGCAACCTAAACGATGTGCCTGAGTTCGAGAAGCAAATGCGCCGCAAGGTGCACTACGTGATCGAGCCGCAGTTCCTGTGGGGCAACATTGCCGAGATGGCACGGACGCAAGATGCGGCGCTCCTGAAAACCTTGCAGAGCGGCTTCAGTTACATCGAGAACGAATCCTTCGCCAGCACCTTTCGGGGGCTATTCTCGGAGATCAACCTTGCATCCGACAAGCTTGGTAAAACCTATGTCGAGCGCAATACCCGCCTGTGCAAGATCATCAAGGAAATTGCTGACGGACTGAAGCAGTTCTCTACCGACAGCGACACGTTGGGTGATGCCTATGAGTATCTGATTGGTCAGTTTGCGGCTGGCTCGGGCAAGAAGGCAGGCGAGTTCTACACCCCGCAGCGCATTTCGGACATCCTATCGGCCATCGTGACGCTCGATAGCCAGGAGCCTGCTACGGGTAAGCGTTCCCATCTCGACAGCGTGATGGATCTGGCCTGCGGTTCAGGTTCCCTGTTGTTGAATGTGCGCCACCGTATGAAGGAAGCAAAGGGCACGATTGGGAAGATTTACGGCCAGGAAAAGAACATCACCACCTATAACCTGGCGCGCATGAACATGCTGCTGCACGGGGTGAAGGATTCTGAGTTCGAGATTTTCCATGGCGACACCCTGCTCAACGAGTGGGACATGCTGCGTGAAACCAACCCGGCCAAGATGCCGAAGTTCGACGCGGTGGTAGCCAATCCCCCCTTCAGCTACCGGTGGGAGCCTACTGAGGCACTGAGTGAGGACGTGCGGTTCAAGAATTACGGCTTGGCACCCAAGTCGGCTGCGGACTTTGCTTTCCTGCTGCACGGCTTCCATTTCCTGAAGCAAGACGGGGTAATGGCCATCATCCTGCCCCACGGCGTGCTGTTCCGTGGCGGTGCCGAAGCACGCATTCGCACCAAGCTGCTCAAGGATGGCCACATCGATACGGTGATCGGCTTGCCCGCCAACCTGTTCTTTTCCACCGGCATTCCTGTGTGCATCCTGGTGCTCAAGAAATGCAAGAAGCCCGATGACGTGCTGTTCATCAACGCGGCAGAGCATTTCGAGAAGGGGAAGCGGCAGAACCAGATCCTACCTGAGCACATCGACAAGATTATCGACACCTACCGGTTCCGAAAGGAGGAGGTTCGCTATTCGCGGCGCGTGGGCATGGAGGAAATCGAGAAGAACGATTTCAATCTGAATATCTCGCGCTACGTGAGCACGGCGGAAGCCGAGGAGCAGATCGATCTCGCGGCAGTGCATGCGGAACTGGTTTCGTTGGATAAGCAAATCAAACTGGCCACCGAGCGCCACAACGCATTCCTCAAGGAGCTGGGACTGCCTATGCTGCCATGATGCGCATCGCCAAGGCCAAGACAGGTCTTGGCTGCCAACCGAGATGAAGAAAGGCAAGCTCACGCGCTTGCCTCAATCTCGAGACGTAGGCCAGTCGCGCCAACTCTGTCACCCAGTCGCACAACTGTGGCGCCAGTCGCACATACTCTGGCGCCCTACGGCTGCAACGCCTTCAGACGTCAATATTCCCCGCCCGCAACGCATTACTCTCGATAAACGCCCGCCGCGGCTCGACGTCATCCCCCATCAGGGTAGTAAAGATCCCATCCGCCGCAATCGCGTCTTCGATCTGCACACGCAGCAGGCGCCGCACTGCCGGATCCATCGTCGTTTCCCACAGCTGCTCGGGGTTCATCTCGCCGAGGCCCTTATAGCGTTGCTTCGACACGTTCCGTTCAGCATCCGCCAGCAGCCACTTCATCGCGCTCTTGAAGTCGGCCACGGCCATGCTGCGCTCACCGCGCTTGATGACCGCCCCTTCCCCAATAAGCCCCTTGAACGTATTCGCCGTCGTCACGAGCTGCTGATAATCCGCCGTATGCTGGAATTCCTGGTCGATGACCGAAACCCGCACGTTGCCGTGATGCGTGCGCTCGACATGCAGCGCCCGCTGTTCGCGAACCGCGTCATACGAAGGCACCACGCGCACTTCGTTCTTCAGCGCTTCATCATGCAACGCAGCGTGCAGCGCCTTAGCCGAAGCCTCGGTCGACTCCTCGTTGGAAAGATCGATCACCACCCCATCCATGACGGCTTCCAGCGCGGCCGGGTCATACAACCGGCTCAACCGATCGATCACGCTCTGCGACAGCAGATACGACCGTGCCAACTCCCCAAGCGCATCGCCCGAAATCGCCGCCGCATTCTCACCCGGCACCAGCTCCGACCCTTGCAGCGCCAACCGCAGCATGTGCGCGTTGAGCTCCACGTCATCCTTCAGATACCGCTCGTCCTTGCCCGCCTTGATCTTGTAAAGCGGCGGCTGCGCGATATACACGTACCCGCGTTCGATCATGTCCGGCATCTGGCGATACAGGAACGTGAGCAGCAGCGTCCGGATGTGCGCACCGTCGACGTCCGCGTCGGTCATGATGATGATGCGGTGATAGCGCAGCTTCTCGAGGTTGTAATCGTCCTTGCCGATCCCACACCCGAGCGCAGTCACGAGCGTGACGATCTGCTCCGACGACAGCAGCTTGTCGTAGCGCGCCTTCTCGACGTTCAGCACCTTGCCGCGCAGCGGCAGGATCGCCTGGAACTTCCGGTCACGCCCTTGCTTGGCCGACCCACCTGCCGAGTCACCCTCGACGATGTAGATTTCGCACTTCGCCGGGTCTTTCTCCTGGCAGTCCGCGAGCTTGCCCGGCAGGCCGACGCCGTCGAGCACGCCCTTGCGGCGCGTCATTTCACGCGCCTTCCGCGCAGCATCACGCGCCCGAGCCGCTTCGACGATCTTCCCGCAGATGATCTTCGCGTCGATCGGCGTTTCGAGCAGGAACTCTTCCAGCGCCTTCGCCACAACTTCCTCAACCGGTGCACGAACCTCGGAAGAAACCAGCTTGTCCTTCGTCTGCGAGCTGAACTTCGGCTCCGGCACCTTCACCGACAGCACGCACGACAGCCCTTCGCGCATGTCGTCGCCGGTCGTCTCGACCTTCGCCTTCTTCGCGATTTCGTTGTCGGTGATGTACTTGTTGATGACGCGCGTCATCGCGGCCCGCAGGCCGGTCAGGTGCGTGCCGCCGTCGCGCTGCGGAATGTTGTTCGTGAAGCACAGCACGTTCTCGTTGTAGCTGTCGTTCCACTGCATCGCGACTTCGACGCCCACGCCGTCCTTCTCGCCGTTGGCGAAGAACACGGTCGGGTGCAGGTTGGTCTTCGTCTTGTTGATGTACTCGACGAAGCCCTTCACACCGCCGGCGAACGCGAAATCGTCTTCCTTGCCCGAGCGCAGGTCGGTCAGACGAATCCGCACGCCGTTGTTCAGGAACGAAAGCTCGCGCATCCGCTTCGCGAGGATGTCGTAGTGATACTCGACCGTGCCGAAAATGGTCGGGTCGGCCATGAAGTGCACTTCGGTGCCGCGGTTCTCGGTGTCGCCGGTCACGAGCATCGGAGACACTTCCACGCCGTCCACCACCTCGATCACGCGATCCTGCGCGACGCCACGGTGGAATTCCATGAAGCGCTTCTTGCCGTCGCGGCGCACGGTGAGGCGCAGCCAGCTCGACAGCGCGTTCACGCACGACACGCCCACGCCGTGCAGGCCGCCCGACACCTTGTAGCTGTTCTGGTCGAACTTGCCGCCGGCGTGCAGCTCGGTCATCACGATCTCGGCGGCGCTGCGCTTCGGTTCGTGCTTGTCGTTCATCTTCACGTCGGTCGGAATCCCGCGGCCGTTGTCGGTCACGGAAATCGAGTTGTCGGCGTGAATCGTCACGTGGATGTCGTTGCAGTACCCGGCCAGCGCTTCGTCGATCGAGTTGTCGAGCACCTCGAACACGAGGTGGTGCAGACCGGTGCCGTCCGACGTGTCGCCGATGTACATCCCGGGGCGCTTGCGCACCGCTTCCAGACCTTCGAGGATCTGGATCGACGAAGCGCCGTAGCTGCTGTTATCGGGTTGCGAATTGTGCTGTTCACTCATGGATATCTTCCGGTTCTGCGGGGCCACTCTCGTGGCGGCGCGGTGCGTTTCAGCGAGAGAAATCGCCGGGCCGCTCCAGTTTCCTGGCCCGCCCCAGGTGCCGAAAAGGCACTAAAAGGGCGGGTTGTCGGTTCGCCATAAAAACGCCAAAGGGGCTTGCCGCCCCCTGGTGTGTGTCGCGATGTCGAGCGCGTCAGATGCGCATCGGCATCACGACATACTTGAACTCGTCGTTCTCGGGCACGGTAATCAGCGCGCTCGAGCTGGCGTCTCCGAGGCTCACCTGCACGGTGTCGACCTTCAGGTTCGCGAGCACGTCGAGCAGATACGTGACGTTGAAGCCGATGTCGACGGTATCGCCCTGGTAGGCGATTTCGAGTTCTTCCTGCGCCTCTTCCTGATCGGCGTTGGTCGACATGATCTTCAGCTGGCCCGGCGCGATGATGCAGCGCACGCCCTTGAACTTGTCCGAGGTCAGGATTGCCGCACGCTGCAGCGAACGCTGCAGTTCTTCACGGCCGATCTCGAACGTGTTCTTGTGCGCCTTCGGGATCACGCGCTGGAAGTCGGGGAACTTGCCCTCGACGAGTTTCGACACGAGCTCGACCTGGCCGAAGGTGAACTTGGCCTGGGTTTGCGCGATGTCGATGGTGACGGTGTCGTCGATGTCCTCGAGCAGGCGCTGCAGCTCGAGAATCGTCTTGCGCGGCACGATGACTTCCTGGCGGCCGAACGTGCCGCCTTCGAGCTTCATCGACGAGAACGCGAGGCGGTGGCCGTCGGTGGCCACGGCCATCAGCTGGTCGCCGTCGACGACGAGCAGCATGCCGTTCAGGTAGTAGCGGATGTCCTGCTGCGCCATCGCGAAGTGCACCATGCCGAGCAGCTGGCGGAACGACTTCTGCGGGACGGTGAGCGTGGCGCCGAAATCCTTCGCCTGCGCGACGGTCGGGAACTCGTCGGCCGCCAGCGTCTGCAGCGCGAAGCGGCTCTTGCCCGATTGAACGGTGAGGCGCTTGTCCGCGAGCGACAGCGTGACCTGGCCGTCAGGCATCGCGCGCAGGATGTCGAGCAGCTTGCGGGCCGCGACGGTGGTCGCGATCTGGTCGCCGCCGACGCCGAAATCGGCGCGCGTGGTGATCTGCAGCTCCAGGTCGGTCGACAGGAATGAAACGTCCGGGCCGTTCTTGGTGATCAGCAGGTTGGCGAGGATCGGCAACGTATGGCGGCGTTCGACGATGCCGCTGACCGTTTGCAGCGGCCTGAGGAGGGTGTCTCGTTCGGTCTTGACCAGTTGCATAGAGTTCCTTCGTTGAGTAACGGCCTGCAGCGCAGCAGCCTCGCAGCGCCCCGCCGGCCGGGCTCTTGGCCCGCCACCACCGGGGCGGTCAAACCAGTATTGTGCCTCAAAACCGAACCGCCCCCCTTAAATTGGGGCGGAGGCCGAATTATCAAGCGCGGTGCGCGCGCTCAGCCCTTCAGCGTCTGTTCCAGTACGTGCAGCTCGTGGTTGAGCTGCGCGTCCTTGCTGCGCTCGTCGGCGATCTTGCGCACCGCGTGCAGCACGGTGGTGTGATCGCGCCCGCCGAACAGCTCGCCGATTTCCGGCAGGCTCTTCTGCGTGAGTTCCTTCGCCAGGTACATCGCAATCTGCCGCGGCCGCGCGATGTTCGCGGGGCGCTTCTTCGAGTACATGTCGGCGACCTTGATGTTGTAGAAGTCGGCGACGGTCTTCTGGATGTTCTCGACCGAAATCTGCCGGTTCTGCACGGTCAGCAGGTCCTTCAGCGCTTCCTTGGTCAGCTCGATCGAGATCTCGCGGCCGTGGAACTTCGAATACGCGAGGATCTTGCGCAGCGCGCCTTCGAGCTCACGCACGTTCGAGCGCAGGTGCTTCGCGACGAAGAACGCGACGTCTTCCGACAAATTCACGCCTTCCGACTGCGCCTTGCGCATCAGGATCGCGACGCGCATTTCCAGTTCGGGCGGCTCGATCGCGACGGTGAGGCCCGAGTCGAAGCGCGAGATCAGGCGATCGTCGATGCCCGAGATTTCCTTCGGATACGTGTCGCTGGTGATGATCACCTGCGCCTTGTTCGCGACCAGCGCCTCGAACGCGTAGAAGAATTCCTCTTGCGTGCGCGACTTGCCGGAGAAGAACTGGATATCGTCGATCAGCAGCAGGTCGAGCGAATGGTAGTAGCGCTTGAAGTCGTCGAACGCCTTGCGCTGGTACGCCTTCACCACGTCCGACACGTATTGCTCGGCGTGGATGTAGCGGATGCGCGCGCCGGCCTTGTCGAGCAGCAGCTGGTTGCCGATCGCGTGGATCAGGTGGGTCTTGCCGAGGCCGACGCCGCCGTACAGGAACAGCGGGTTGTACGAGATGCCGGGGTTGTCCGCGACCTGGATCGCGGCGGCGCGCGCGAGCTGGTTGGCCTTACCGGTCACGAAGTTGTCGAACGTGAGCACGGGGTTCAGCTTCGAACGTTCGTACATCGAATCGGCTTCGCCGCCGTTCGCGGGGCGGCGCCGGGGCCCGGGCGCCACGTGCGGCGGCCGGCTGCGGCTTCGTGCGCGGGCAGGCTCGGCAGGTCGATGTCGGCGTCGTCGGCGTTCAGGTGGTGCGCGGCGGCCGCCGACGGCGTCATCGGCACGTCGGCCGGCGCGGCAGGCGCAGCGGAAGCATTCGCGGTCAGGTTGGCGGCGATCGCGGCGACCGTCGCGGCCGGGCCGTTCGGGGTCAGCGGTGCACGTGGCGCGGCCGGCGCGGTGCCTGCCGCGGCGCTGCGCATGCCGGCCTTCGGATCGAGGACGAACTGGACTTCGATCGGCGTGTTCCAGAATTCACGGGCCAGATCGGAGATCCGGCCCGAAAACTGGCTCTTGACCCAGTCCAGCTTGAAGCGGTTCGGCGCGGCGATGGACAGCGTGTTCGCCGACGCATCGAAGGCCACCGGGGCCAAGGGTTTGATCCACGTCACGTACTGCTGGGGCGTCAGCTCGCGCTCCAGCAGTGCGGAACAGTGTTGCCAGAAATCGTTCATCAAGTAACTGTCGTTTTTTGCGTGCACAGCGCGGCTCGCCGGCGCCCTTGTCGCAGTCGCGCAACAAGGCCCGAAGCGGTCGTGCGAGCGTGCCTCGGACGCCTGCGTCACAGTGTTGGAGGGGCAGGCGCGAGCCGAGGCGGCGTGCGGGATTCTTGGAGATAAGGCGAGATTCTAACGCCAAACGCGGCCACAGCGGGACTTATCCACAGGCTGGGTTTGTGGGTCGCGGGGCCGGATCGGCGTGGCCCGGCACAGGCGAGCGACTCGTAAAGTATTGACCGTCAACGGAAAAACGGTTTAAATAGCGGGTTCCGCGAAAACCAATCCTGTATTCCCGGCGATTGCGTTCGCCCGAATGCCTCCGGTTAAGGGCACGCGGTCCCCTGAATTTCGACATTCTCGAACAAGTGAGAACATCATGAAACGTACTTACCAACCGTCCGTGACGCGCCGCAAGCGCACCCATGGCTTCCGTGTCCGCATGAAGACGGCAGGTGGCCGCAAGGTCATCAACGCTCGCCGCGCGAAGGGCCGCAAGCGCCTCGCCATCTAAGGCAGGTTGCGCGCTGTGTCCGCCGTCCGCAGTCCTGCGGAAGGTGCCGTCGAGCCGGGTGCGAATCCGTCGCAGACGAAAGCCGCCTTCCCGAAAGCTGCGCGACTTCTGAAAACGGATGAATTTTCATCCGTTTTTCGTTTGCGCCCGTGGCGGCGTTCCGCGCACTTCGTGATCTACGGCAAGCCGACCGGTCAGCCTGCACGCCTGGGGCTCGTCATCGGCAAGAAGTATGCGCCGCGTGCAGTAACACGTAACCTCGTGAAGCGGCTGGCGCGCGATCAGTTTCGCCTGCGCCGCGCCGAATTCGCCGGTTACGACCTGCTGCTGCGGCAGCACACGCGCTTCGACAAGAAAGCGCTGCCGAGCGCGGCTTCCGCCCCGCTCGCGGCGATGTGCGCGGCCGAGATCCGCGAACTGCTCGACAGGGCAGTCCGGGAAATCGCCCGCCGGGCGTCGAAGCCCGCGTCCGAGTGACGCATCCGTGCCCCGGTGCGGCGTTCGCGCCCGCCCGGCCGGTTTTGACGCGGCGTCGTACGGCGCCGCCCAAGGTATGAAAACGGTATTGATCGCCTTGCTGCGCTTCTACAAGGTTGCCGTGAGCCCGATGCTCGGCAACCGTTGCCGTTTTTATCCTTCCTGTTCGGATTACGCGCGCGAGGCAATCCAGTATCATGGCGCCGCGCGCGGCACGTATCTCGCCGTCAGGCGCGTGTGCCGATGCCACCCGTTTTCCGCGGGCGGCATCGACCTCGTCCCGCCGCCCAACTCCGACACTCGCGCTCGCGGCGAAGCCGACGCGCGGTCCCATCGACTCTGAGACAACGCATGGATATCAAACGCACCGTCCTATGGGTGATCTTCTTCATGTCAGCTGTCATGCTGTACGACAACTGGCAGCGGGACCATGGACGCCCGTCGATGTTCTTCCCGAGTGCCACGCACACGGCCCCGGCCGCTGCCGGCGGCGCATCGGGCACGAGCGCGACGACCGCAGGTGACGTGCCTGCCGCTGCAGCCGGCGCCGCACCGTCGACGACGGCCCCGGCCGCGCAGGCGCAGCTCGTGAAGTTCTCGACCGACGTGTACGACGGCGAAATCGACACGCGCGGCGGCACGCTCGCGAAGCTGACGCTGAAGAAGCAGGGCGACGGCAAGCAGCCCGACTTGTACATCACGCTGTTCGACCACACGGCCGGCCATACGTATCTCGCACGCACGGGCCTGCTCGGCGGCGATTTCCCGAACCACAACGACGTCTACACGCAGCTGAACCCCGGCTCGACGTCGCTGACGGGCGACCAGAACACGCTGAAGCTGTCGTTCGAATCGCCGGTGAAGGGCGGCGTGAAGGTCGTGAAGACCTACACGTTCACGCGCGGCAGCTACGTGATCGGCGTCGACACCAAGATCGACAACGTCGGCACGGCACCGGTCACGCCGACGGTCTACATGGAACTGGTGCGCGACAACACGGCCGTCGAAACGCCGATGTTCTCGCACACGTTCCTCGGGCCGGCGGTCTATACGGACGCGAAGCACTTCCAGAAGATCGACTTCAGCGACCTCGACAAGAACAAGGCGAACTTCGAGAAGTCCGCGGACAACGGCTGGGTCGCGATGGTGCAGCACTACTTCGCGTCGGCCTGGATTCCGCAGCAGGGCGCGAAGCGCGACATCTACGCTGAAAAGATCGACCCGACGCTGTACCGCGTCGGCGTGAAGCAGCCGGTCGCGGCGATCGCCCCGGGCCAGTCGGCCGATGTGCAGGCGCGCCTGTTCGCCGGTCCGGAAGAAGAGCGCATGCTCGAAGGCATCGCGCCGGGCCTGGAGCTCGTGAAGGACTACGGCTGGGTGACGATCATCGCGAAGCCGCTGTTCTGGCTGCTCGAGAAGATCCACGGCTATGTCGGCAACTGGGGCTGGGCGATCGTGCTGCTGACGGTGCTGATCAAGGCCGTGTTCTTCCCGCTGTCGGCCGCGAGCTACAAGTCGATGGCGCGCATGAAGGAAATCACGCCGCGCATGCAGGCGCTGCGTGAACGCTTCAAGAGCGATCCGCAGAAGATGAACGCCGCGCTGATGGAGCTGTACAAGACCGAGAAGGTCAATCCGTTCGGCGGCTGCCTGCCGGTCGTGATCCAGATCCCGGTGTTCATCTCGCTGTACTGGGTGCTGCTCGCATCGGTCGAAATGCGCGGCGCGCCGTGGATTCTGTGGATTCACGACCTGTCGCAGCGCGATCCGTTCTTCATCCTGCCGGTGCTGATGGCCGTGTCGATGTTCGTGCAGACGAGCCTGAACCCGACGCCGCCGGACCCGGTCCAGGCGAAGATGATGAAGTTCATGCCGATCGCGTTCTCGGTGATGTTCTTCTTCTTCCCGGCAGGTCTCGTGCTGTACTACGTGGTGAACAACGTGCTGTCGATCGCGCAGCAGTACTACATCACGCGCAAGCTCGGCGGCGTCAAGAAGAAGCCGGCCTGACGTTCGTTGCATTCGCGGGTGGCCAGCCATCCGCGATGCGCGCAAAAAAAGCCGCATGGTTCGTGACCATGCGGCTTTTTGTTTGCCCGGTGTTTTCCCGGCGACGACGGCGGCGGCGCGTGCGGTTGCTGCCGCTCAGGCCTTCTTCGCTTCGAGCTTCGGATCGCCGTAGAACTGCTCGACCAGTTCCTGCACGAGGTAACGCTGATGCGGCGACAAGGCCTCGATTTTCGATGCGAGTTCGATCGTCTCAGGTGTCGGCGGATAACGTTCGTCGCGCGGCAGCGGTTGCGGCGTCGGATGTTCGATCACGCTCGGCGACGGCCCGTAATGCAGCCAGTGCACTTCGACGCGCAACCATTCAGCGAGCGTTTCGAGTTTGTCCGACGTCGGGATCGTGCGGCCCGTCAGCCATTTGTGCGCGGTTTGCGGCGAAACGGGGTGCGTTCCGCGGTGGCGCAGATTGAATCGGTTCGCCAGCTCCGTCGCGCCGGTGACCTTCTCCGGGCTGCGCCGCAGGGCGAATTTCAGGCGTTCCGAGAACGCGGCTTTTTCTTCGGATGTCGGCATGAGGGAGATTGTGCAATTTCATCGCCGCGTCCCAGACAACCATATGGGATAAACGTATCCTATTCAGACGAATCCCCCTTGGTCAGGATGGGGAATGAAATTGAGGGACGCGGTGCCAAGCCCCTCCGGCACGCATACTCGTCCGAAATGGCCGCACCGTCATGACGCCGGACTGATACTCTGCTTATCCCCGGTGGGATAAATTCGGGCGAGTCCGAATCCGGCGTCGCGGCCGGTGGCATGTGAGCCGGCACGCTACAATGCCGGCGTTCCGATGCCCGAACTGTTGCGCGGGCGCACCATTGACCCGCTGATTGCCCGATTTCTCGAATTCCCATGCTCGCTACTGATTCCGATCCGATCGTCGCCATTGCCACTGCTGCCGGCCGGGGCGGCATCGGGGTCGTCCGCGTGTCGTTCGGGCGTGGCGGCGAGGCGGCCGCGCTGCCGTTGATCGACGCGTTGTGCGGGCAAAAGCTCGCGCCGCGCCATGCGAGCTACGTGCCGTTCCTCGACGCGCATGGGGCGCCGCTCGACCGCGGGATCGCGCTGTATTTCCCGGCGCCGCATTCGTACACCGGCGAGCACGTGCTCGAGTTGCAGGGGCATGGCGGGCCGATCGTGATGCAACTGCTGCTGCAGCGCTGCCTGGATGCGGGGCGCGGCTTCGGGCTACGGCTGGCGGAGCCGGGCGAGTTCACGCGGCGCGCGTTCCTGAACGACAAGCTCGACCTCGCGCAGGCCGAGGCCGTCGCCGACCTGATCGAGGCGAGCACCGAGGCGGCCGCGCGCTCGGCCGGGCGTTCGCTCGACGGCGCGTTCTCGCGGCAGATTCATGCGCTCGTCGACGACGTGATCACGCTGCGGATGCTGGTGGAGGCGACGCTCGATTTTCCGGAGGAGGAAATCGACTTCCTCGAAGCGGCCGACGCGCGCGGCAAGCTCGCGAAGATCCGCGCGCAACTCGCGCACGTGCTCGGCGATGCGCGGCAGGGCGCGCTGTTGCGCGAAGGGCTGTCGGTCGTGCTCGCGGGGCAGCCGAACGTCGGCAAGTCGTCGCTGCTGAATGCGCTGGCGGGCGCCGAGCTGGCGATCGTCACGCCGATCGCCGGCACGACGCGCGACAAGGTCGCGCAGACGATCCAGGTCGAGGGGATTCCGCTGCATATCATCGATACGGCCGGGCTGCGCGAGACGGAGGACGAAGTCGAACGGATCGGCATTGCGCGCACGTGGAGCGAGATCGAGCGCGCGGACGTCGTGCTGCATCTGCTCGATTCGCGCACGGGGATGACGGCGGACGACGAAACGATCGCCGCGCGGTTTCCGGCCGGCGTGCCGGTGGTGCGCGTGCTGAACAAGACGGATCTGACCGGTGTGCCGGCGTGCGTCGAGCATCCGGCGGCGGAAGGCGATCTGACCGAGGTGCACCTGTCGGCGAAGCGCGGCGACGGGATCGACATGCTGCGCGCGGAACTGCTGCGGATTGCGGGGTGGCAGGCGGGGGCCGAGGGGGTGTATCTGGCGCGCGAGCGGCATCTGATCGCGCTGCGAGCCGCGCAGGAACATCTCGCGCAGGCGGCGGATCACGCGGAGCAGCGCGCGCAGTCGCTCGATCTGTTTGCCGAAGAGCTGAGGCTCGCGCAGGAGCAGCTCAATGCGATTACCGGGGAGTTCACGTCGGATGATCTGCTGGGGGTGATTTTCAGCAGGTTTTGTATCGGGAAATAGAAACGAAAAGGATTGCTGGCCGGGAATGGCACGGCCATTACCCGGTTATAGAGCATGTCTGCATCCGCGTGACGACTTCCACCCAGGTTGCAACAGTGGTTTTACAGCCGCGGACGTGCCGCTAGCAGCCGATCGATGAATGCTGGCGGCAACGGTATATATACAGAATCATCTCCGCCGTCGCCTTTTGAAAAGGCCACGTAGGCATCACTATAGCTATTCCAGGAAATTTCCGGAGTAGGTGTGTTAAATGTGTGCTGAGCAAGCAGTCTCCCGGTTTGCGCGCGGTATACGCGGCCAACGTACCGAGAATCTCCGCCCGGAACCCAGGCTAAAAGGCACAGGTCGGCAATATATATTCCATCTGGAGATGTCGATTTTCTACACTCTTTCCCTTGAGGTGTTCTGTCAAAGGCAAAGATGCCGATCACTGCGGCAAAGAGCAGTGTGCAGATAATTTTTGAAGAATTCGTCATG
This sequence comes from Burkholderia cenocepacia, assembly GCF_014211915.1. Lineage (NCBI taxonomy): Bacteria > Pseudomonadati > Pseudomonadota > Betaproteobacteria > Burkholderiales > Burkholderiaceae > Burkholderia > Burkholderia cenocepacia. Next base: position 518,571 of record NZ_CP060039.1, on the reverse strand, counting down.
ATTTGTTGTTGAGTTTGATCATAGCCGAATCTTTATGAATGGGGAGATTGGAATGTATCTTTTGTCGGAGTAGATGATAAAGTCCCCACCTCTGCCATGCATCTCAGACCATCTTCTAAAATCGATGTTCTCCACAGGATAGTAAACATTTCCTTTGATGAATGGATTGCCCCTGGCGACGGCGTATTTGACATATGGGAAATGCTCGGAGTTCAAGAATGCTGCGGCTGCACTGTATGGGACGACGATGACGCCGTCGCTACTCCAGTGCCCTAAATATTGAGATCGCTCGCCAGGTTTGTCGGTAAATGTATAGTTGTCTTTCACATATACCCACAGCCCCGTCACTTCCGCTGTCGTTCGGCGCGAATCCACATCCCATGAGAAGCGCGCACTTCCGAGCGCGGCATATATATTGAAGGAACCGAGCGCCCCGGATAAGTCATCGGGCACACCATTGTTGCGAAGCTGTGCATCTAGTTGAGTTCCAATTTTTTGCCCGAACGTGCTGTCTATTCTTGCGTATTGAAATTGAAATCGTCGGTGCATGCTGCGAAGATCGTTCCTGCAAATGTCGTCGGTATAGAGTCGCGTTGCACAGTCTTTATACGGGAGAAGCAGCTTGTATAGTTCGTTTATGGATTTTTGTGAGCGAATTGCTTCATTGATCAGGTGGTCGAATTGCTGCTTCGCCCGGGGGAAACGAAGAACCCAATCCAATTTAATGGTAGACATGTCGTACATGTCGGACGGGTATGAGAGTCCGTCTTGATTGATTTCCGCCTCTTCGTCCGAAGAGGTACGCGAGTAATTTAATTTCCCAGAAAACCATCGCTCCATCAGTGCGGCGGATGTCGGGAGGTATATCTTGCGCATTGCTGCGGGAATTTCCTGGATATCGAACGCTGGTACGGAATCATCCCTTTTTAGTTTCACGATGGCGGGTTTGGGAGCACCGGGAGCATTGAGCCATACTTGAAAGCGTGCCAGTGCCTTGCCGACCCTCTCCAAATCATCAACCATTTTGTCAAGCGAGTCGCGCTTTGGCTCGGTGGATGCATGCTTGGGTTCGGCCACTTTCGGTTTTTGTTGTATCGGAAGCAGTGGTGCAGGCTTATCCATGGAAAGCGCGATGTTTGGAACGACCTTGCACCCATCTGCACCCTCATGAAGTTTCCATTTCCAAATGAACTTATTTATTGTGAAGTAGGGAATTTTATCCAGATCCGATGGCATTTCTGCTTTAGCTCCGTTGATGTTGGGCGGTATGCGTAATGGCTGTTACGCTAACGTGCTCATTCCCCAGAAATCAATCAGACTAATTTGAAATGGTTATCCAGATGGTTGGGTTTAAAACGAAATATTATTTGAACTTTCCTGGCCATCTAAGTGCGCTGGGAGCATGAGATCGCCGATGGGCAAGTCGATACCCACAGGAACTGCGCTCTTAAAATTCTTCTTGGCAAGGCAGTCGGGGCGAGCGTTAACCCACATCTAAACCACGAACTCGACGGGGAAAGTGCCCGTTAGATTGTGAGCGAGTGATCCGAGGCGATCTGCTTCACGCAAACGAGGCCTAACGTATTGTGGAATGGGCGTCCGCAGGTCGGCACGACGCTCGTGCCGCTGATGTCCACCGGGGAGGTGCCGACACGTCGGGTTCTTTCGAACTTCTCGATGTCAATTTCGCCGCAGCGAGGGCGATCTGCTGGACGATGGTCGAGGCATGACTGATCGAAGATCAGCCCACAAAGATGCGCGCCTTGAGCATCTCCACTACGAACGCTTGCTGCGCTACAGGTCTTTCCGATGCATGCCGAGCTGACTACGCCGGCCTGATTGAGCTAAGGTCCGGATCGATGCGTCCAGACCCTCACCCGCCTCAATCCCAATGACGATGATGATGGTAATACCCACCCCCACCGTAATACCCGCCACCATCAGGCACCACGATACAGCCGCTCAACAACACGGCGACGCCGGCAATCAGCAAAAGGGCCTTCTTCATCGCGTTCACCTGCTTGGGTTCAATATGAAACCCAGCATAGCGAGCGGCCCCAGCCCGGGCTGTAAGCGATCGTATCCCCGCGCCGCAATCCGTAACGGCGGATTATTCCGGTCACAATGACCGTAACAATTGGCCAAACAGCAGACGTTTTCAGGCGACGACGACCCGGTTTCGCCCCGCATCCTTCGCGCGATACAGCGCGGCATCCGCAGCTTCGATCAACGCGTCGGGCGTCGACAGATCGTCGGCCGACACGGTCGCGCAGCCGACGCTGACGCTCACGCGCCCGGCCGGCGAGTCGGGCATCGCGAGGTCGAGCCGCAGCACGGCGTCGCGCACTTCGTCAGCCACCACCCGCGCACCGCGCGCGCCGGTGTTCGGCAGCACGATCGCGAATTCCTCGCCGCCGTAGCGCGCGACGATATCGGCCGGCCGCCGCACCGCGCCGGCCAGTGCATTCGCGACGGCGATCAGGCACGCATCGCCCTTCACGTGACCGAACGCGTCGTTGTACGCCTTGAAGCGGTCGACGTCGACCATCAGCAGCGACAGCGGTTCGCCCTGCCGCCGCGCCTGCAGGAACAGCGTGTGGAAATGATCGTTGAAGTGGCTGCGATTGAACGCGCCGGTGAGTCCATCGCGCGCGGAAGAACGGATCAGCGTCGCGTGTGCTTCGAACAGCTGCTGATACAGCATCGTCACTTCCCACGCGAGCACGCACACGAGCACGCCGGGCGTGAACATGCTGAACACGCGCGCGACATACCAGCCGACCGTGAAGCGGTTGGTGGACAGCAGGTTCAGCGTCGTATCGGTGAGGCAGGCGAGCACCGCGATCGCGAGCCACAGGTCGAGCGTCGTGCGCAGCCGGCCCGTGACCAGCACGGCCGCGAGCGCGAGCACGTTGAGGACCCACACGACGAGCGCGATGCCGCTGACGGGCAGCACGGCTGTGTCGCGGGGCGGGTGGAATGCCGGTGGCAGCGACACGTTCAGCGCGAGCGCACACAGGAGCGCCGCCGCGATGGCCGGCCCGCCGACGAGCGCGACGGTCCAGCGGCGCGTCTCTTTCGCGCCGACCGGGGCGCGCGTCAGCCGCTCGCGTGCGACCAGCGCGGCCATCACGAAGCACGGAAAGCCGGCATGCCAGAAGACCCACATCCACGCGGCGCTTTGCGGGCGCGCGCCGAGCAGGCCGTGCGGGGCGAACACGCCGGGGAAGGTAAGCAGTTGCAGCGCGACGGCGAGCGCGGTGAACGCATAGGCGCCGCCGAGCGCACCGAGCACGGGCTGGCGCGTGACGGTGAACTGCGCGCCGAGGAAGAACGCGGCGATGCTCGCGGTCGTGAATACGGTGAGCGCGCACATCGGCATGAACGGCTCGACGGCCGGCAGCGCGACGTTCGCGTGCGGCGCGGCGATCCCGAGCGTGAGCAGGATGACGAGCGCAGTCAGCGCGCCGAACCACAGCTGACGTTGCGTCGTGTGCTGGATCAGGATGCCTTCCATGGAGTCCCCCGGACACGCGTGCTCGAACACCCGATCTTGCGCCGGGCGGCACGCCTGCCGATCGCGGCGCGACCGGTGCGGCCCGATCCTATCGCGTTATTGGTCGGCGCTCAAATGCCGAGCCCCGGGCCGAAGTTGCCGGCGACCCAGTGCGTGACGGCGTCGACGTCCGCGTAGTCCTGTTCGGGCAGGCCGTCGAGCATCGACAGGACTTCGTTGCTGGCGCCGGCGTCGCGCGCGGCATCGACGATCGCATCCTTGTTCGCCGGATAGCGGACGGCCGCCAGCACATCGGCGATCTGCAGGTCGATCGTTTCGTTCGGGATATCGTGCGGAGGAGTGGTGGGCTTGTCGTTCACGTCGGCGTCTCGCGGGTTGGGCGGGAATCGGATCGAAGCGCAAGGGGCATGCCCGGCAGGTTACGCGGCCCGGGTCTCCCCGGCCGGCGCTTGTCGCGGATGGCGATGATCGACGTCAATGTCCGCGTCGCACGCGGCGCCACGGATGCTTCCAGTCGATGTGCGGTGCGTTCTCGTCGCGCGGATGCTGGCGGCGGTGCTCCTGCCACAGTTCGTCGGAAAACAGCGCAGCCACGATGACGAGCGGCAGCACGAGGAAAATTCCGAGGATGACTTGCTCGATCACGATAGCCTCCTTGCGGTGGCAGGAACCCTTGCTCCCATTCTAGGCTCTGAACTCCGCCCGCGTTCAATTTCTTACAGTGCGAAACGGGCCCGAACGCGGCCGCGCCGCGGGGGCGTTCCGCACGTGCGCCGGCCTCAAAAAGGACATGAACATGCAACTCCAGAACGATACCAACACGCTCGCGCTGCGGCCGCTGGAGCGCCAGGACCTGCGCTTCGTCCACGAGCTGAACAACGACGCGAAGATCATGCGTTACTGGTTCGAGGAGCCGTACGAAACCTTCTCGGAACTGTCGCAGCTGTACGACCGCCACGTACACGACCAGCGCGAGCGCCGTTTCGTCGCGGTCGATGCGCAGGACGAACTGGTCGGCCTCGTCGAGCTGATCGAGCTCGACTACATCCACCGCCGCGGCGAGTTCCAGATCATCATCGCGCCGCAGCGCCAGGGGCGCGGCTATGCGGGCCAGGCGACGCGCCTCGCGATCGAGTACGCGTTCAAGGTGTTGAACATGCGCAAGCTGTACCTGATCGTCGATACGTCGAACGCGGCGGCGATCCACGTGTACGAGAAATGCGGATTCCAGCACGAGGCCGAATTGAAGGAAGAATTTTTCGGGAATGGCGCGTATCACAACGCTTATCGGATGTGCATCTTCCAGCGCGATTATTTCGAACGGCAGCAAACCGCCTGAATAAAGCAGGGTAAACGCCACACCGGTAAAAGCGCTTGCGAGGAGGCTTCGCGAGCGCCCGAATACATGCGGGGAACTACGGATAAATACGGATACGCTTATACCTGGCATTTTTCTTGTATCAGGTATTTGCGATTCCGCGCTGCGGTAAAGTCGAATCGTTTCGGATGACTTTATGTGCATCGCATCAAAATGATCCGGATAGCGAAATGGATTATCCAAACCGTTCAATCGCCGCATTGTAACTTTGCTGAAAGCCTTGCCTGGTAACGCTCTCCGCCCGGCCACGCGGGCCGATGCGCAGTTTGGACACACTTGCCGGGGGCGCCCATTGCGCGAAAAGCAGCCTGCGCACGGGGTGCGACAATCCGCCGCTATTGCGGTCGCACAACAAATGTGCTTGCTATCGTTTACCGGTCTTCTAAAGTGAAAAACGCGGGTTCACGATCACCTTTAAACACATAGCTAACCCAGCCTGGTGCCCGCAAGCCTGGAGACAGAACATGATCAAGCGTACCGGTGTCCTTTTTGCCCTTGTCGGCGCATTTTGCGCTGTGTCGATTGCCCAGGCCGGCGGCGATTCGGCCGTCAAGCCGAAGCAGGAAATCCAGCTGACGAAGAATGCATGGGGCTGCCTGTCGAAAGACAATCTGGATTCCGTACTGAATCACGAACGTGACGGCAAGTCGCAGGCGAAGCAGCAGTACTTCGACGACTTCCGCTGCCTGTCGGTGCCGGAAGGCCAGCGTTTCCGCGTGGTGTCGGTCGACCAGGGCGACGTGCAGTTCGTCAGCGCCGACAACAGCGACCAGCAAGGCCTCTGGACCGATTCGCGCTTCGTCAAGCAATAAACGTCCCTTCATCGCGCCGTCGCACGACGCGCGAGCGCGCCGGCCCGACCAGCCGGCGGCGCGAACCGATCACGGCCCGGCGCCTGCCGGGCCGTTGCGCTGTGGATCGCGCATCACGCACGCCGGACGGCGCGCATTCGGTATCATCACGGCCCGACCGAACCGAATGCCCGCCCGGGCCGCATCCGCATGGCGCTGAAATCCACGATCTACAAAGCCGAACTGCAAATCGCCGACATGGATCGGCATTACTACGCCGATCACGCGCTGACGGTGGCGCGCCATCCGTCGGAAACCGACGACCGGATGATGGTGCGCATCGTCGCGTTCGCGCTGTTCGCGCACGAGCGGCTCGAATTCTGCAAGGGGCTGTCGGACGTCGACGAGCCCGACCTGTGGCAGAAGGATCTGACGGGCGCGATCGACGTGTGGATCGAGGCCGGCCAGCCCGACGAACGGCGCATCTCGAAGGCGGCCGGCCGCGCCGGGCAGGTCACGGTGATCGCCTATGGCGGCAAGACGTCGGATATCTGGTGGCAGGGCGTGCGCAGCAAGGTCGAACGGCTGCGCAACGTGCAGGTGCTGTCGCTCGCCGACGGCGTCGCGGCCGCGCTCGGGCGGCTCGCGGCGCGCACGATGCGCCTGCAGTGCACGGTGCAGGACGGCACCGCGTGGATCTCGAGCGCCGACCACGATCCGGTCGCGGTCGAGTGGACGGTGCTGAAGGCGCGCGAGGGCGCATAAGGGTCCGTACGGGCCCGTCAGGGCCCGCGCGCCGGCCGCGTTCAGCCGAGCGCGGCCGGCGGCCCCTTGAATTCGACCATGTTGCCTTCGGGATCGAACAGGTAGATCGACGGCCCGTAGCCGCCGGCGCCGTAGCGTTCGGCCGGCGCGCCGGGCCGCGCGCCATGCGCGGCGAAATGGGCGATCAGTGCGTCGGGATCGAACGGCTCGACGCGCAGGCACAGATGATCGAGGTTGCGCCCGGTGCCGGGCGGGCCGCTGTCGGGCCGGTCGATCGGGCCGCCGACCGTCAGCAGGTCGATCAGCGCGTCGCCGGCGCGCAGTTGTACGAGGCCCAGGTCGGGCTGTTCCTTCTCCACATGGCAACCGACGGCGTCGCAGTAAAAGCGCGTCATCGCCGCCATGTCGGTCACGCGCAGCACGATGTGATCGATTCCGCGGATGGTGGGCTTCATGGGCGGGACTCCTTCGCAGTCGACGAGCATCGAGTGTAGACGCATCGCGCCTGCGCTGCCGGCCGGAACGCGGCACAATCGACGGACGAAAAAAAGCCCGTTCACGCAGAGCGGAACGGGCTTAATCCATATCAGGAGGAGACATGGAGGAGACAGTTCCAACTATACACACGGCGATGGTGCGACGCAATATTCCGATTGCAAAAAAACGTCAGGACGGCGATTTGTCGCATCCGCACTGCAACAAAAGGGTGACGGGACGATGACGAAAACGGCGCTGGAGCAGCCGCCGCGCGCGTTTCGTCGGATTTATCTTTAACGATGCGACCCCCGGCTCGCCGGCACGAATCACAGAGCAAGATTCAGGGCGCGACGGCATGTGCCGATGGCTAGAGTAGGCACCATCTACACTAGAGAGTGCGAGGTTCAGATGAAAACCGCCTATCCGACCGACGATGCCCGCTGGGGCGCCGTGACCGAGCGCGATCCGCATGCGGACGGCGCGTTCTTCTATGCCGTCAGCACGACCGGCGTGTTCTGCCGCCCGACCTGCGCGTCGCGGCAGCCGCGCCGGGAGAACGTATCCTTTTTTGCCGATCCGGCGGCCGCGCGCGCGGCCGGCTTCCGGCCCTGCAAGCGTTGCCAGCCGGAAGGGCTGCCGCGCGAACTGGAAATCGTCAATCGCGCATGCGCGGTGCTCGATGCGCACGCCGAGCGGCTCACGCTGCAGCAGTTGAGCGACGCCGTACACGTGAGCCCGTTTCACCTGCAGCGGCTCTTCAAGCGTGTGGTCGGCGTGTCGCCGCGGCAGTACCAGGCCGCGCAGCGCGGCGCTGCGTTGCGGCAGGCGCTGCAACGCGGGCGGCCGGTCACGCAGGCGGCCGTCGACGCGGGGTTCAACTCGCCGTCGCGGCTCTATGCGTCGGTGCCGCGCGAGTTGGGGATGGCGCCGTCCGCATTCCGCCGCCAGGGCGCCGGCCTGCGAATCCACTATGCGACTGCGTCGACGTCGCTCGGCACGGTGCTCGTTGCCGCCACCGAACAGGGCATCTGCCGGATCGCATTCGGCGACGACGCGGCGTCGCTCGTCGGCGAGCTGAACGACACGTTCGCACGCGCCGAACTGGTCGAAGCGTCGGCCCGGCTCGCGCCGTTCGTCACGCAGATCCGCGCGTACCTCGACGGCACGCGGCAGGCGTTCGACCTGCCGCTCGACATCGCGCCGACCGCGTTCCAGCAGCGCGTGTGGGAAGCGCTGACGCATATCCCGTACGGTGAAACGCGCAGCTATTCGGAGATCGCCGAGGCGCTGGGTGCGCCGCGCGCGGTGCGGGCGGTCGCGTCCGCGTGCGCGTCGAATCCGGTCGCGCTCGCGATTCCGTGCCACCGCGTCGTGCAGAAGGGCGGCGCGCTCGCCGGCTATCGCTGGGGCGTGCGCCGCAAGGCGACGCTGCTCGCGGCCGAGGCGCGCCATGTTCACAACGATGAAGCCGAAGCCGAGACGGAGGGCAGTGCGGTTTGAGCATCGACACGACAACGATTACCTCCCTCGCGAACGGCGGCCCTGTGCCGCCGTCCGCGCAGATGGAGCTGCGCTACAAGGCGCCGTACGACTGGGCGCGCGTGCTGCGCTTCTTCAGCGGGCGCGCGATTCCCGGTGTCGAGCAGGTCGCGGACGGCGTGTATCGCCGCATCGTCGATCTGCACGGCGATGCGGGCCGGCTCACCGTCACGAAACATCCGCGCAAGCATTGCCTGCTCGCGACCGTCGAAGGGGCGGTCGCGCGGCACGTCGACGATGCGTTCGCCGCACGCGTCGCGACGATGTTCGACCTCGGCGCCGATCCGGCCGCGATCGGCGGCGGCCTCGCGCGCGATCCGTGGTTCGCGCCGCTCGTCGAGGCCGCGCCGGGGCTGCGCGTGCCGGGTGCGTGGTCGGGGTTCGAGCTGGCCGTGCGCGCGATCGTCGGCCAGCAGGTGAGCGTGAAGGCCGCGACGACGATCGTCGGCCGGCTCGTCGAACGGGCCGGCGAACGCGTGATTCATGATGACGACGGCGCGCCCGCGTGGCGGTTCCCGACACCCGACGCGCTGGCCGCGTGCGATCTCGACAAGATCGGGATGCCCGGCAAGCGCGTGGCCGCGCTGACCGGCGTGGCGCGCGCGGTGGCGGCCGGCGACGTGCCGGTCGATCATGCGCATGCCGATCTCGCGACGCTGCGCAGCGCGTGGCTCGAGCTGCCTGGCATCGGCCCGTGGACGGTCGAATACATCGCGATGCGCGCATGGCGCGACCCGGACGCGTGGCCGGCATCCGACCTCGTGCTGATGCAGTCGATCGCCGCGCGCGACCCGGCGCTCGACCGGCTCGCCAGCCAGAAGCACCGCACCGAAGGCTGGCGGCCGTGGCGTGCGTATGCGGCGCTGCATCTGTGGAACGAAGTGGCCGACCGGGCAGGCGGCGCGCGCGGCGGGTAAGCACGCCGCGGCCGGGTGCGACCGCAAGGAGGCGGCGCCGCAACCCGTCGCGCACGCGGTGCCGGCATGCGGCAAGCGCCGGGGCGTGACGCGGCGCCGTCACGGCGCTTCTACACTACCTGCGGCGCCGGCCGAATGTAGCGCGTGCGATGCCTGCGCCCGCGTCGTTTCCCGATCGATTCAGCGGTACGGTTGCACCTGCCGCCACCCGTTCGCCATTCACATTCCGTCCGACGAATTGCGGTGGCCGCCGTGCCGATCGGCTTCGTCGGGAACCGGTGATACGGGCCGGGACTGCCCCGCCCGCCCCGCCCGATCACCCGCTCAGGCCCGCGCGCCGTGCCCGCGGCCACCTCAAGCGCGGCTTCCGGCGAGATGTTAAAGTGCCCGCTACCAACGAAGCGACCAACAATCCAGCCGGCCGCGCGCGGCGTTCTGCGCGCGGCCGTCACGCACTTGCGTCTCCATGTCGAACACCATGACTCACCGCCAGTCCGAACTGCTGCTGAAACGCCTCGACGCGCTGAGCTCGGGCCCGACGCGGCAGCATCTGCCCGACGGCCTGCGCGGCATCGAGAAGGAAAGCCTGCGCGTGACGCGCGACGGGATGATCGCGTTCACGCCGCATCCGCGCGCGCTCGGTTCGGCGCTCACGCATCCGGCGCTGACCACCGACTATTCCGAAGCGCTGATCGAACTGATCACGCCCGCGGAGCGCGACGCCGCGCTCACGCTCGAACGCCTCGACGATCTGCATCGCTACGTCTATGCATCGCTCGGCGACGAGATCCTGTGGAACGATTCGATGCCCGGCCTGCTGCCGGCCGACGACCAGATCCCGATCGCCAACTACGGCACGTCGAACATCGGCCGCCTGAAGACGGTGTACCGCCGCGGCCTCGCGTATCGCTATGGCCGCACGATGCAGTGCATCGCCGGCATCCACTACAACTACTCGCTGCACGAGGAAGTGTGGCGGCGCCTGCATGAGGAAGAAGAGTCGACGGCGACGCTCGTCGATTACCAGTCGGAACGCTATCTCGCGCAGATCCGCAACTTCCGCCGCCGCAGCTGGCTGCTGATGTACCTGTTCGGCGCGTCGCCGGTGCTCGACACGAAGTTCCTGCGCGGCAAGCCGCACAAGCTCGACACGTTCGACGCCGATACGCTGTACCGGCCGTATGCGACCAGCCTGCGGATGAGCGATCTCGGCTACTCGAACACGACGGCCCAGGCCGCGCTGCACGTCGACTACAACACGCTGCCGGGCTATCTCGACGCGCTGTCGAAGGCCGTGAGCGAGCCGTATCCGGCGTACGAGGCGATCGGCACGCATCGCGACGGCGAGTGGATCCAGATCAACACGAACGTGCTGCAGATCGAGAACGAGTTCTACTCGACGATCCGGCCGAAGCGCGTCACGTATTCGGGCGAGCGGCCGCTGCATGCGCTCGCGTCGCGCGGCGTGCAGTACATCGAAGTGCGCTGTCTCGACATCGACCCGTTCGAGCCGACCGGCATCGCGCTGGAGACCGCGCGCTTCATCGACGCGTTCCTGCTCGCCTGCGCACTCGACGACAGCGCGCCGCTCGACTGCGATGCGTACAAGGAAGCGAACGCGAACTTCGGCAGCGTGACGCTGGACGGCCGCAAGCCGGGGCTCGCGCTGACGCGCGACGGTCAATCGGTCACGCTGCAGCAGTGGGCCGATGAACTGATGGCCGATATCGAAATCGTCGGTCGCCGGCTCGACGAAATCCGCGGCGGCGACGAACATGCGCGCGCGATCGCCGCGCAGCGCGAGAAGCTCGCCGATCCGGAGCGCACGCCGTCGGCGCGCGTGCTGCGCACGATGCGCGAGAACGGCCAGTCGTTCCTCGCGTTCGGGCTCGCGCAGAGCGAAGCGCATGCCGCGCATTTCCGCGCGCATCCGCCGTCGGCCGAGACGCTGCACACCGAACAGGCGCTCGCCGCGAAGTCGCTGGCCGAGCAGGCCGAGCTCGAAGCGAAGGAGGCCGGATCGTTCGACGCATTCGTCGCCGCCTATCGCGCCTATACGCTGAACCGCTTCAGCGTGTGACTATCGCGCACGCGGCCGGCGCAGGGTGTGCCGCGCCGCTGCCGTGCGATCCATCCGGTTCCGTCGGTGAGCCGGTCAGTGGTGCGCATACGTGCCGCGATCGACCGCGTGCGGCAGCGCCGGCTTGCCTGATTCTCCGGTCGCCCGGCCGTCGCTGCCGTAACCGGCAACGTCCCCTTCACCGCGCGCCTGCTCGGCACGTTGCATGACCGCCTGCATGTTCCGGGGAAAATCGGGACTGCTTGCGAGGCTCGTCCGGTAGCCGGCGGCCTGCAGTTCCACGAGTTCCTGGCGGACCTGCGCGCGCGTGAGCGTCGACGCGGCTTGCGCGTGAGCGGCGAACGCCGCGCCGATCAGCACGAATGCGCATGCCGCGTGTTTCATCGTCTTCATCGTGTGTGCTCCGTGAGGTTCCGGTGCCGCGCCATCGCGGGCACGGCCGGAAACGATGCAGCCAGTCTAGGCTTCGGAGGCCAAACGAAACATCGTCGTGGCTGGCAGTCACCTTTTCCGGCCGCGCAACATTGCGGGCGCCGGTGGGCCGGTCGCGACGGGTTTCCTGTCGAACGCGCCAGCCGCGCGCCATCTGCCGGCCAGCGTGCGGCGGCCGGTTCGCACCGGCTCGCCCGCATCGGGCTTCTCCCCTTGTACAAGCGCGTCGCGCCTCCTAACCTCTTTTAAGCGACCGATCGGTTGGCCGCGCAACGTCGTTGCGTACGCAAGCGCCTGATCGTGGCCGTGACTGCAGGACATCGCCTTGACCCGAACCCGGCGCATCGAGATGCGAACCCGGGTCGGCCGCACGATGCATGGGACCCGAGTAGACGCTGAAGCGCCAACTCGGGTCGACATCTGGAGCCACGATGAATCCCACCGACGCCCTACCGCCCGGCATCGTCTTCGCGCAACCGTTGGCGCCCGTCGCCAATTCGCTGCTCCTGTCGTTCCTCGTCGCGGTGATCCCGATCGCGGTCGCGCTGATCGCGCTCGGCGTGCTGCGCCGCCCCGCATGGCAGGCATCGCTCGCCGGGCTCGTCGCGGGCCTCGCGGTGGCGATCGGCGCGTGGGGCATGCCGGCCGGGCTCGCATTCAACGCGGTCGGCGCCGGCATGGCGCTCGCGGTCGTGCCGGTGATGTGGATCGTCTTCAACGCGCTGCTGCTGTACAACATCGCGGTGAAGTCGGGCCGTTTCGACCAGTTCCGGCAGTGGATGCTCGACAACCTGCCCGACGATCGCCGCCTCGTGCTGCTCGTCGTCGCGTTCTCGTTCGGCTGTCTGCTCGAAGGGATCTCCGGATTCGGCACGCCGGTCGCGATCACGAGCGCGCTGCTGATCGCGCTCGGCTTTCCCGCGCTCGAAGCGCTCACCTATACGCTGCTGTTCAACACGGCACCGGTCGCGTTCGGCGCGCTCGGCGTGCCGATCACCGTGCTCGGCGCGGTCACGTCGCTGCCGCCTGTGACGCTCGCGCAGATGGTCGGCCGCCAGTTGCCGTTCTTCGCGTTGCTGCTGCCGTTCTACGTGGTCGGCGCGTATGGCGGGCTGCGCTCGATCGCGAAGCTGTGGCCGGCGCTGCTCGTGTCGGGCGGCAGCTTCGCGCTCGCGCAGTTCGTCACGTCGAACTTCCTCGGCTACCAGCTCACCGACGTGCTGTCGTCGCTCACGTCGCTGATCGTGACGATCGGCTTCCTGCAGCTGTGGAAGCCGCAGCCCGATCCGCAATACGCGCTCGCGCGCAGCGTGCCGGCCGCCGCCGGCGCCGCGCGCGCGGGCTTCGGCGGCTGGCTGCCGTGGCTCGTCGTGTCGGTGGTCGTGATCGTGTGGGTGCACGCGAACATCGCGGCGATCGGCGACGTGAAGATCAAGTGGCCGGGCCTGCACAACGCCGTGTACGTGTCGCTGTACCACAAGCCGTATGCGGCGATCTGGGATTTCCAGCCGCTCGGCACGGGCACCGCGATCCTCGTGTCGGCAATCATCACGGCCGCGCTGACGCGCACCGGCCCCGGCGCGTTCGTCGAATGCGTGGTGAAGACGTGGCGGCAGACGTGGATCGCGATCGTCACGGTGATGATGATCGTCGGGCTCGCGTACCTGCTGAACTACTCGGGCATCAGCTATACGCTCGGCACCGGCGTCGCGTCCACCGGTGCGCTGTTCCCGCTGGTGTCGGCATCGCTCGGCTGGATCGCCGTGTTCCTGTCCGGCAGCGACACGTCGGGCAACGCGCTGTTCGGCAACCTCCAGGTCGTCGCCGCCCGGCAGCTCGGCCTCGATCCGGTGCTGATGGCCGCGACCAATTCGTCGGGCGGCGTGATGGGCAAGATGATCTCGCCGCAGAACATCGCGACGGGCGTGTCGACGACTGACCTGAAAGGGCAGGAGGGTGTCGTGTTCGCACGCACCTTCTGGCACAGCGTGATCCTCACGCTGTTGCTCGGCGTGCTGGTGTTCCTGCAGCAGCACGTGCTGACGTGGATGATTCCGGCGCTACCGAAGTGACGCACGGCGCCGCGACAGAAGGAAGGCACGAGGAAGGCAACGAGGGAAGGCGCGGCAAAAGCGCCACGCAATGTGCGGAACCGGCGAACGCGCGGCGGCTCAGCGCGCGTTCGCCCGCCGCATCGTTCGTCCGGTTTCGATCGCGTCGGCAGCATCGACCACGCCGGCCGCTTCGCCGCCGCCCGGCAGGATGCACGCAAGGAACGCATCGATCGCGGGGCTCTGGCGGCGCGCTTTCAGGTAGTACACGTATTCGTCGATCGTCGTGTCGACGCCGCGCAGCGCGATCACGCGCAGGTCCGGATGGCGTTCGGCTTCGCCGAGCGGAAACAGGCTGCCGCCCACCCCATGCAGGATCGCCTCGCGAATCGCTTCGCGGCTGCCGATCTCGGCGACCGACGTCGCCGCGACGCCGGCCGCGGCGAGGATCGTCTCCGTGCAGCGGCGCGTGACCGACCCTTCCTCGCGCATCAGCAGCCGCACGTCGGCGAGCCGCGCCGCGTCGATCGACTCGAACCGCGCGAGCGGATGATGGCGGTGCACGACGAGCACGAGCGGATCGGTCGAGATCACCTTGCGTTCGAGGCCGTCGGCGTCATTGCGCTGAGACGAGACCGCAAGATCGATGCGGGATTCCTGCAGCGCCTGTAGGATTTCCTCGGAGTTGCCGATCCGGCACGTGAGCGCGATCGACGGGTGCGCGTTCGAGAAGCGGCCGACCGCATCCATGATGTAGTACGGGCCCGTCGCGCCGATCCGCAGATGGCCCTCGAACAGGCCGCCGACGTTGCGCAGCATGATGTCGGCCTGCGCCTCGAGCGCGATCATCTTCTCGACGAGCGGCAGCAGCTCGATGCCCGTCTCGGTCACCTCGAGCTTGCGGCCGCTGCGGTAGAACAGTTCGACGCCGTACACCTGCTCGACCTGCCGGATCTGCGCGGCGATCGTCGGCTGGCTCACGCCCAGGTGGCGCGCGGCGCGCGTGATGCTGCCCTGCCGGACGGTCGCGTGGAACGCCTTCAGCTGATCGAACACGACTCGGCTTCTCCCCTCTTCATCGCGCGTCAGCGTAGCGCACGCATATGTCGGCCGGATGAAAGACGGGCCGTGCGAGACTTCGAAAAAAAGCTGGGGGTGACCGCAAGAAACCTGCGGGAACCGGTCACGGCCGGGACATGCCGGTGCGGGGTAATAACGGCGACGCAAGATCGCCGGCCCGCTCGCCCGGCGCCCCCACTCCCACCGACCACAGGTGCTCTTCATGTCTTCGAACAATCGACGCGATTTCCTGCGCCTCGCCGCGCAGTCGGCCGGCGCGATGGCCGCCTACGCGGGCTTCCCGCCCGCGATCCGCACTGCGCTGGCGATGCCGGCCGCCTATCGCACCGGGACGATCCGCGACGTGGAGCACGTCGTGATCTTCATGCAGGAAAACCGTTCGTTCGACCATTACTTCGGCGGGCTGCGCGGCGTGCGCGGTTTCAACGACCCGCGCCCGCACCTGCTGCCGAACGGCGCACCGGTGTGGCAACAGCCACCGGCGTCGGTGTTCACGAAGAACTACCATTCGCGCGGGCTCGATCCGTCGGCGCCGTACGTGCTGCCGTTCTATCTCGACCCGAAGCAGACGACCGAATTCCAGCCGGGCACCAACCATGGCTGGAGCAGCGGCCACCTGTCCTGGAACAACGGCCAGTGGGACCAGTGGGTGAACCAGAAGCAGGACGTGCTGACGATGGGCTATCTGAAGCGCCAGGATCTCACGTACCACTACGCGCTCGCCGACGCGTTCACGATCTGCGATGCGTACTTCTGCTCCGCGCATGCCGACACGGCGCCGAACCGCATCTACCTGTGGACCGGCACGGTCGACTCGCGCAACGTCTACGGCAGCGCGCCGAACGGCCCGGGCATCGGCGAGCGCAACGACGTGAACGGCTACACGTGGACGACCTACGCCGAACGGCTCGAGAACGCGAAGATCAGCTGGAAGGTGTACCAGGGCGGCACCGGCATTCCGGGCGACCCGACCGACAACTACACCGACAACTCGCTGATGTTCTTCAAGCGCTTCCAGGTGAAGGAAGGCGCGAGCGGCCCGCTGGTCGACAAGGGCGCGTCGGACCACACGCTCGCAGAGCTGAAGGCCGACGTGCAGGCGAACCGGCTGCCGCAGGTGTCGTGGATCGTGTCGCCGTACAAGTACAGCGAGCACCCGCAGGCGTCGCCGACCGACGGCGCGTTCTACATCAACATGGTGCTCGAGGCGCTGACGTCGAACCCCGAAGTGTGGGCGAAGACGGTGTTCATCCTGAACTACGACGAGAACGACGGGCTGTTCGACCACGTCGTGCCGCCGGTGCCGCCGGTCACGAGCGGCGTGGGCGGGCAGGGCATCGTGTCGTCGAACCTGCTGTCGACCCTCGGCGACGAGCTGCTCGATCTGAACAAGTACCCGGGCGAAATGAGCCCGCTCGTGCCGGGCGCCGACCCGGGCGGCATCCAGCCGATCGGCCTCGGGCCGCGCGTGCCGCTGATCATCATCTCGCCGTGGACGAAGGGCGGCTGGGTCTGCTCGGAGACGTTCGACCATACGTCGGTGCTGCGTTTCCTCGAAGCGCGCTTCGGCGTGAAGGAGCCGAACATCAGCGCGTGGCGCCGGTCGATCTGCGGCGATCTCACGTCGGCGTTCGACTTCTCCGCGCGTCCCGACACGCGCACGGTCAGCTTCACGGTGCCGCAGCACATCGCGACCGCCGGCCAGGCGTACCAGGTGCCCGCGCAGCAATCGATGCCGGCGCAGGAGCCCGGCACGCGTCCGGCGCGTGCGCTGCCGTACGAGCTGTTCGTGCACAGCCGGGTGGGCGCGCATGACGACACGGTGTCGCTCGACTTCGCGAACACCGGCGACGCGGGCGCCGCGTTCTACGTGTACGACCGCCGCAACCCGGCGACGCCGCCGCGCCGCTACGCGGTGTCCGCGCGCGACCGCTTCGTCGATACGTGGAGCACGTCGGCCGCGCGTGGCGAGTACCATCTGGCCGCCTACGGCCCGAACGGCTATCTGTGCGAGTTCCAGGGCAACACGCGGCTCGCCGCGGACGGCCGCCACGCGAACCCCGAAGCGAAGATCGGCTACGACGTGCGCAATCGCCACGTGTACCTGCAACTGCGCAACAGCGGCCGCGCGACGTGCCGCGTGACGGTCGACAACGCGTACAGCCATGCGCATGCGCGCACCTACACGCTGGAGCCGGGCGAGCGCGTCAAGGGGCACTTCGAGCTGTCGTCGAGCCACGGCTGGTACGATCTGACGATCACCGCGACGACGCTGCGCGGCGGCGACGACAAGGTCGTGCGCCGCTTCGCGGGCCACGTCGAGACGGGCCGGCCGAGCCACAGCGATCCGGGGCCGGTGAAGCAGACGGCCTGACGGCGCGGCGCGGCGGTCGTGCGAAGCGGGGCAGTTCGCCCGTAGCGCGCGACCACCGCGTGCCGGTCCCGTTCCGGCACGCTGGATTGGCTTTTGGAAACTGAAAACTGTTGACAATATTTGGAGCCGAGGGTATACAAGGATCATTCGCCGATATGGCGCCCTCGTTTTCATCCACAGCCCCGCTGCCTGCCCGACCATGACTGCCCCGAACGCGCTCAGCGCCATCGAACTCCTGCAAAGCCAGTCGCTCGCGATGATCGTCCAGGACATGCTCGAGCGCGCGATCGTCTCCGGCGAATACGCGCCCGGCGAAAAGCTCAACGAAGTCGAGATTGCGACGAAGCTGAACGTGTCGCGCGGCCCGGTGCGCGAGGCGTTTCGCGCGCTGGAGCAGGCCGGCCTGCTGCGCAACGAGAAGAATCGCGGCGTGACCGTGCGGGTCGTGCCGCTGCGCGAGGCCGAGGAGATCTACGAAGTGCGCGCGATGCTCGACGAATCGGTCGCGCGCGCGCTCGCGAAACGCATCTCGCCCGATACGCTGAAGGTGCTGAAGGGCATCATCCAGTCGATGAAGGACGCCGCAAAGACGCACGACGTCACGCGCTATACCGAGCTGAACGTGCAGTTCCACGACGCGATGGTCGTCGGCGTCGGCAATACCCATCTCACCGATACCTACCGTCGGCTCGTGCGCCAGCTCGGCCTGCTGCGCCAGGCGGCGATCGAGGCCGAGGAGGATGCGATCGCCGTGTCGGCGGCCGAGCACGACAAGATCGTGCAGGCGCTCGCGGCCGGCGACGAGGACAAGGCCGTCGCGCTCGTGCGCGAGCACGTCGCGCACGGCCTCGCGCGGATGCGCCGTACGCACGACGAGCAGGGGCTGCCCGCGACGGGCAAGGCGGCGCGGGAGAAGGCCGGCGCGTAAGCGTCGGTCAATGCCCGCGCGGGCTGCCGCGCACCGGCAAAGGGACGCGTTGCCGCGTCCCTTTTTCGTTGCGGGTTCCGCTCAACGCATCGTCACGCCTTGTCGGCCTTCCCCGCCGCGCTCGCGAATTTCGCGAGCCACGTATCGATAGCCGACGGCTGCCGGCTCTCGTCCTCCGCGCGCTCCTTGCGGCGGATCGCGTTGCGCACGACGTGCGCGCCGACATAGCGGATCGGCTCCGGCGGGAAATGGCCGAGCGGGCCGCGCACGATCGGGCTGCGCGTCCACGCGTTGTCGAGGCCGAGCACCAGCGACGACAGAATCTGCCCGCCCATGTAGGTCGGCCCGACGCCGTTGCCCGAATAGCCGAAGCCGTAGAACACGTTCGGCGCATCGTCGAGGCGGCCGAAGAACGGGAAGCCCGTCACCGAACGATCCGACGGCCCGTTCCAGCTCGCGGTGATCGGCACGCCGGCGAGCGACGGGAAGAATTCGCGCAGGCTGCGCGTGAGCTGCGCCTCGTACGGCGAGCGGCGATCGAACACGGGCGCGATGCGGCTGCGCCACGAGAACGTGTTGCCGCCCTTGCCGAGCATCAGCCGGCCGTCGGCGGTCGTGCGGTAGTAGTACACGAAGATCCGCGAATCGAGCACCGATACGCCGTCCACGAGCCCGGTCCGCTCGAGCAGCTCGGGGCATTTCTCGGTGATCACCATGTCGCTCGACACCACCGCGATCGTCCGTTCGAACTGCGGGAAGCGGCTCGCCATCCATGCGTTGATCGCGAACACGAGCTTGCCCGCGCTCACGCTGCCGGACGGCGTGCGCACGACGGCCGGCTGGCCGGGCGTGAAGTCGAGCATCGGCGTGCGCTCGTAGATCCGGATGCCCATCGCAAGCGCGACGCGGCGCAGCCCGCGCACGAGCTTGCCGGGATGCACGGTCGCGGCGATCGGCGAGTAGACGCCGTCGAGATTGCGCGCGGAGCCCGAGCGGCGCGCGACTTCGGCGGGCGGCAGCGGCTCGTAGCTGTGGATGCCGCACGCGGCGAGCGCGTCGAGCACCGGCGCGAGCGTGCCGACCTGCGCGCGCGACGTCGCGGTGTACAGCGTGCCGTCGAGCCGCAATTCGGCATCGATGTGGTGCGCGCGGCAGAAATCGGCGATGTGCTGCACGGCCGCTTCCGACGCCTTCACGAGCCGGATCGCCTCGGCTTCGCCGAACAGGCGCCGCAGCGTCAGGAATTTCGCGGACCACGTGAGCAGGCAGCCGCCGTTGCGGCCGCTCGCGCCGGCGCCGCACAGGTCGGCCTCGAGGATCGCGATGTCGAGCGCGGGGTCGTGCTGCTTCGCCTGGATCGCGGTCCAGAGGCCCGTGAAGCCGCCGCCGACGATGCACACGTCGGCCTGCGTCGCGCCTTGCAGCGCGGGGGCGAGATCGCCGTCGTTGAACAGCGCTTGTTCGATCCAGAAAGGTCGCATCGGAGGTTCGTCGATAAGGGGCCGTGCGGCGCACGGCCGGGAAAACGGGCGGCCGCCTGCGCCTGCGCACGCGGCCGGGGCATCGCGTCACATCGTCAGGCCGCCGCTTCGGCCGATACGCGGCGCACGCCCATCGCGCGCAGCGTGTCGGCGATCGCGGCGACGGCGCCTGGTATGCCGGCTTCGCCGAAATGGCCGATGCAGCCGACGCGGAACGTCTCCACTTCGGTCAGCTTGCCCGGATACAGAATGTAGCCGCGCTTTTTGACCTCCTGATAAAACCGCTTGAAGTCGTAGTTCGGATCGTCCGGCGCATGAAACGTGACGATGATCGGCGCCTGGATCGCGGGATCGAGGAACGGCCGGAAGCCGAGTGCGCGCATCCCGTCGATCAGCGCGTGGGTGTTGCGCTGGTAGCGGCCGCCGCGCGCGGCGAGCCCGCCTTCGTCGACGTATTGCGCGACGGCCGCGTCGAGCGCGGCGACCACGTGCGTCGGCGGCGTGAAGCGCCACTGCGTCGTGCGCTGCATGTAGACCCATTGGTCGTACAGGTCCATCGCGAGCGAATGGCTGTTGCCTTCGCAGCGTTCGAGCGCGCTGCGCTTCGCGATCACGAAGCCGAGCCCGGGCACGCCTTCGAGGCATTTGCCGGACGCGGCGATCACTGCGTCGAACGGCGTCGTGCGTGCGTCGATGTCGATCGCGCCGAACGAGCTCATCGCATCGACGATCAGCGCGCGCCCGTGCTTGGCGACGACCAGCGCGATGTCGTGCAGCGGATTCAGCACGCCGGCGCCGGTTTCGCAGTGCACGAGCGCGACGTGCGTGATCGACGGATCGGCGGCGAGCGCGCGCTCGACGTCGGCCGGATCGACGCGGCGATCCTCGCGGTAGTCGATCGTCGTGAGCCGCCGGCCGAGCACGCGGCAGATCTTCGCGAGGCGCTGGCAGTATGCGCCGTTGTTCGGCACCAGCACGTGGCCGTCGCGCGCCACCAGCGTGCCGATCGCCGCCTCGACCGAGAACGTGCCGCTGCCTTGCAGCGGTACGCATTCGTGCGTGCCTTCGCCGTGCACGATCCGCAGCAGGCGCTCGCGCAGCCGCGCGGTGATCGCGTTGAAGTCGCCGTCCCACGAGCCCCAGTCGCGCAGCATCGCGTCGCGCGTGCGCTCGGAGGTCGTCAGGGGGCCGGGGGTGAGCAGGATGGGCGGGGCGGCGAGCGTCATGGTGTCTCCTTGATGAAGTCGGGACGTCACGTGGATACGGCAGGGAATCAACGGCGATGCGGATGGCGCCACGCCTGCGTACGACGCAGCAGGCGGTGCGAGATGCAGGCGAACAGCACGCACGCGAACGACGAGGTCGCGAGCACGAGCGTGGCCATCGCGGCGGCCGGGCCCATCTGGCCCGCGTCGTCGAGGTTCAGGATCGCGACCGATGCGGGCTGCGTGTCCGGCGAGTACAGGAACGCGACGGCCGACACCGTCGTCATCCCGTTGACGAACAGGTAGCGCGCGATCAGCAGGATCGCGGGCAGGCACACGGGTACCGTGACGCGCAGGAAGGTCTTGTAGAACGGCACCTTCAGCGACGCGGACACGGCCTCGAACTCGCCGTCGATCTGCCTGAGCGCGGTCACCGCGGTGAGATGGCTCGACGCGTAGTAGTGGACGACCGTGACGATCGCGAGCAGCCACAGCGATCCGTACAGCCCGTTCAGCGGATTGCCGGGCGCGTTGAACAGGAAGATGTAGCTGATGCCGAGCACGAGCCCCGGCACGCCCATCGGCAAGATCGCGCACAGGCTGATGAAGCCGCGCAGCCAGCGTGCGCCGCGGGTCTTCTCGATCAGGTAGGCGCCGCCGAACACGACGATCGTGCCGCCGATCGCCACCGTCGCGGCCATCCGCAGGCTGTTCTTGTAAGCGTCGAAGATGCCGGCGCCGATCAGTCCCATCTCGTAATGCTGCAGCCCGAGGGTCATCCGGTACGGCCAGAACTTCACGAACGACGCGAACACCGAGATGCCGACCACCGCGATGAAGAACGCGCACACCAGCGCGCAGTACGCGAGCATCGCGGCGTCGAAGCCGCGCGACGGCTTCGGCTGGTACGGCGTCGAGCGCGCGCCGAGTTGCGACTGCTGGCGACGGCGGATGAAGTAGTCGACGCCGAACGCGACGAGCGCCGGGCACAGCAGCATCAGGCTCACGACCGCGCTGCGGTTGAAATCCTGCAGCCCGATGATCAGCTTGTAGATGTCGGTCGACAGCACGTTGTACGAGCCGCCGATCACGACCGGCACGCCGAAGTCGTTGATGCACATCGTGAACGCGACCATCGTCGCGCTGATCAGCCCGTACTTCGCGCCGGGCAGCGTGATCGTGAAGAACTTGCGGATGCGGCGCGTGCCCATCGCGTCGGCAGCCTCGTAGAGCCGGCCGTCCGCGAGCGACAGCGCGGTGACGAGGATCATCAGTACGTGCGGGAACGACGCGTACACCATGCTCAGCACGATGCCCGGCAGCCCGTAGATCGAATGGCCGTGCAGCAGCGGCTTCAGGAGCCCCGCATTGCCGAACCAGTAGATGAACGACACGGCCGACAGCAGCGTCGGCGCGAGCAGCGGCAGCAGCGCGATCGTGCGCGCGGCGTTCTTCAGCGGCATGCACGAGCGCGTCAGCGCATACGCGAACGTGAACGCCATCGGCACGACGATCATCGTGACGAGCGCGCCGACCGTCAGCGAATGCAGCATCGAGCGCAGCACGCCGCTGTCCTCCAGATACTCGACGAAGTTGTGCGCGCCGACGAAGCGCCCGTCCGCGTCGACGAAGCATTTCTGCACGACGAGCGCGAGCGGCAGCAGCAGGAACAGCGACATCAACGCGGCCATCGCGACGAGCGCGAATTGCGCGAGGCGGTCGTGCCAGTGCGTGATCTGCCGCACGTCGGCGGGGGCGGACGCGCCGCGGCGGCGCTCGGTCAGGACGGTGCTCATTGCAGTCGCTCCTTCGCGCACGGGAACACGCGGACATGCTCGCGATCGAGCGCGAGGTCGATGCGCGCGCCGGCCTGCACGCCGGTGCGGTCGACGTCGTGATACGACAGGTCGGCGACGATCTCCTGGCCGTCGAGCCCGTCGATCCGGAAGCTCACGCGGCAGAACGCGCCGAGGAATTCGAGCTTCTCGACGCGGCCGGCCAGCACGTTGTCGGCCGTCTCGCCCGGCACGCGGATGCGCAGGTCCTCGGGCCGCACGTAGACCGATACCGCCGCGCCCTGCGCGGGGCGGGACGCGCCATGGCGGCAGTCGAAGCCGACGCCGCCCGCGCGCAGCGTGCCGTCCCGCGCGACTTCGGCGGGAATCGTGTTGACGCGGCCGATGAAGTCCGCGACGAACGGCGACGCGGGCTGCCGGTAGATTTCGAGCGGGGTGCCGATCTGCTCGATCACGCCGTGGTTCATCACGACGATGCGATCGGCCATCGACAATGCTTCTTCCTGGTCATGCGTGACCATGATCGTCGTCACGCCGAGCCGTTGCTGCAGCGCGCGGATTTCCTGGCGCAGCCGCACGCGCACGCGCGCGTCGAGCGCCGAAAGCGGTTCGTCGAGCAGCAGTAGGCCGGGGGACGTGGCGAGCGCACGCGCCAGCGCGATGCGCTGCTGCTGGCCGCCGGACAGCTGGCCCGGATGCTTGCGATGGCTGTCGGGCAAACCGACCAGCGCGAGCAGCGTGTGCACGCGCTCGCGGATCGCGTCGCGCTTCATCTTGCGGTTCACGAGCCCGTACGCGACGTTGTCGTACACGGTGAGGTTCGGGAACAGCGCATACGACTGGAACACGATGCCGTAATCGCGCAGTTGCGGCGGCAGCCGCGAGATGTCGCGGCCATCCTGCATGATGTGGCCGGCGTTCTGCGTCTCGAGCCCCGCGATGATCCGCAGCAGCGTCGTCTTCCCGCAGCCGGACGGCCCGAGGAAACAGATCATCTCGCCCTTCATCACGCTCAGGTTGATGTCGGTGAGGACCTGCGTGTCGTTGTACCGCTTCTCGATGCGTTCTACGCTCAGATAAGGTGCCATGCGCGCCTCCAGAGAGGGGCGGCCCGGGGGCCGGATTCGACGACGGAAAGGGTGGCGCGGGGCGGCGCGCGGCGCGGCCCCGCTGCCGGTCGCGGCGTTACTGCCGGGCTTTCGCGCCGTAGCGCTTCTGCCACGTATCGAGGATCGACTGGCGGTTCTTCGCCGACCACACGAAGTCGTTCTTCACGAGCAGGTCCGAGTAGTTGTCGGGGATGCCGGCCAGCTTCCGCGCGACGCCCGGATACGCGACGATCGCCCACCAGCGCGCGGTGATCTGGTTCGCTTCCTTGCTCGCCATGAAGTCGGCGAGCTTCTTCGCGGCGTCCGGCTGTTTCGTCGTCTTCATGATCGCCGTGCCTTCCATGTCCCAGCCGAGCCCTTCCTTCGGGAACACGAGGTCGATCGGCGCGCCCTGCGACTGCAGTTCGTGGCCGCGGAACTCGAACGAGATGCCGATCGGGAATTCGCCGGTGCCGGCGAGTGTGCACGGCTTCGAGCCCGAGTGCACGTACTGCGCGACGTTCTTGTCGAGCGCATCCATGAATTTCCAGCCTTTATCGTCGCCGAAGGTCTGCAGCCACGCGGTGACGTCGAGGTAGCCGGTGCCCGACGACACGGGGCTCGGCATCACGATCGCGCCTTTGTAGACCGGCTTCGTCAGGTCTTCCCACGACGTCGGCTTCGGGAGGTTCTTCGCCTGCGCGGCGACGCGGTTGTAGCAGATCGTCGCGCCCCACACGTCCATGCCGACCCAGTGCGGCGGCGTGTTCGCGTCGCTGTACTTGCGCGTGAGCTGGTCGAAGCCCTTCGGCGTGTACGGCATCAGCATGCCCTGCAGGTCGAGCAGCGTGAGGCTCGACGCGGCGAGGCCGAGCACGACGTCCGCGCGCGGGTTGTTCTTCTCCGCGAGCAGCTTCGCGGTGACCGAGCCGGTCGAGTCGCGCACCCAGCGGATCTCGATATCGGGGTTCGCTTTCTCGAACGCGTCCTTGTAGGGCTTCATCGCCTCGTCTTCCAGCGCGGTGTAGACCAGCAGCGACGTCTTCGCGTGCGCTGCCTGCGCGGCGCCGAGCGCCACTGCCGCAGCCAGCGCGACGCGGGCCGCGCCCGCCGCCCATGCGTCCAAACGCTTGTTTACCGGCACTTCGTTCATCTTCAGACCCCTTGACTGTGGCGCCGCGGCACACGGCGGATGAGTGGAGACCAGCCCTCTTATGCTTCCTCGTGCTTTCGTATTTTGCTTTCTGTTCTCTGCATGTTGTTGACAATCTACAAATCATCAATTTTAATGTCAAGCATGGAAAACACCTCTGTTCGGCGCGGCGCGGGCGCCGACGGCTCACACCCTTCGACCTGAAAGGAATGAACGTCATGACTGAAACGCCTGTATCCGTGGAAGTGAACGGCCGCCGCTACAACTGGATGAGCCGGCCCGTGGTGGTCGTCTGCGTCGATGGCTGCGCATACGAATATCTGGAGGAAGCCGCCGAGGCCGGCGTCGCGCCGTTCCTGCGCACGCTGCTGAAGCCCGGCACGGCGCTCAAGGGCGAGTGCGTGGTGCCGAGCTTCACGAATCCGAACAACCTGTCGATTGTCACCGGCGTGCCGCCGGCGATCCACGGGATAAGCGGCAACTACTTCTACGATCGCGACACCGGCGCCGAGGTGCTGATGAACGATCCGAAGTACCTCGTCGCGCCCACCGTGCTCGCGACCTTCGCCGATCAGGGCGCGCGCGTCGCGGTCGTCACCGCGAAGGACAAGCTGCGCCGCCTGCTCGGCAAGGGGCTCAAGGGCATCTGCTTCTCGTCGGAAAAGGCCGATGAAGCGAGCGTCGAGGAAAACGGCATCGACCACGTGCTCGAGCTGGTCGGCAAGCCGGTGCCGAGCGTGTATAGCGCGGACCTGTCGGAATTCGTGTTCGCGGCCGGCGTGCGCCTGCTCGAGACGCGCCCGATCGACCTGATGTACCTGTCGACGACCGACTACGTGCAGCACAAGTGCGCACCGGGCACGCCCGGCGCGAACGCGTTCTACGCGATGATGGACACCTACCTGCAGCGCCTCGACGCACTCGGCGCGATCGTCGCGATCACCGCCGATCACGGGATGAACGCGAAGCACGACGACGCGACCGGCGAGCCGAACGTGATCTACCTGCAGGAGCTGTTCGACGAATGGCTCGGCCACGACGCGGCGCGCGTGATCCTGCCGATCACCGATCCGTACGTCGTGCACCACGGCGCGCTCGGTTCGTTCGCGACCGTCTACGTCCCGGCGTCCGCCGACACCGACGCGCTGCGCGCGCGGCTCGCGGCGGTCGACGGCATCGAGGTCGTGCTGACGGGCGCCGAAGGCTGCGCGCGTTTCGAGCTGCCGCCCGCGCGGATGGGCGACCTGATCGTGATCTCGAAGCAGGACGTCGTGCTCGGCACGCGCCGCATCAAGCACGACCTGTCGGGCCTCGACGTGCCGCTGCGCTCGCACGGCGGGATCTCCGAGCAGATCGTGCCGCTGATCTTCAGCAAGCCGGTCGCGACCGACGTCACGGGCCGCGCGCGGCTGCGCAACTTCGACATCATCGACATCGCGCTCAACCATCTGCAGTGACGCGGCCGCATCCGCCAGGAGACACTCATGAACGCCATTGCAGCATCGACGGATGTCCGCACGCCTCATCGTGAAGCACTGCGAATCGACGGTGAAAAGATCTACCGCGACGCGGTGATCGAAGTACGCAACCCGTACGACGGCACGCTGGTCGGCACCGTGCCGAAGGCGACGCTCGACGACGTGCGCCGCGCCTTCGCGGTCGCGCGTGCGTACCGGCCGACGCTCACGCGCCACGATCGCGCGGCGATCCTGCGTCGCGCGGCCGACATCGTGCGGGCGCGCACCGCCGAGATCGCGGCGCTGATCACGGCCGAGGCCGGGTTGTGCCTCAAGGATTCGACGTACGAAGCCGGCCGTGTGGCCGACGTGCTGACCTTCGGCGCCGGCGAAGTGCTGAAGGACGACGGGCAGATCTTCTCGTGCGATCTGACGCCGCACGGCAAGAAGCGCCGCGTGTACACGCAGCGCGACCCGCTGCTCGGCGTGATTTCGGCGATCACGCCGTTCAACCACCCGATGAACCAGGTCGCGCACAAGATCGTGCCGTCGGTCGCGACCAATAACCGGATCGTCGTGAAGCCGTCGGAGAAGGTGCCGCTGTCGTGTTATCGCTTCGCGGACATCCTGTACGAAGCCGGCCTGCCGCCGCAGATGCTGCAGGTGATCACCGGCGACCCGAAGGAGATTGCCGACGAGCTGATCACGAACCCGGCGATCGACATGATCACGTTCACCGGCGGCGTGTCGATCGGCAAGTCGATCGCCGCGCGAATGGGCTACCGGCGCGCGGTGCTCGAACTCGGCGGCAACGATCCGATCATCGTGATGGAAGACGCCGATCTCGACGAAGCGAGCACGCTCGCGGTGTCGGGCTCGTACAAGAATTCCGGGCAGCGCTGCACGGCGATCAAGCGGATGCTCGTGCACGAGGCGGTGGCCGATCGCTTCACGGAACTCGTCGTCGAGAAGACGCGCGCCTGGTCGTACGGCAATCCGTCCGATCCGTCGGTCGACATGGGCACCGTGATCGACGAAGCGGCCGCGAAATTCTGCGAGCAGCAGGTGAACGACGCGATCGCGCGCGGGGCGCGGCTGCTGGTCGGCAACGTGCGCGACGGCGCGCTGTATTCGCCGACGGTGGTCGATCGCGTGACCCCCGACATGCCGCTGGTCAAGCATGAAACCTTCGGGCCGGTGTCGCCGATCATGCGCTTTCGCGACATCGACGAAGCGATCCGGATGTCGAACAGCACCGACTACGCGCTGTCGTCGTCGGTGTGCACGAACCGCTTCGACCACATCACGCGCTTCATCACCGAGCTGGAAGTCGGCAGCGTGAACGTGCGTGAGGTGCCCGGCTACCGGCTCGAACTGACGCCGTTCGGCGGCGTGAAGGATTCGGGGCTCGGGTACAAGGAGGGCGTGCAGGAAGCGATGAAGAGCTTCACGAATACCAAGACGTATTCGCTGCCGTGGTAAGCGACGTGTAAGGCGCCCGCGCCGGCATCGTGGCCGGTGCGGGCGTTATTCGATCGGCTCATATCGTTAGCCGATTTGCGTTTTTGCCGGCCCTCCACGCATCGGTAGAATTCGCGGACCTCTCGAACGGCGCAGGCGCGCCGGCGGGATGATCCTCTCCAATCATTCGGGGTCCGCACCATGAAATTCCTCCGCTCGCTCCTGGTCGTCGCGCTGCTGCAGGCCGTCGCGGCCACCAGTGCGCTGGCTGCCGACGACCTGTCGCAGATCAAGTCGGCCGGCGTGTTCCGCGTCGGCACCGAAGGCACCTACGCACCGTTCACGTACCACGACGAGACCGGCAAGCTGACGGGCTTCGACGTCGACATCGCGACCGCGATCGCGCAGCGTCTCGGCGTGAAGCCGCAGTTCGTCGAAGGCAAATGGGACGGGCTGATCGCGGGGCTCGACGTGAACCGCTACGACGCGGTCGTCAACGAAGTGTCGATCACCGACGCGCGCAAGGCGAAATACGATTTCTCGACGCCGTACATCACGTCGCACGCGGTGCTGATCGTGCGCGCGGACAACACGACGATCCGCTCGTTCGACGACCTGAAGGGCAAGAAATCCGCGAACACGCTGACCAGCAATTTCGGCAAGCTGGCCGCCGCGCACGGCGCCGACGTGGTGCCCGTGCAGGGCTTCAACGAATCGATCGACCTGCTGACGTCCGGCCGCGTCGATGCGACGATCAACGACTCGCTGTCGTACCTCGATTTCCGCAAGCACAAGCCCGACGCGAAACTGAAGATCGCGGCGACCGACACGAGCGGCGCGGGCGACGCGTCCGGCGTGCTGCTGCGCAAGGGCAGCCCCGCGCTGGTGGCCGCGATCGACAAGGCGCTCGCGGACATCAAGGCGGACGGTACCTACGCGAAGATCTCGCAGAAGTACTTCGGCCGCGACGTGTCGCAGCCGTGACGCGAGGCTGAACGATGCCGGCCTGGCTGCACCTGATGGCGGAATCGCTGCGGCCCCTGCTTTACGCGGGGCTCGTGTTCACGGTTCCGCTCACGCTCGCGTCGTTCGCGATCGGTTTATTGCTTGCGTTCGGCACGGCGCTCACGCGGCTGTTCGGGCCGCGCTGGGCGCAGGCTGTCGTGCGGTTCTATATCTGGCTGTTTCGCGGCTCGCCGCTGCTCGTGCAACTGTTCGTGATCTTCTACGGATTGCCGAACGTCGGCATCGTGCTCGATCCGCTGACGGCCGCCGTGATCGG
Source organism: Burkholderia cenocepacia (assembly GCF_014211915.1). Lineage (NCBI taxonomy): Bacteria > Pseudomonadati > Pseudomonadota > Betaproteobacteria > Burkholderiales > Burkholderiaceae > Burkholderia > Burkholderia cenocepacia. Next base: position 489,319 of record NZ_CP060039.1, on the reverse strand, counting down.
TTTTTCGCTGAACGTCGGCGCATACAACGCGGAAGTGATACGCGGCGTGATCGAGTCGATGCCCAAGGGGCAGTGGGAGGCCGCGTACTCGATGTCGATGACGCGCGCGCAGGCGCTGCGCCGCGCGATCCTGCCGCAGGCCGCGCGCGTCGCGCTGCCCGCGCTGTCGAACTCGTTCATCTCGCTCGTGAAGGACACGTCGCTCGCGGCCGTGCTGACGGTGCCCGAGATCTTCCAGGCCGCGCAACGCATCGCGGCCGTGACCTACGAGCCGCTGATTCTCTATACCGAAGCCGCGCTGATCTACCTGCTGTTCAGCTCGGTGCTGTCGTCGCTGCAACGCCGGCTGGAGCTTCGCTTCGGCCGCCACGCGCTGTTCCAGGCGGAGTTGCGATGATCCGCCTCGAACGCATCGACAAGTCGTTCGGCGCGCATCGCGTGCTGAGCGGGATCGACCTCGCGCTGCAGCCGGGCAGCGTGACCGCGCTGATCGGGCCGTCCGGCAGCGGCAAGAGCACGCTGCTGCGCTGCGTGAACCTGCTCGAAGTGCCGGAGGCGGGTGCGCTGGTCGTCGGCGATGCGCGCATCGACTTCGTGCCGGCGCGCCGGCCGTCGCGCGACGCGGTGTTCGCGGTGCGCAAGCAGACCGGCATGGTGTTCCAGAACTTCCAGTTGTTTCCGCATCTGAGCGTCGTGCAGAACGTGATGGAGGGGCTCGTGACCGTGCAGCGCTGGCCGCGCGAGCGGGCCCGGGAGCGCGCGCTCGCGCTGCTCGACAAGGTCGGCATCGCGGACAAGGCCGACGCATGGCCGGCCACCCTGTCGGGCGGACAGCAGCAGCGCGTGGCGATCGCGCGGGCGCTCGCGCCGTCTCCGCAGGTGCTGCTGTGCGACGAGCCGACGTCGGCGCTCGATCCGGAGCTGTCCGTCGAAGTGGTCGAGGTGCTGCGCCAGCTCGCGCGCGAAGGCACGACGATGCTGATGGCCACGCACGACCTGCGCCTGGCCGCGTCGATCGCGCATGATGCGGTGTTCCTCGCCGATGGCCGCATCGTCGAAGCGGGCGCCTCGCGCGACCTGTTCGGCCGGCCGCGCGACCCGCGCACCGCGAAGTTCGTCGCGACGCTCGCGCAAGGCGTGCCGGCGTTCTGACGCGGCACGCGATACGCGTGCGGCGATGCTCAGCCGGGCGTGTACCCGTCGAGCACGGCGGCGACGATCGCTTCCGGCGCATCCTCCTGAACCAGATGGCCCGCGTGCGGGACCCGGATCAACTGGCCGTTCGCGATGCGATCGGCGAGCGTCTGCCCTTGTTCGAGCGGAATCCACACGTCGTCCTCGCCCCACACGATGCGCACCGGAAAGTCCGGCGGCGCGTAGCGGGCCTCCGCTTCCTCGATGTAGCGCTGGCGCATCTGCGCGATCTGGCGATAGAACGCGGCCTGGCCGGCCGGCGTGAGCCACGGCTCGCGGTAGATCGACAGCACGTCGTCGCTCAACGGCCGTGCGACTGCCTGGCCGATATACGCCGACACGAGCGCATGGTGTGCGTATGCGGGCAAGCCGGTGAACGCGGCTTCGTGCTGCGCGACGTGACGCACGAACGGCGAGCCTTGCGGCGCGATCGCGACCGGGTTCACGAGCGTGAGATCCGCATACGCGATGCCGCCGAGAAAGTGCGCGCGCAGCACGGTTGCGCCGCCGTAGTCGTGCGCGAGCACACGCGGCCGCGCCAGTTTCCATTCATTCAGCAGCGCGCCGAACAGCACGTTCTGGCGGCCCAGCGACACGTCCGCGTCCGGCATGTCGGACTGGCCGTAGCCGAGCAGGTCATAGAAATACACGCGATGGCGTCGCGCGAGCCACGGCGCGATCCGGCGCCAGACCTGCGACGAAAACGGCGTGCCGTGCACCAGCACGAGCGGCGGCCCTTCGCCGAGCGTGCCCCATGCAATCCGGTGGCCTTCGAAATTGAAGCGGTTCGGGAGTTCGAGCATCGGCTTCTCCGTGATAACCTGTTTTCGTTGTTAACAGGTTACGCCGGATTCTCCGGATGTGAAACTGATAGGCGAAAATAAATGGTTACTCGATCCGACCCGGCGCGACCCGGGTACGAATGGCGTGCGGCCGATTTCATCGGCGGCCATCCGGCGCTCGACTTCCTCAATACGGTGGCCGACACGGGCAAGACGCGCGACGAGGAGAAGCTCGTCGACTGGCCGGCTGTGCGGGCGTGGGCCGGGAAAGCGGGATTGCTGGCGCCCGACGATCTGACGCGGCTGCTGCGTCATCCGCGCCAGGACGGCCCGGATGAACTGGCGGCGCTGCGCCGCTTTCGCGACGACGCATACATCGCGATCGCGCATCTGACGGCCGAAGGCGGCGGCAGCGCGGGCGCGCGCGCGGCGGAGCGGCTCGCGGTGGCGATCCGCGACGCGATCGGGCGCAGCGCATTCGACGCGGTCGGCGGCCGCTTTGCATGGCGGCCCGATGCACGGGCCGCGTCGCGCTGGGTCGATGCGGTCGCGCTCGGTTTCGAGCATCTGATGCGCAGCGACGATTTCGCGCGCGTGCGGCAATGTGGCCGGTGTACGTGGTTCTTCGTCGATCGCGGCCGCGGCGTCGGGCGGCGGTGGTGCGACATGCGCACGTGCGGCAATCGCGCGAAGGTGGAGGCGTTCAGGGAGCGGTGATGCGCGCGTCGCGGCGATTGCCGCGCCGCGCGTGCGTCATTGAGCGGCTTCGTGCGGCCGATGATCGGGCCATAACGTCGCGGCGACGAACAGCCCCGCTGCCAGGAATGGCGCACCGATCGCGAACAGGATGGCCGTGAGGCCCCAGCGATCCCAGAAGCGGTCGACGAGCGCGCGCTCGGGCGTGACGGGGTCGTACAGCACGTTGACCGCGTCGCCTTCGTGCAGCCCGGGGTGCGACGATGCCGAGCCCTGGGCGAACGTGATGAGTCGCCCGCTGTCGGTCGTGAACGCGACGACGGCCGAATACAGCGCCGTGCGCGACCGCGACGACCGCCCGTTTTTCGCGATCTCGACGACGTGGCCGGTCGAACGCGCATAGTGGTGGACGATTTGCCACTGACGCAGGCCGGCCGCGCCGGCGCCGGCGAGGAAGCCCGTGCCGATCGCGATCGGAATCAGCACGATCGCGACATCCCAGCGGCGCTGTGCCGGCTTGCGTGCGGCGCGGCGTGGTGCCGGGTCCGATTGCCGTCGGCGGCGCTCGCTGGCGATCAGCAGCCCGCCGATCGCGAACGACGCGACGGCGAGCAGCGTCGGCACGGCCACCGGAAACCAGCGTTGCGTGAAATCGTCGATCAGCGCGGGGCGCTCGGGATGATCGGGGTCGAGCAGGATGTCGACGTTTTCGCCGATGTCGTATGCGGGGACCGTCGACGCGGTATTGCCGGCGACTTCGCGGCGCTGGCCGTCGTTCGCGAGGTAGGCGACGATCGGCCGGTACGCGCGCATCGCATCGCTGTCCTGGACGATCCGCACGACCGTGCCCGGCGCGCGGACCAGGTGGCCGGGTTCCCGGCCGGCCGTGACGGCGAGTACGCCGGCCAGCACGAACAGGACGACACCGATCATCAGCGCGATCAGCGCGTCCTTACCCGGCATGACGCGATCCGGTTCGTGCGTCGCGCGGATTCGGGTGTGCCCCGGTGAACGGCCCATCGCGACGGACGGGCCGATATTGACGCAACCATGCCCTCTGAATGGTCGCGTCTCGTTCACATGCTTCCATGTCTGACGTCCCATGTTCTCTCAGTGCCGGCGGGCAAACGACGATGCCTGGCGCCGGTCGTGTGATATTTGTCGGACGATTCTAGCGGAAACGATGCGCGACAGGCGTGCGGTTGCATACCGCCGCGAAGGGTCCGTGTCGCGAGTGCGGCGCGCCAAAACGGAAAAGGCCGGTCAGCTTTCGCTGACCGGCCTTTGAAATTCCTGGTGGGGCGTGAGTGACTCGAACACTCGACCTACGGATTAAGAGTCCGCTGCTCTACCAACTGAGCTAACGCCCCCAACAGAAGAAAGATTATGCCGGGGTTTTCAGGGCATGGCAAGCCCTTTGTGCAAATTTCCTGAAAATATTTCGTCAAGACAACGACGGCTGTCGGCGCGGTAACGAGCGATCGCAGTTCGCGCGCTCCCGGTATGATGACGCCACACGCGTTACGCGGCGGTCGCGCAACGCTTTCTGGACATCGAAGATGGACGAAAACGCAGTCCGCGAATTGCTGGATCGCCTGCTGGCCCCGTGGGTCCGCTCGCTGGGTCTGGTCCCCGTGTCGATCGGCGATGACAGCGTCACGCTGCGCCTGCCGTTTTCCGGCGAGTTCCGTCATTCGGGCGGCATCATCTGCGGCCAGGTGTTCACGGCGGCCGCCGACACCGCGATGGTGGTCGCGATCTCGGCCGCGCTCGGCGAATTCCGGCCGATGACGACGGTGTCGCTGAACACCAACTTCATGCGTCCCGTGCGCAAGGGCGACGTGCTCGTCACCGCGCGCGTGCTGCGAATGGGCCGCAACCTCGTGTTCGGCGAAGTCGAGCTGTTCGACGAGGACGGCAAGATGGCCGTTCACGCGACGTCGACCTACGCGCTCGTCAGCTGAGCGGCGCGATGTTCGACCAGATCGTCTTTGCGGGCGGCGGCAATCGCTGCTGGTGGCAGGCCGGCTTCTGGGATGTCGCCCAGCCGGCCCTCGCCCTGCGCCCGCGCGTGATCACCGGCATCTCGGCCGGCGCGGCCACCGCCTGCATGCTGTATACGCGCGACGCCGCATGGGTGATGCGCTATTACGAAGAGGCGCTGCGCCACAACCGGAAGAATGCCTACTGGGGCAACCTGTTCGGGCGCGAGCCCGTGTTTCCGCATTACCGGATCTATCGTCAGGCGCTGCTCGACATCTACGGCGAGCCGTTCGCGCAGCTCGCCGCGGCGCCGGAGATCCGCATCGGCGTGTCGCACGTGCCGCGCTGGCTCGGCGCGCGCAGCGCGGTCGCGGCCGGCCTCATCGCCTACAACATCGAGAAGTACGTGCGCAAGACGCTGCACCCGACGCTCGGGCGCACGCTCGGTTTTCGCCCCGAATTCGTGCGGGCGCAGGCCTGCACGCACGTCGACGAACTCGCCGACCTGATCCTGCAGTCGTCCTGCACGCCGCCGTTCACGCCGGTGCTGCGGCGCGGCGGCCGGCCGGTGCTCGACGGCGGGATGGTCGACAACGTGCCGGTCGATGCGCTCGATCCGTCGCCGGGCGACGTGCTGGTGCTGGTCACGCGGCTGTATCCGCGTCCACAGATGTTCACGGTCGCGCATGGCGAGCAGCGGCGGCTGTACGTGCAGCCGTCGAGCAAGGTGCCGATTTCGAGCTGGGATTACACGAGCCCGTCGCAGATGCGGCATGCGTACGATCTCGGGCGGCGCGACGGCGAGCACTTCCTCACGCGCGTCGGCGCGATGACGGGCGGCCGCGTGGCCGCCTGAAGAGCGGGAATGAAAGGGGGCCGCGCGATGCGCGCAGCCCGTGCGATCAGCGCTTGCGGATCGGCGTGAGCGCTTCCGGGTTGGCGACGCTCGACATGTCGCCGTCGTCGAACGCGAGAATGTTGCGGAATGCGGCACTGAAATACAGCTCGTAGCTTTCGCGCTCGACGTAGCCGATGTGCGGCGTGCAGATCACGTTTTCCATCCGCAGCAGGCTGTAGCCCTGCAGGATCGGCTCGCTTTCGAACACGTCGATCGCGACCATGCCCGGCCGGTTGTGCGACAGCGCGTTGACGAGCGCGTTTTCCTCGAGCAGCTCGGCGCGGCTCGTGTTGACGAGCAGCGACGTCGGCTTCATCCGCATCAGGTCTTCCTGCTTCACGATGCCGCGCGTGTCGTCGTGCAGGCGCAGGTGCAGCGACAGCACGTCGCTTTGCTCGAACAGCGCTTCGCGGCTCTCGGCGGCCGTGTAGCCGTCGGCGCGCGCGGCTTCGAGCGAATGCTCGCGGCCCCAGATCAGCACGTTCATCCCGAATGCCTTGCCGTAGCCGGCGACGAGCCGGCCGATCTTGCCGTAGCCCCAGATGCCGAGCGTCTGGCCGCGCAGCACCTGGCCGAGGCCGAAGTTCGGCGGCAGCGCCGACGTCTTCAGGCCCGACTGCTGCCACGCACCCTGCTTCAGGTTCGCGACGTATTGCGGAATGCGGCGCTGGGCGGCCATCACGAGCGCCCAGGTCAGCTCGGCCGGCGCGACCGGCGAACCGGTGCCTTCGAGCACCGCGACGCCGCGGTCGGTACACGCGTCGAGATCGATATGGCTCGACACGCGGCCGGTCTGGCTGATCATGCGCAGGTTCGGCAGCTTGGCGAGCAACTGGGACGTAATCGGGGTCCGTTCACGAATCAGCACGAGCGCCTCGACTTCCGCCAGACGGCTGGCGAGCTGTCCGAGGCCGCGCACCGTGTTGTTGAAGACCTTTACGTCGTGGCCGGCGAGCATCTCGAAGCAGTTCAGCTTGCGGACGGCGTCCTGGTAGTCGTCGAGGATGGCAATTTTCATGGTGAACGGGGTGTCGCGCGTTGAAAGCGGGGCCGTGGCGGCGGCGCACCTTGCGCACCCGTCCCGCCCGGCCGGGGCCGACATGATGCTACGTCGGCCGCCTCCATGGTGTCTTTTTAACAGGTTGTTACGCTCCGCCGCAATCAGCGCCAGCCACACCCGGCGCCGCTCCCGCGCGGTGCAACAGGGTGCGCTGTTGTGTCGCATCAAATATGTCCTTCCTGATTCGGCCATTTACTCGACGAGGTTCACCCAATTGTTGCTCTTGGCAGAATAATTGGATCAACTATCCGCAGAAGCCGAGGATTTTTGACTATTTTTATCGTCAACCGGCCCCTTGTTGAGCAACTCTGCATCATTTCCGCTGTCGTAGGAGAATTACGCATTTGCTTCATCTTTTTGAAGTTGTAACAGCGGCAGGAGTCGTTTATGGATCATTTGCAGTCGATGCGCGTGTTCGTCAAGGTTGCAGATCTCGGCAGTTTCGCGCGGGCCGCGAGCGCAATGGATATCTCCAACGCGGTCGCGACGCGCCACGTCGCCGATCTGGAAGGCCGGCTCGGCACGCGTTTGCTTAACCGCACCACGCGCAGCCTTTCCCTGACGGAGTCGGGTCAGGTCTATCTGGAGCGTGCCCGCCAGATCCTCGACGAGCTCGAGGACGTCGAGCAGATGGTCGTCGCACGCAATCACGAGCCGGTCGGCACGCTGCGCATCGTCGCGCCGGTGGTGTTCGGCCTGCACAACCTCGCCCCCGTGCTGCAGTCGTACACGGAGAATTTCCCGAAGGTGGTGCCCGATCTCACGCTGGTCGACCGGCAGGTCGATCTGGTCGAGGAAGGTTTCGACGTCGGCATCGTCGTCACGCGCCAGATGCGTAGCGCGAGCATCGTCACGCGGCGCCTGACCACCGGTTGCATGACCGTGTGCGCGACGCCGAGCTATCTGGAGAAGCACGGCGTGCCGACGCATCCGGAACAACTCGCCGAGCACCCGGCCCTGAGCCTGCCGACCGAATACTGGGGCGACGAGCGCGTGTTCACGGGGCCGGACGGCGAAGTGCGCGTGCGCCCGACCAACGTGATCGTCGCGAACAACACCGCGATGCTGCGCCAGTTCGCGTTGCTCGGGATGGGGGTCGCGATCCTGCCGAGCTACCTGATCGGCAGCGATATCGCGCGCGGCGCGCTCGTGCGGCTGCTGCCGGATTTCCGGCTGCCGCAGGTCGAGATCAACATCGCCTACCCGAGCCGGCGCCATCTACCGGCGAAGGTGCGTACGTTCATCGACCATCTCGTCGAGCATTTCAGCCACTCGACCGACGCGATGATGGGCGAACAGTGGGCCGCGCAGGGCGCGACGCTGCCGCCGATCGGCGTCGAGATGCGTGCCGAGCAGCCCGAATCGACCGATCCGAACCTGCAGCCGCGTCTGGCGCGCTCGCCGCGCACGCGCGTGGCGGTGCCGTCGCCGCTGTAACGACGCAGCGGCCCGGGCCGGCAGCGCTACAGCCGGCACAAAGAAAAAACGCGGATCGTTCGATCCGCGTTTTTTTTATGGCTGCGTGCCGGAGCCGGGCGCGCCGCAAGCGGCGCCCGGCGGCCGGGCCGTCACGAACCCGTCTTGCGCGCCGTCGTCTTGCGGGCGGCGGTCTTGCGGGCCGGTGCCGGTTTCTCTTCGGCGCCTTCCGTCACGGTTTCGGCATCCTTCGTCGCCGATTTGGCCGTCTTCTTCGCGGCAGCGGCTTTCGGTTCCTTCTTCTCGAACTCGAAACCGATCTTGCCGTCCGGCTGCTTCACGAGGAACGCCTTGAAGTTGCGGCCGGTACGCGACGACTTGAAGTTCGGCAGCAGATCCGTGCGGCCGTCGGCGAGCAGTTTGCCCATCTGCTCGCGCGTGATTTCCTGCTGCAGGATCACCTTGCCCGAGCGGAAGTCGCAGGTCTTCGGGTTTGCCACCGAGTGTTCGCACACGTAGCTCATCCCGTGCTCGAACACGCGGCCCTTGCACTTCGGGCACGCGCCGACCGGCTCCTGCGCGGAGAAGTCGGGCGCTTCGCCTTCCTCGCCGCCCTGGTCCTGACCGAAATCGAACTCGAGCTTGTAGTTCTTCGTCTCGTCATCGAAGGACAGCTTGAGGATCGCCGAGAACGGGCGGCCCATTTTGCTTCGGAAGCCGGACAGCGGCCCGATTTCCTTCTTCTGCAGCAGCTCCTCGACTTCCGGGATCTCGAACTGCCGGCTGCCCGGGATTTTCGAGATTGAGAAGTCGCATTTCGTGCACGCGAAGCGGCGGTAGTTTTCCTTCACCTGGCCGCCGCAATTCGGGCACGGTGTCTCGAGCGTCGCGTAGTCGCCGGGGATCGTGTCGGAATCGTATTCCTTCGCGCGCTTGACGATCTGTTGCGTCATGCGGGCGATTTCCTGCATGAACGCGTCGCGGCCGAGATTGCCGCGCTCCATCTGCGACAGCTTGTATTCCCATTCGCCGGTGAGCTCGGGCGCCGTGAGTTCCTTCACGCCGAGGCCGCGCAGCAGCGTCATCAGCTGGAATGCCTTCGCGGTCGGGATCAGTTCGCGGCCTTCGCGCAGCAGGTACTTTTCGCCGAGCAGGCCTTCGATGATCGCCGCACGCGTGGCCGGCGTGCCGAGGCCCTTCGCGGCCATCGCCTCGCGCAGCTCGTCGTCCTCGACCAGCTTGCCCGCGCCTTCCATCGCGGACAGCAGCGTCGCTTCCGAGTAGCGTGCGGGCGGCTTGGTCACGAGCGCGACGGCGGCGATCTCGTCGGTCTTCACCTTCTCGTCCTTCTGCACCGGCACGAGGTTCGCGTCCGCGCCTTCGGCGTCGCGGCCGTACACCTGCAGCCAGCCCGGCTCGACCAGCACCTTGCCTTCCGTCTTGAAGTGATGGCCGGCGACTTCGGTGATCCGGGTCGTGACGCGGAATTCGGCCGCCGGGAAGAACACGGCGAGGAAGCGCTTCACGACCAGGTCGTACAGCTTCTGCTCGGGCTCGGAGAGTGCCTTCGGCGCCTGGAGCGTCGGGATGATTGCAAAGTGGTCGCTGATCTTCGAGTTGTCGAAGATCCGCTTGTTCGGCTTCACCCAACCCTTGTCGAGCACCTGCTTCGCGTGCGGCAGGTAGTTGTTGCTCTCCTTGAGCATCTCGAGCGTGGACTGCACGGTCGACAGGTAGTCTTCCGGCAGCGCGCGCGCGTCGGTACGCGGGTACGTCAGCACCTTGTGCTTTTCATACAGCGCCTGCGCGAGACCGAGCGTGTTCTTCGCGGAGAAGCCGAAACGGCCGTTCGCTTCGCGCTGCAGGCTCGTCAGGTCGAACAGCAGCGGCGACAGTTGCGTCGACGGCTTCGATTCCTCGGACACCGTGCCGATCTGGTCGCGGCAGGCGGCGACGATCGTCTCGGCAGCCGGCAGGCTCCACAGGCGGGAGTCGCGCTTTTCCGGATCGAATTCGTCGCGCTTGAATTTCGGGTCGTACCACTTCCCTTCGTAGAAGCCGCTCGCGCACGCGAATTCGGCCTTCACTTCCCAGTAGTCGCGCGGGATGAAGCGGCGGATTTTCTCTTCACGTTCGACGACGATCGACAACGTTGGCGTCTGAACCCGGCCGACGGTGGTCAGGAAGAAGCCGCCGCCCTTGCTGTTGAACGCGGTCATCGCGCGGGTGCCGTTGATCCCGACGAGCCAGTCGGCTTCCGAGCGGCAGCGTGCGGCGTCGGCGAGCGGCTGCATGTCCGTGTCGCTGCGCAGGTTCGCGAAACCGTCGCGAATCGCCTGCGGCGTCATCGATTGCAGCCACAGGCGCTGGACCGGCTGTTTCGCCTTCGCGTGCTGCGCGATCAGGCGGAAAATCAGCTCGCCCTCGCGCCCCGCGTCACATGCGTTGATCAGGCGGTCGACGTCCTTGCGCTTCATCAGCTTCGTGAGCACCTTGAGGCGCGACTCGCTTTTTGCGATCGGGTTCAGGTCGAAATGCGGGGGAATGACGGGCAGATGCGCGAAGCTCCATTTCCCGCGCTTGACCTCGTACTCCTCCGGGGCGGCGATTTCCAGCAGGTGGCCGACAGCGGACGAAAGGACGAAATCGTCGCTCTCGTAATACTCGTCATGCTTGGTAAAGCCGCCCAAAGCGCGTGCGATGTCGTTCGCGACAGAAGGCTTTTCCGCAATGATCAGTGCTTTGGACATGACAGGTGTGTGTTGGTAGACCGGGTTCGCCGGTTGTGGGTCCCTTTTACGACCGCTTTATAGCACACGCCGCAGCGACGGCGGCTCGGCGTGTAAAAAGCGGCTCATCATAGAGGGGGGCTGCAATGGCGGCAAGCGCCCGGCGCGGCGGGCCGCGCCAACCTGCGCAAAACCGCCGGGCGGGCCCGCGAATTCAGGCTTCGACGTTCAGGATGTCGCGCAATTTCGGTGCGTGCGGCGCACCGGGCACCGCACTCAGGTCGGACAGCATGCGCTCGACGATCGCCGCGTGCGGCAGCACCGTGCCGAAGAAGCGGGCGGTGTGGGCATCCTCGATCAGGATGGTCGGGAAATTCTCGACGTCGAGATCGTCGAGGCGGTCGGCATGGGTTTCGATGTCGATCCAGGCGAAGCAGGCGTCCGGATGCGCATCGGCGAGCTGGTCGAAGGCGCTCCGGTAGTCGCGGCACGTGCCGCACCATTCGGCGCACAGGCAGGCGACCAGCAACGTGCCGGGATCGGCGAGGCGCTCGGCGATCCGATCTGCATCGGTGTCGAGATTCAGCGCGGGCATGGAATTCCTTGGGTAGCGTCGGCGGTCGGGCCGCCCCTATGCCGGGGAATGTAGCACGCCCCGCGCAGAGGGGGTGGGCGCGGCGTCAAGCCGCGCGAAGCGTCCGCCGGCGACGCTCGCGACGCGGCCGGTCAGTTCCAGCGAGAGCAGCGCGCCATGCAGCACGTCGTCGGACAGGCCGCTGTGCTCGGCCAGCCATTCGTACGTCACGGGGCCGTATCCCAGCGCGGCGAGCACCGCCTGTTCCGACGGGGTGCCTGGCGGAGCGGCTTCGATGGAGGCCGGCGCGGTGGTCGCGGCAGGGCGATCCGCTTGCGCGATGCCGGCAGCTTCGGGTTCGCGGATTTCGTCGACATTCGGGCCCTGATTACCGGCTCGCATTGCGCCGCTCGTTGCGCGCGCCGCCGGTTCGCCCAGCCCGTATTCCTCGAGCACGTCGAGCGGCGCCGCGGTGAGCTTCGCGCCGTCGCGGATCAGCGCGTGGCAGCCCTGCGCGAGCGGCGCGTGGATCGAACCGGGCATCGCGAACACGTCGCGCCCCAATTCGTTCGCGAGCCGCGCGGTGATCAGCGAACCCGAGCGCGGGGCGGCCTCGACGACGAGCGCGCCGATCGCGAGCGCGGCGATCAGCCGGTTGCGCTGCGGGAAATGCGCGGCGCGGGCCGGCGTGCCGAGCGGCCATTCCGACACGATCGCGCCGTGTGCGGCGATTTCGTGCGCGAGCGCCCGGTGTCGCGCCGGGTAGACGAGATCGGCGCCCGTCGCGATCACCGCGACGGTGCCCGAGCGGCCGTCGAGCCCGCCACGATGCGCGGCGCCGTCGATGCCGAGTGCGAGGCCCGAGACGATCGTGAGGCCCGCGTCGGACAACACGTGGGCGAAATGCGTGGCGTCGGCGAGCCCCTGCGGCGTCGCATGGCGGCTGCCGACCACCGCGAGGCCGCGTGCGTGCAGCAGGTCGAGCTGCCCCTTTACATATAGCAGCGGCGGCGGATCGTGCAGATCGCGCAGCCGCGGCGGGTAGGCCGGATCGCTCAGCGTGACGAGCACGTTGCCCGGTCCGTCGAGCCACGCGAGCGCGGCGTCGGTGCGCGTATCGAGACCGTCGCGCTCGCTCGCGCGCACGGCCTGCGCGGCGGCGGGGCTGACCACGGCGGCGATTGCCTCGTCGGGCGCGCGCAGCAGCGCGTCCGGCGAGCCGAAAGCCGCGAGCAGCACCTGCAGCACGGCGGGCGAGAGACCGGGCGCATGCGCGAGCTGCAGCCAGGCGCGCAGCGCGGCGGGCATCAACGCTTGCGGGGACATGAGGCGGCCCTCGAATGCGGCGGCCAGCGGAGCGCGTGGCGCCATGATAAAATTTTCATCATCCGAAATACTCGACAGGGCCGTGCGCGCAGGCACGCGGCCGATTGCAGGAGGCGCGATCCGCGGCATTGATATGCCACGCATCCGCCTCATCTTCATTGCATCCCGGCGGCGGCGCCAGCCGGCCGGATGGCCGATGCGGCACGCCGCTCCACCGAATACCGAACACCATGGCATTGCTCAATATTCTTCATTACCCCGACAAGCGGCTGCACAAGGTCGCGAAGCCCGTCGACAAGGTCGACGACCGGATCCGCAAGCTCGTCGCCGACATGGCCGAGACCATGTACGCGGCGCCCGGCATCGGCCTGGCGGCCACGCAGGTCGACGTGCACGAGCGCGTGATCGTGATCGACGTCTCCGAAGAGAAGAACGAGCTGCGCGCGTTCATCAACCCGGAGATCGTGTGGTCGAGCGACGCGAAGCAGACCTATGAAGAAGGCTGCCTGTCGGTGCCCGGCATCTATGACGAAGTCGAACGCCCCGACCACGTGCGCGTGCGTGCGCTCAACGAGCAGGGCGAGACGTTCGAGCTCGACTGCGAAGGCCTGCTCGCCGTGTGCGTCCAGCACGAGATGGATCACCTGATGGGCCGCGTGTTCGTCGAATATCTGTCGCCGCTCAAGCAGACGCGTATCAAGACGAAGATGAAGAAACTCGAACGCGCGATGTAATGCGCGTGCGCCCAGCCCGACCCCGAACGCTGTCATGACCCATACGTTGCGCGTGATTTTTGCCGGCACGCCGGAATTCGCCGCGGCTGCCCTTGCCGCGATCCACGAGGCCGGTTTCCCGGTGCCGCTCGTGCTCACCCAGCCCGATCGCCCGGCCGGGCGCGGGATGAAGCTCCAGGCGAGCGCCGTGAAGCGCTACGCGGTCGAGCACGGGATGGCCGTCGCGCAGCCGCCGTCGCTGCGTCGCGCGGGCAAGTACCCGGCGGAGGCGGCCGACGCGATCGAACTGCTGCGCACGACGCCGCACGACGTGATGGTGGTGGCCGCGTACGGCCTGCTGCTGCCGCAGGAAGTGCTCGATATCCCGCGCGCCGGCTGCATCAACATTCACGCATCGCTGCTGCCGCGCTGGCGCGGCGCGGCGCCGATCCATCGTGCGATCGAGGCAGGCGACGCCGAGACGGGCGTCACGCTGATGCAGATGGACGTCGGCCTCGACACCGGTGCGATGATCGAGGAGGCGCGCATCGCGATCGCGCCCGACGATACGACCGCGACGCTGCACGACCGCCTCGCCGCCGACGGCGCGCGGCTGATCGTCGACGCGCTCGTGCGGCTCGAGCGCGACGGGACGCTGCCGGCGACGCCGCAGCCGGCCGACGGCGTGACCTACGCCGAAAAGATCGGCAAGCACGAAGCGGCGCTTGACTGGCGCAAGCCTGCCGACGTACTCGCGCGCCAGGTGCGTGCGTTCGACCCGTTCCCGGGCGGCGTCGCGACGCTCGACGGCGCGGCCATCAAGCTGTGGGCGGCCGAGCCCGTGGCGGCGCATGGCACGATTGCCAGCGCGGCGCCCGGCACGATCGTCGAAGCCGCGCCGGAAGGCGTGGTGGTCGCATGCGGCAGCGGCGCGCTGCGCGTCACCCAGCTGCAGAAGCCCGGCGGCAAGCGGCTGCCTGCACGCGAATTCCTCGCCGGTTCGCCGCTCGCCGCCGGCCAGCGTTTCGCGCTGCCCGACGTCGACTGACAGGCCTGAGCACCATTCGACCCGGTCTGCCGGCCCGGCGCAACTGGCCGGACGGCCGAGTCGCGCGGGGCGGCAGGCACGCGTAGAATTTCCCTGCGCTCCCCGGTTTCGAGGTTTTCATGTTCGGCATCACCCATTTCGGCTTCTTCGTGTTCGCGGTCTTCCTGCTGAACATCACGCCCGGCCCCGATACGGCCTACATCGTCGGCCGCAGCGTCGCGCAGGGGCGCGGCGCGGGGCTGATGTCGGCGTTCGGCATTTCGGCCGGCTGCTGTGTCCACGCGCTCGCCTGCGCATTCGGCCTCACCGCGCTGCTGGCGGCGTCGGCCACCGCGTTCACGGTGATCAAGCTGGTCGGCGCCGCGTACCTGATCTATCTCGGCGTGCGGATGATCATCGCGAAGCAGGCCACCGCGCCGTCGGGCGCCGCGGCCGCACAGGCCGCGGCCGCCAAGCCGCTGCGCCAGCTGTTCATGCAGGGTTTCTGGACCAACGTGCTGAATCCGAAGGTCGTGCTGTTCTTCGTGTCGTTCTTCCCGCAGTTCGTGTCGGCCGACAGTCCGCACAAGGCCTGGGCGTTCCTGACCCTCGGCGCGGTGTTCGTCGCGATGAGCACGGTCTGGACGAGCCTGGTTGCGTGGGTGGCGGGCAGTGTCACACAGCGATTTTCCGGCAAGCCGGGCGTCAGGAAGTGGCTCGATCGCACGGTTGGCAGCGCTTTCGTCGGCCTCGGTCTTCGTCTGGCCGCTTCGCAACACTGACATTGAATTTTTCCGGCAAGACCTTATCTAACAAATCGCTTACAATTTTCCGCCGTGCCCTGTGAGGTGCGGCGGGTCCCCTGACGGATAAGGAGTGGGTATGTTCAATTGGGTCAAAACGGCGATGCTGATGGCCGCGATCACGGCCCTGTTCATCGTGATCGGCGGGATGATCGGCGGCTCGCGCGGCATGACGATCGCGCTGCTGTTCGCGCTCGGCATGAATTTCTTCTCGTACTGGTTCTCGGACAAGATGGTGCTGCGCATGTACAACGCGCAGGAAGTCGACGAGAGCACGGCACCGCAGTTCTACCGGATGGTGCGCGAGCTGGCCACGCGCGCGAACCTGCCGATGCCGCGCGTCTACCTGATCAACGAGGATGCGCCGAACGCGTTCGCGACGGGCCGCAACCCCGAACATGCGGCGGTCGCCGCGACGACGGGCATCCTGCGCGTGCTGTCGGAGCGCGAGATGCGCGGCGTGATGGCGCACGAACTCGCGCACGTGAAGCACCGCGACATCCTGATCTCGACGATCACCGCGACGATGGCGGGCGCGATCTCGGCACTCGCGAACTTCGCGATGTTCTTTGGCGGGCGCGACGAGAACGGCCGGCCGGCCAACCCGATCGCGGGGATCGCGGTCGCGCTGCTCGCCCCGATCGCAGGCGCGCTGATCCAGATGGCGATTTCGCGAGCCCGCGAGTTCGAAGCCGACCGCGGCGGCGCGCAGATTTCCGGCGATCCGCAGTCGCTCGCCACCGCGCTCGACAAGATCCACCGCTATGCGGCGGGCATCCCGTTCCAGGCGGCCGAGGCGCATCCGGCCACCGCGCAGATGATGATCATGAACCCGCTGCACGGCGGCGGCCTGCAGAACCTGTTCTCGACGCACCCGGCCACCGAGGAGCGCATCGCCCGCCTGATGGAGATGGCGCGCACCGGCCGCTTCGAGTGACCCCCGGCGACCCGCGCGGCTGCTGCCGCGCGGGGCCGCCCCGCCACCCCGCATGCTTCGCGCTGCGGGGTGTTTCATTTGTGCGCGCCGTAAAGGGGCCAAAGGGGCGGCATGGCCGCACGCTACAATGCGCGGTTTGGAATCGCCGGGTCATCTGGCCGCCGCGATCCCGCCGTTTGCCGTATTTGTTTGCCGCACCTGATTGCCGCGCCTGCTTGCCGATTCCGCACCGATGACACGACCCCGTTCTTCCGCTCCGACTTCTTCCGGCCGCCCGGCGCGCCTGGCTGCGCTGCACCTGGCGCCCGATTCGCTCGGCTTCGCGCTCGACGCGGCCGCGCAGGCGGTCGACGCGGTGCGACGCGGTACCGCGTTGCCGGCGGCGCTGTCGACCGTATTCGCGCAGATGCCGTCCGGTGCGCAGGCGCTCGCGCGCGGCGCGACGCAGGACGTCGCCTACCGGACGATGCGTCGCCTCGGCAGCGCGGACTGGCTGATCGGCCAGTTCGTCAGCAAGGCGCCGCCCGCGCACGTGCACGCGGTGCTCGCCGGCGCGTTCGCGCTGCTGCTCGACCCGCCTGACGAGGCAGCGTACCCGGCGTTCACGGTGGTCGACCAGGCCGTCACCGTCATCGGTGCGCGCCGCGAATTCGCGTTCGCGAAGGGGATGATCAACGCGGTGCTGCGCCGTTTCCTGCGCGAGCGCGACGCACTCGTCGCCGCGATGCAGGACGACCCGGTCGCACGCTGGAACTACCGCGCGTGGTGGGTCGATGCGGTGAAGCGCGCATGGCCCGACGCATGGCAGGCGATCCTCGCGGCCGGCGAGCGTCAGGGGCCGCTGACGCTGCGCGTGAATGCGCGCCGCGCGAGCGTCGATGCGTATCTCGACACGCTGCGTGCGAGCGGAATCGACGCGACCGCGATCGGCCGGCACGCGGTGAGGCTCGCGTCGGCGCTGCCGGTGGAGCGCATTCCGGGCTTCGCCGACGGCGTGGTGTCGGTGCAGGACGCCGGCGCGCAGCTCGCGGCGGAATGGCTCGGCGCGCGCGACGGCATGCGCGTGCTCGACGCGTGCGCTGCGCCCGGCGGCAAGACGGGCCATATTCTCGAACTCGCCAATGCGGAAGTCGTGGCGCTCGAAAGCGACGCGACGCGCGCGGCGCGCATCGGCGAGAATCTCGTGCGCCTGTCGCTCGCGGCGAACGTGTGCGTCGGCGACGCGGGTGCGCCGGACACCTGGTACGACGGGCGTCCGTTCGATCGCATCCTGGCCGACGTGCCGTGCTCGGCGTCCGGCATCGTGCGGCGGCACCCCGACATCCGCTGGCTGCGCCGCGAGGCCGACATCCCGGCGCTGGTCGCGGAGCAGCGTCGCATCCTGTCGGCGCTGTGGCCGCTCGTGAAGCCGGGCGGCGAACTGCTTTACGTGACCTGTTCGATCTTCCCGGAAGAAGGCGAATTGCAGGCCCGCTGGTTTGAAGCGGCCTGTGAAGATGCGGTACGATTGGACGCCCCGGCCAACTGCTGCCGGGCAGCGTGCAGGGACGGGCGGCCGCCGGCGCACTCGACCAGAACACCGATCACGACGGATTTTTCTACGCGCGGTTTCAGAAACGGTGACGATCAAACACCTTTTTCCCTTTCGGCTCGCGGCCGTCCTGCTGGTCGCGTTGACGCTGTGCCTGGCCGTCGTCCGGCCGGCGCATGCCGAATCGATCGCCGTGCAGCGCGCATCGCTCCAGTCCGACGGCAGCGGCTGGAGCCTGGACGCGCGGTTCGACTTCGAGCTGAATCCGAACCTCGAGGATGCCGTCAACAAGGGCATCCCGCTTTACTTCACGACCGACTTCGAGCTGAGCCGCGCGCGCTGGTACTGGTTCGACGAGCAGCCGGTGGCGGTCACGCAGACGATCCGCCTGTCGTTCCAGCCGCTCACGCGCGAGTACCGCGTGTCGACGGGCGGCCTGCAGCTCGGCTTCCCGTCGCTGAAGGATGCGCTCGCGGTGGTCCGCCACATCACGTCGTGGCACGTGATCGACCGTAACCAGGTACGGGCAGGCGAAACCTACACGGCGTCGGTGCGGATGCAGCTCGACACGGCGCTGATGCCGAAGCCGTTCCAGGTCGATGCCGTGAACAACCGCGACTGGACGCTCGGGTCGGACTGGAAGCGCTTCAACTTCACGGTGACCGAACGTGCTAAATAAAGTACGCCGCGCGGCCAGCGGGAAGAGCCTCCTCATCCGCGTGATCGTCTCGACGGTCGCGATCACCGCACTGCTGCTGCTCGTGCTGCTCGCGGCCGCGAGCGCGAACACCGAATTCTTCGACCGCTACTACTCGTGGCTGTACGCGACGAACATCATCGTCGCGCTCGTGTTCCTGCTCGTGGTGCTCGGGCTGATCGGGATGATCGTCGTGCGCCTGAGGAAGGGCAAGTTCGGCACGCGGCTGCTCGCGAAGCTCGCGGTGTTCTTCGCGCTCGTCGGCGTGGTGCCGGGCGGGATCATCTACATCGTGTCGTACCAGTTCGTGTCGCGCAGTATCGAGTCGTGGTTCGACGTGAACGTCGAGACGGCGCTGACGGCCGGGCTGAACCTCGGCCGCGGAATGCTCGATGCGTCGCTGTCCGATCTGCAGACCAAGGCGCGGCTGATGTCCGACCAGCTCGCGAGCGTCGATGCGAACACGAACGGCACGACGCTCACGCTGCTGCGGCTGCGCGACCAGTTCGGCGTGCAGGACGCGACGATCGTCGAGCCGAGCCGCGGCGGCTCGGGCGCCGCGCCCGACCTGCACATCGTCGCGCAGGCGTCGGGCAATTTCGCGGCGCTGATTCCGGACGACCTGCCGACGCCGCTGATGCTGAGCCAGGCGCGCGAACACGGCGCGTATGCGGCGATCGAGGGCGAGGTCGACGGCGACCCGCGCGCGCATGGCGCGAAGGGCGCGCTGCGGTTGCGCGTCGTGCGGCCGATTCCCGATGCGACGACGTCGCTGCTGCAGCCGGCGGAGCGGTTCCTGCAGCTCACGCAGCCGGTGCCGCCCGGGCTCGCGCACAACGCGGACGCCGTGCAGCGCGCGTACCGCGAGTACCAGGAAAAGTCGCTCGGCCGCACGGGCCTGCGCAAGATGTACATCGGCACGCTGACACTCGCGCTGTTCCTCGCGACCTTCATCGCGATGATGCTCGCGCTCGCGCTCGGCCAACAGCTCGCGCGGCCGCTGTTCCTGCTCGCGCAGGGCACGAAGGAGATCACGGAAGGCGACTACACGCCGAAGCGCGAGATCAAGACGCGCGACGAGCTCGGCTTCCTCACGCAGTCGTTCAACGCGATGACGCGCCAGTTGTCCGAGGCGCGGCTCGCGGTCGAGAAGAACCGCATCGCGCTCGAGCATTCGAAGACGTATCTCGAGAGCATCCTCGCGAACCTGACGGCCGGCGTGTTCGTGCTCGACCGCCAGTTCCGGCTGACGACGGCCAATCGCGGCGCCGAGCGGATCTTCCGGCAGCCGTTCAACTCGCTGATCGGCACGACGCTCGACCGGATCGGCGTGGCCGCCGGGTTCGGCGCGATGGTGCGCAAGGCATTCGCCGATCGCGAGGCGGCGTCCGACGGCGGCAGCGGCGATCGCGGCCACTGGCAGCAGCAGTTCGCGATCGAGGTGCCGGGCGAAACCGATCCGCTGACGCTGCTCGTGCGCGGCACGCGGCTCGTGTCGACGGTCGAGGGGCAGGCCGACGATCCGCAGACGTCCGGTTACGTCGTCGTGTTCGACGACATCTCCGACGTGATTTCCGCGCAGCGTTCGGTCGCGTGGGGCGAGGTCGCGCGGCGGCTCGCGCACGAGATCAAGAATCCGCTGACGCCGATCCAGCTGTCGGCCGAGCGGCTGCAGATGAAGCTGTCGGACAAGCTCGCGCCGCCCGACGCGGACGTGCTCAAGCGCGGCGCGACGATGATCGTGAACCAGGTGGCCGCGATGAAGCGGATGGTCGACGATTTCCGCGAATACGCGCGCACGCCGCCGGCGGTGCTCGCGAACCTGCAGTTGAACGAACTGGCGAGCGAGGTGCTCGGGCTGTACGGCGTCGGCGAAGGCAAGAGCCCGATCGTCGCCGAGCTCGCGCCGTCGCTGCCGGTGATTCGCGGCGACGCGACGCAATTGCGCCAGGTGATTCACAACCTGCTGCAGAATGCGCAGGATTCGGTCGCGGAGTCCGCGCATCCGCGTGTGTTGATCGAAACCAAGACAGTAGAATATGGCGACCCCGACGCCGAGGGCAAAACGCGCGTCGCGGTACGGCTTACCGTGTCCGACAACGGGCCCGGTTTTCCGGCACGCATCCTGACCCGCGCGTTCGAGCCTTACGTGACGACGAAGGCGAAGGGCACGGGGCTCGGGTTGGCCACGGTCAAGAAAATCGTTGACGAGCACGGCGCGCGGATCGATCTGCGCAATCGCATGCACGGCGAGACCGTCGAGGGTGCGCAGGTATCGATCCTGTTCCTGCAGATGGCGAGCGATACGCCAGGCGCCGAACCGGGTGCACAGGACGGGACGACTCCCGCCAAGACAAAAGCAAGTGAGCAGACAAAGGCAGCGTAAATGGCAACCATCCTGGTGGTAGATGATGAAATGGGCATCCGGGAATTGCTCTCGGAGATCCTCAGCGATGAAGGACATGTCGTCGAGGCGGCGGAGAACGCGCAGGCCGCGCGGGAATACCGGCTGAATCAGGCGCCCGATCTCGTGCTGCTCGATATCTGGATGCCCGATACCGACGGCGTCACGCTGCTCAAGGAATGGGCGGCGCAGGGGCTGCTGACGATGCCCGTGATCATGATGTCCGGGCACGCGACGATCGATACCGCCGTCGAGGCGACCAAGATCGGCGCGCTCGATTTCCTCGAAAAGCCGATCGCGCTGCAGAAGCTGCTGAAGTCGGTCGAGCACGGTCTCGCCCGCGGCGCGGCGCCGGTGTCCGCGAACGCGGCGGCGAAGGCGGGCGGCGGGCAGGCCGCGGGGCCGGCGACGGTCGCGTCCGCGGCGGCGCTGCCGACGCTCGGCGACGACATGGCGTCGGCGCTCGGCCTCGCGGGCCAGACGGCGGCGATCCCGTTCGACATCCCGTTGCGCGAAGCGCGCGATGCGTTCGAGCGCGCGTACTTCGAGTATCACCTCGCGCGCGAGAACGGCAGCATGACGCGCGTCGCGGAGAAGACGGGCCTCGAGCGCACGCACCTGTATCGCAAGCTCAAGCAGCTCGGCGTCGAGCTCGGCAAGAAGCCGTCCGAAGGTGCGCTGTAAAATATTTTGCGAAAGCACTTGCCCGGGGGCGAATAGCTCGATATACTTTCATTCTTCGTTGGCCCGGTAGCTCAGTTGGTAGAGCAGCGGATTGAAAATCCGCGTGTCGATGGTTCGATTCCGTCCCAGGCCACCAGCATTTAAAACCCCAAGAATCGGAAGGTTCTTGGGGTTTTTCGTTTGTGATGGGTATCGCGTGTCGTGGGCGGCGGGCCCGGCAGCATTCGCCGGGGCATGATAAAATCCGTGCCCGCTCAATGACTTAGCGCATCGCTTCATGCACATGGCAGGCTGCCCGCGGCGCGCCTGTCGTGGCGCGCGGCAACGATGCCGCGCGATGAGCGGTATAAGCGCGCCGCCGCATTCGCGGCCGACCGCGCTGCCTATACTGGTCGAGCCGGCGCAGGCCGGTCGCGTCGGGCCGTCCGGCGGCAGCCGGCCTCGGGGCGCAGTGCGACGCGAGCCTACACATTCACGGAGTATCACGGTGATTCGGACAGACGCTAAAGACGGCGCGCTCGTGTTGTTTTCCGGCGGGCAGGACTCCGCCACGTGCGTGGCATGGGCCCTCGAACGCTACCAGACGGTCGAGACGCTCGGCTTCGATTACGGCCAGCGTCATCGCGTCGAACTCGAGTGCCGCGAAGGCGTGCGCGAAGCACTGAAGCACAGGTTTCCGGCGTGGTCGGACCGGCTCGGCGACGATCACATGATCGACCTGTCGGTGCTCGGCGCGATCAGCGATACCGCGATGACGCGCACGATCGAGATCGAGACGACGGCCAACGGCCTGCCGAACACGTTCGTGCCGGGCCGCAACCTGATGTTCATGACGATCGCCGCGGCGATCGCCTATCGCCGCGGGCTGCGCGTGCTGGTCGGCGGGATGTGCGAGACCGATTTCTCGGGCTATCCCGATTGCCGCGACGACACGATGAAGGCGCTGCAGGTCGCGCTGAATCTCGGGATGGATACGCGCATGGTGCTCGAGACGCCGCTGATGTGGCTCGACAAGGCGCAGACCTGGCAGCTCGCCGAACAGCTCGGCGGCGACGCGCTCGTCGAACTGATCCGCGTCGAGACGCACACGTGCTACGTGGGCGAGCGCGCGGAACTGCACGACTGGGGCTTCGGCTGCGGCGAATGCCCGGCCTGCAAGCTGCGCAAGCGTGGCTACGAGGCTTACCTGAAGGGCGAGCGGGTGACCGAAGCGCCGCTGTGATGCGGCTCGCGCGGGCAGCGCTTGATGGACAACGGATTCTGATCGACAACGAGCGGCGCGAGCCGGACGAAGCACGATGACTTACGCGGTCAAGGAAATTTTCTACACGTTGCAGGGCGAGGGCGCGAATGCGGGCCGGCCGGCCGTGTTCTGCCGGTTCGCCGGCTGCAACCTGTGGTCGGGCCGCGAAGAGGATCGTGCGGAGGCCGTGTGCCGCTTCTGCGATACGGATTTCGTCGGCACCGACGGCGAGAACGGCGGCAAGTTCAAGGACGCCGCCGCGCTCGTCGCGACGATCGCCGGCCTGTGGCCGGAGGGCGAAGCGAATCGCTTCGTCGTCTGCACGGGCGGTGAGCCGATGCTGCAGCTCGACCAGCCGCTCGTCGACGCGCTGCACGCGGCCGGCTTCGAGATCGCGATCGAGACCAACGGTTCGCTGCCGGTGCTCGAATCGATCGACTGGATCTGCGTGAGCCCGAAGGCCGATGCGCCGCTCGTCGTCACGAAGGGCAACGAACTGAAGGTCGTCGTGCCGCAGGACAACCAGCGGCTGGCCGACTACGCGAAGCTCGACTTCGAGTATTTTCTCGTGCAGCCGATGGACGGCCCGTCGCGCGACCTCAACACGAAGCTCGCGATCGACTGGTGCAAGCGTCATCCGCAGTGGCGGCTGTCGATGCAGACCCACAAATATCTGAACATTCCCTGAGCCACGGCTTTTGACATCGTGCTGATTACCCGAAAACTCGAATTCGACGCGGGCCACCGCATTCCCGATCACCGCAGCCAGTGCCGGAACCTGCACGGCCATCGCTACGTGCTCGAAATCACGCTGCGCGGCGATCTCGTCGATACCGAGGGGGCGCCCGACCGCGGCATGGTGATGGATTTCGCCGACGTGAAGGCGCTCGCGATGGAGCACCTCGTCAGCAAGTGGGACCACGCGTTCCTGGTCTATGCGCGCGACGACGTCGTGCGCTCGTTCCTCGAGCAGATGGCCGACCACAAGACGGTCGTGATCGACCGGATCCCGACCGTCGAGAACCTCGCGGCGATCGCGTTCGACCTCCTCGCGAACGTGTACGACGCGCACTACGGCGTGAACCTGCGCCTCGAGCGCGTGCGGTTGTACGAAACGCCGAACTGCTGGGCCGACGTCGAGCGCCAGCCCGGCCGCTGATCCTGCCTGCCCCCGCAGCCCCGCTGTCCGGCGCGGGCTGCCCGTCGCCGCGCACCGTGGCCTCGACTCCCTCCTTCCCGCGTCGGTAGGGCTTCCCCTGTCTGTTCCCGCATCGAGCGCCCGCCGCGCTATGATCGACGTGCCGCACCGAAAAACGCTCGCGTGAGCCATTGCGCGGCCCGCGCTGTCAGATCGGCCGTCCCGGGCCGACTCACGTTCTCCGGCGCGCGATCCGTCGTCGCCGCCGTGCTTCGGTTGCCCGGCGGTATGCATTCCGCTTTCCGCTGCGCCTGTTGCTTGTCCCGTTCGATTGCCGTTCCGTTCCGGAGGCCGTATCGATGAGCACGCTCACCAATTCCCTCAAACAACGCCTGCGCGACGGTGACGAGCCGCTGTACGGCCTGTGGCTGTCGCTCGGCAGCGACTCGGCCGCGGAAGCGCTCGCGCACGCCGGTTACGACTGGCTCTGCATCGACATGGAGCATGCGCCGAACGACAGTCGCGACGTGGCGTCGCAACTGCGTGCGATCGCCGCGGCGCACCTGCCGAGCGAGCCGGTCGTGCGCGTGCCGGCTCGCGAGCCGTGGCTTGTGAAGCGCGCGCTCGACGCCGGCGCGCGCACGCTGATGTTCCCGTGTATCGAGACGCCCGACGACGCCGCGCACGCAGTGCGGCTCACGCGCTTCCCGTCGCCCGACACACCCGACGGGCTGCGCGGCGTCGCGGGCATGGTGCGCGCGGCGGCGTTCGGCATGCGCCGCGACTACCTGCAGACGGCGAATGCGCAAGTGGCGGTGGTCGTGCAGGTCGAATCGGCGCGCGGCGTCGACGAAGTCGAGCGGATCGCGGCGACACCCGGCATCGATTGCCTGTTCGTCGGCCCGGCCGACCTCGCGGCGAGCCTCGGGCATCTCGGCGACATCCGCCACCCGGACGTCGAAACCGCGATGGCGCGCGTGCTCGCGGCCGGCAAGCAGGCAGGCGTCGCGGTCGGCATCTTCGCGGGCGACACGGCGGCCGCGCGCCAGTATCGCGACGCCGGTTACCGGATGATCACGGTGTCGGCCGACGTGAGCTGGCTATTGCGCGCGACGCGGCAGGCGTTGCAGGAGGTACGGTCATGAACGGCGCAGACGCTGCGTGCCGCAGGCGCGCGCGGATCGGGACGATGGTCGGCCTGTGGGCCGTGTGTGCGGTGGCTGCCGCGCAGGGCGCGCCGCAAGCGAAGCCCGATCCGTCGCGCGAGACGCAATCGGCGGTTGCCGACTACAACGCCGGAGACTATCGCGCGGCGCTGGTGCAATTCCACGATGCGGCCGAGCGCGGCGATCGCCTCGCGCAGTTCAACTACGCGATGATGCTGCTGACGGGCGAAGGCGTGACGGCGAACGTCGACGAAGGGCTGCGCTGGCTCAGGCGTGCGGCGGACGCGAACATGTCGCATGCGCAGTACGTGTACGGCCGGATGTTCGACGATGGCGAGTTCGTCGCGCGCAATCCGGCGGAAGCGCATCGCTGGTTCCTGCGCGCCGCGAAGCAGGGGCACGTGCAGGCCGAGCTGTCGCTCGCGAACCAGTTCCTCGACGGGCGCGGCACGCCGCGCGACAACCGGCAGGCGTTCGCATGGTACAAGCAGGCCGCCGACGCGGGCGAGCCGACCGCGCAGTACGTGACCGCGTCGTTCTACGAGCGCGGCGGCGACGGCGTCGCGCAGAACCTGAACATCGCGCGCGCGTATTACGCGGCGGCAGCCGCGCAGGGTGACGAGACGGCCGGGATGAAATTCAAGGAGCTGAGCGCGCGGCTGAAGGCGCCGGGGCCGGCATCGGGCGCCGGTGCGGAGCAGGGCAAGCCGCACGCGCCGCCGCAGTAGGCGGCCGCATTCGGCGCATCCAATGAAAAACGGCGCCGGGGCGCCGTTTTCGTGTGCCGCAGTGCGGGGCCGCGATCAGCTCTTCATCAGCCGCCGCTGCCGCCCGACGCTCATGATCATCCCGATCGCGATGCCGAGCGTCGTGAGCGCGGTGCCGCCGTAGCTCATGAACGGCAGCGGCACGCCGACGACCGGCAGCACGCCGCTGACCATCCCGATGTTGACGAACGCGTAGACGAAGAACGCGAGCGTGAGCGAGCCCGCCAGCAGCCGGCCGAACAGCGTCGCGCCCTGCGCGGCGATGTAGAGCCCGCGCGCGATCAGCGCCATGTACAGCGTCAGCAGCACGAGCCCGCCGGCGAGCCCCCATTCTTCCGAGAACACCGCGAAGATGAAGTCGGTGTGCTTTTCCGGAATGAATTCGAGGTGCGCCTGCGTGCCTTTCAGGTAGCCCTTGCCGAGCACGCCGCCCGAGCCGATCGCGATCACGGCCTGGATCGTGTGGAAGCCCTTGCCGAGCGGGTCCGAGGTCGGGTCGAGCAGCGTGCACACCCGGTGTTTCTGGTAGTCGTGCATCAGCGGCCACTGTACTTCGGGCTGGCAGATGCGTTCCTCGAACACGGCGATCGAGCCGACCGCGAGCACGCCCGCGACGAGCACCGGCACGATCAGCTTGAACGACAGGCCGGCGAGGTAGATCACGAAGAAGCCGGCCGCGAACACGAGCAGGCCCGTGCCGAGGTCGGGCTGCTTCGCGATCAGCCCGACCGGCACCAGCAGGATTCCGAACGCGGCGATGAAGTCGTACCAGCGCAGCCCGCCTTCGCGGCGCTGGTAGTACCACGCGAGCATCAGCGGCGTCGCGATCTTGAGGATTTCGGACGGCTGGATCACGACGCCGACGTTCAGCCAGCGCTTCGCGCCCTTCTTGGTCATCCCGAACAGCGCGACCGCAATCAGCAGCGTCACCCCGAACGTGTAGAGCGGGACCGCGAAGCGCATCAGCGTGGTCGGCGGGATGTTGGCGATCACCCACATCAGCACGAACGTCAGCAGGATGTTGCGCAACTGGTCCTCGACGCGGCCCGGCATGTCGATCGACGCGCTGTACAGCGTGACGATGCCGACGCACAGCAGCAGGAACACGATGAGGGCGAGCGGGCGATCGAAGCCCGCGAACATCTGCTTGATCTTGTCGAGCCAGGCGCGCTTGTCGAATTGCATGCCTTTCTCCGTTAATGAGCGGTGCCGGCGTCCGCCGCTTTCGCGGGGGCCGTCGCACGATGGTTGTCGTCCCGCGGCGCGGCGGCGACCGGCTGCGCGTCGCTCGCGGGCCGGCGCGGCCGGTGCGGACGCCGGATCGGCGGCAGGCTCGCGGCCATCGGCACCGCGGCGCTCGCGTCGGCCGGCGCGGTGGCGCTGGCCGCACCTGAGGCACCCGAGGCACCCAAGGCACCCAAGGCACCCGACGCGGCCGATGCCGCCTCGGCCGCGCTGGCCGCCGACGGCACGACCGGCTGCGGCAGCGCGGTGAAGCCGGCCGCGATCGTGGCGGGCTTCGACGTGTCGCCGACCACCGGTGCGCTCACCGGCTCGGTCGCCGACGCCGCGGCGGCCACGGCCGCGGCCTCGTTCTTCGGGTTCTGGCGCTCGACCAGGTAGTAGTCGAGCACGCGACGCGCGATCGGGCCGGCGGCCTGCGCGCCCCAGCCGCCGTTCTCGACGACCAGTGCGACGGCGATCTGCGGATGGTCGACCGGCGCGTACGCGATGAACAGCGCGTGGTCGCGCAGGTGTTCGGCGAGCAGGTGGCCCTTGTAGTTCGAACCCTGCAGCGAGAACACCTGCGCGGTACCGGTCTTGCCGGCGGCGAGGTACTGCGCGCCGCGGAACACCTTGTACGCGGTCCCGGACGGGTTCTCGATCACGTTCTCCATCCCGCGCTTCACGACGTCGATGTCGGCCGCCTTCAGCGGGATCACCTCGCTTTCCTTCGGCACGGTCAGGTGGCGCGCCCGCGAGATCGGGTCCTCGACTTCCTTCACGAGGTGAGGCTTCATCACGACGCCGTTGTTCGCGAGCGTTGCCGTGGCGTGCGCGAGCTGCAGGATCGTGAACGAGTTGTAGCCCTGGCCGATCCCGAGGCTGATCGTCTCGCCGTCGAACCACTTCTGCTGCGCGGCCTTCTTGAACGCCTTCTTCTTCCAGTCGGTCGACGGCAGGATCCCGCGCGCCTCGCCCTGGATGTCGATCCCGGTGATCTGGCCGAAGCCGAACGGCTTCATGAAGTTCGCGATCGCGTTCACGCCGAGGTCGCGCGCGAGCATGTAGAAGTAGGTGTCGTTCGACACCATGATCGCCTTGTTCATGTCGACCCAGCCCTGGCCGGAGCGCACGTCGTTGCGGAACGTGTGGCCGCCGAACGTGAAGTAGCCCGGGTCCTGGAAGCCCCAGCCCGGCGTGCGCTTGCCGAGCGTGAGGCCCGCGAGCGCCATGAACGGCTTGTACGTCGAGCCGGGCGGGTAGGTGCCGTGCAACGGGCGGTTCAGGAGCGGCTTGTCGGGCGAGTTGTTCAGCTCGTCCCAGGTCTGCTGGTCGATGCCGTCGACGAACGAGTTCGGGTCGAAGCTCGGCGACGATACGAACGCGAGCACGTCGCCCGTCTTCGGCTCGATCGCGACGAGCGCGCCGCGCTTGCCGGCGAACGCCTGCTCGGCGACCTGCTGCAGCCCGATGTCGAGCGACAGCACGAGGTTGTTGCCGGGCGTCGCCTGGGTGCGCGACAGCGTGCGCACCGGCCGGCCGCCAGCCGTCACCTCGACTTCCTCGAAGCCCGTCAGCCCGTGCAGCTCGGTCTCGTAGCTCTGCTCGACGCCGATCTTGCCGATGTAGTCGGTGCCCTTGTAGTTGTTCGCGTCGCGGCGCGGATCGTAGTGCTCCTGGTCGCTGTCGTTGTCGTCGCTCATCGCGTCGATGCGATCCTGGTCGCGCTTCGAGATCCGGCCGATATAGCCGATCACGTGCGCGGCCGTCATGCCGAGCGGGTACTGGCGGAACAGCCGCGCGCGCACGTCGACGCCGGGGAAGCGGAAACGCTGCGCGGTGAAGCGCGCGACTTCGGCGTCGGTGAGCCGCGTGCGGATCGGCAGGCTCTCGAAGTTCTTCGAGTCTTCCTGCAGCTTCTTGAAGCGGCGGCGGTCGCGGGCGTCGATCGGGATGATCTCGGACAGCTTGTCGATCGTGTTGTCGAGCGTGTCGTCGAGCTTCGACGGCGTGATCTCGAGCGTGTACGCCGAGTAGTTCTTCGCGAGGATCACGCCGTTGCGGTCGGTGATGATCCCGCGGTTCGGCACGATCGGCGCGACCGAGATGCGGTTTTCCTCGGCCTGCAGCGCGTATTTGCCGTGCTGCATCAGCTGCAGGTAGAAGAAGCGGCTCGCGAGCAGCCCGAAGCAGACGAACACGAACACGCCCGCCGCCGCGACGCGCAGGCGGAACCTCGAGAGCTGCTGTTGGGTGTCGTTGAATTCGGTCATTTAAGGGCAATCTGGCCCGCGCGCGGACGCGGGCGAGGTGCCGCCCCGGAGCGCGGCGCGCGGCGGGCGTGGGGGCGGCGGGTATTCAAGGTCGGTCCGGCTCAGATCGGGCGCGTATCGTCCGGGTCGACCGGGCGGCGTTGCGGCATCAGCAGCAGGTGGCTCGCGATCGGCCACAGCGCGGCTTCGACGAAACCGTCGACGAGATAGCGCCAGCCGGGGAACGCGGCGCCCATCAGCAGGCGGATCACGAACGGCACGAGCTGCGCGGCGACCAGCAGCGGCGTGACGTACAGCACCTGCACGCCGATCGGCATCCACAGCACGCGGCGGTGGATCGTGATCGCGCCGTACGACAGCAGCGTATAGGCGAGCGCGTGCTCGCCGAGCAACCCCGCGTCGTGCACGTCCATCAGGATGCCGAGCGCGAACGCGACGCCCATCCCGACCTTGCGCGGCTGGTGGATGTTCCAGAACAGCAGCACGAGCGCGACGAAATCGGGCACGCCGGGCAGGCGGCCCCATGGCATCAGGTTCAGCAGGAACGCGGCGGCGAGGCTGAAGACGATGAAGTACGGATTGACCGGCTGCAGGATGTATTGCGGGCGGTTCATCGCTGGGCTCCTGATTGCCCGGCGGCGGGCTTCGCGGGCGCGGCGGCGGGCTGGGCCGGCGCCGGTTTCGCGCCGGGCTGGGCCGCGGCGGCCGGCTTCGCGTTCGCGTCGGCCTTGTCGGTTTTCTCGGCCTTTTCGCCCTTCGCGGCGGCTTTCGCGCCCTTCTTGCCCTTCGCGTTCTTCTCGGCGGCGGGATCGGGCTCGGCCGGGCGCGGCGGGATGTCGTTGCGGTAATGCAGCACGAGCATCTGGCGCGCGCCGCGCACGGCCGCGACCGGTGCGCAGGTCACCCGGGCGAACGCGGTATCGGCGAGCTTGTCGACGCGCACGACCTTCGCGACCGGCAGGCCGGGCGGATAGACGCCATCGAGGCCGCTCGTGATCAGCTCGTCGCCGGCGACGAGATCCGCGCTCGTCGGCACGAAGCGCAGGTCGAGCGAATCGCCCTTCGGCGTGCCGTAGAT
The DNA here is from genome assembly GCF_014211915.1 of Burkholderia cenocepacia. Classification (NCBI taxonomy): domain Bacteria; kingdom Pseudomonadati; phylum Pseudomonadota; class Betaproteobacteria; order Burkholderiales; family Burkholderiaceae; genus Burkholderia; species Burkholderia cenocepacia. Next base: position 458,976 of record NZ_CP060039.1, on the reverse strand, counting down.
CACGCTGCGCAGGCCGGTGCGCAGCACCTGCACGGGAATCGCGAGATCGCGGTCGGTGACCAGCGTGACTTCGGATTGCAGCGGGAACACGCGCGTGACCTGGCCGATCACGCCGTCCTCGCTGACGACGGGCGAGCCGTCCTGGATACCTTGCTGCGAGCCTTGCCCGACCACGATCTTCTGCGTGAACGGATCGCTCGTGTCGTACTGGATCTCGACCGGGGTCGATTGCGTCGCGATGTGCTGGCGCAGTTCGAGCACCGCGCGCAGGTGCGCGTTCTCCTGCGTGAGCACGGCGGCCTGGTTGGCCTGCGTGGACAATTGCAGGTTGCGCTTGCGGAGATCGTCGTTCTCGTGGCGCAGCGCCGCGCCGGTGACGGCGAGGTCGGCCGCGCCCATGAACAGGTCGCGCGGCACGAGCGCCGCGCGTTGCAGCGGGTAGAGCACGGTGCCGAGCACGCCGCGCACGATTTCGAGCGTGCTGAAGCGCGCGTCCGACACGAGGAGCGCGATGGCGAGGGCGACGAAGAAGATGAGCCGCGCGAGCGCGGGCGGACCTTGCTTGAAGAGGGGCGGCGGACTGTATTCCATGGTCGGCGCCGGGCGCGTGTGATCGGTTAAATAATGCTCAGACGCGCAAACGGCGCGGCGGTTCGTTCTGAACGAGCGATCCGGCCACGCCGCGGGTGCGTCATATCAAACGGGACTGCCTAGGCGATCACTGGGCGATCACTCGTACGAGAAGATGCTGCCCAGCTTGTCCATGCGCTCGAGCGCCATGCCCGAACCGCGCACGACGCAGGTCAGCGGATCTTCCGCGACGAGCACCGGCAGGCCGGTTTCTTCCGCGAGCAGGCGATCGAGGTCGCGCAGCAGCGCGCCGCCGCCCGTCAGCATCATCCCGCGTTCGGCGATGTCGGCGCCGAGTTCCGGCGGCGTCTGTTCGAGCGCGATCTTCACCGACGACACGATCTGATTCAGCGGATCGGTCAGTGCTTCGAGGATTTCGTTGCTGGAGATCGTGAAGCTGCGCGGGATGCCTTCCGACAGGTTGCGGCCCTTCACTTCCATTTCCTTGACTTCGGAGCCCGGGAACGCGGAGCCGATTTCCTTCTTGATTGCCTCGGCGGTCTGCTCGCCGATCAGCATCCCGTAGTTGCGGCGGATGTAGTTGACGATCGCCTCGTCGAACTTGTCGCCGCCGACGCGCACCGAGCCTTTGTAGACGATGCCGCCGAGCGAGATCACGCCGACTTCGGTCGTGCCGCCGCCGATGTCGACGACCATCGAGCCGGTGGCTTCCGAAACCGGCAGGCCCGCGCCGATCGCGGCCGCCATCGGCTCCTCGATCAGGTAGACCTGCGACGCGCCGGCGCCGTGCGCCGCTTCCTTGATCGCGCGGCGCTCGACCTGGGTCGAGCCGCACGGCACGCAGATGATGATGCGCGGCGACGGCGAGAACATGCGCGACTCGTGGGCCGTCTTGATGAACTGCTTGATCATCTGCTCGGTGACGGTGAAGTCGGCGATCACGCCGTCCTTCATCGGGCGGATCGCCTCGATGTTGCCCGGCACCTTGCCGAGCATCTGCTTGGCTTCCTTGCCGACCGCCTGGATCGTCTTCTTGCCGTTGGGGCCGCCTTCCTGGCGGATCGACACGACGGACGGTTCATCGAGCACGATGCCCTTGCCGCGCATGTAGATCAGGGTGTTTGCGGTGCCGAGGTCGATCGCGAGATCGTTGGAGAAGTAGCTGCGCAAAAAACCGAACATTCAGAATCCTGTTTCGCTCTGGGCCGGCCCTGCATAGCGAGCGCTGAGGGCGGCAGCGGAAAAAATAACAGCCTCGGGAAGCGTGGCGGAAGCGGCCGCCGCGGCGCACGAAGCTGCGAGTGATGTCTACCGGGGATCGCACGAAGCACGCACGGCTTGCCGAAGCAGGGCGAAACGGTGCGGGAAAAGGCTGCCGGGTTTGGGTCGAACGCGTAATGATACCTTATAATTTCACGGTATTTGAATCGAAACGGGCGGTATTTTTGCCGCTTCGGCCCCGATTTTTGAGGGTGGGATCGCACCCTCCAACCCCCGCCGCAGTGCTGCTTTCGATGCACTGCGCAGCCTTGTTTTTCCGGTGATCGCATGGCCCTGACCCTGACCGATGTGAAACGCATCGCGCACCTGGCGCGACTCGAAATGGCCGACGCCGACGCCGAGCACATGCTCGGCCAGCTCAATGAATTCTTCGGCCTCGTCGAGCAGATGCAGGCGGTCGACACCGCCGGCATCGCGCCGCTCGCCCACCCGATCGAACAGATCCAGGAAGTCGCGCAGCGCCTGCGCGACGACGCCGTGACGGAAGTCGTCAATCGCGACGACAACCAGCGTCCGGCGCCGGCCGTCCAGGACGGCCTCTATCTCGTGCCGAAGGTGATCGAGTAAGCATTCGATGACAAGCGCGCCGGCCGTCCAGCGCCGCGCGCGACCCAGAATTCCCAGGAAAACCACTCAATGCACGCAAAAAGCCTGACCGAACTGCGCGCCGCGCTCGCCGCCAAGGAATGCTCGGCCGTCGAGCTCGCGCAGCACTATCTGAAACGGATCGACGCCGCGCGCGACCTGAACGCATTCGTTCAAGTCGACGCCGACCTCACCCTCGCGCAGGCGAAAGCCGCCGACGCCGAACTCGCGCGCGGCGCGGGCGGCGCGCTGACCGGCCTGCCGATCGCGCACAAGGACGTATTCGTCACGCGCGGCTGGCGCTCGACCGCCGGCTCGAAAATGCTCGCGAACTACGAGAGCCCGTTCGACGCGACCGTCGTCGCCCGCCTGCAGGCGGCCGGCATGGTCACGCTCGGCAAGACCAACATGGACGAGTTCGCGATGGGCTCGTCGAACGAGAACTCGGCGTTCGGCGCGGTGAAGAACCCGTGGGACACGAACGCGGTGCCGGGCGGCAGCTCGGGCGGCAGCTCGGCCGCCGTCGCCGCGCGCCTCGCGCCGGCCGCGACCGGCACCGACACCGGCGGTTCGATCCGCCAGCCCGCGTCGTTCGCCGGCGTGACGGGCATCAAGCCGACCTACGGCCGCGTGTCGCGCTACGGGATGATCGCGTTCGCGTCGTCGCTCGACCAGGGCGGCCCGATGGCGCAGAGCGCGTCCGACTGCGCGCTGCTGCTGAACGCGATGGCCGGCTTCGACGAGCGCGACTCGACGAGCCTCGAGCGCGACGACGAAGACTTCACGCGTCACCTCGGCCAGCCGTGGGCCGCCGGCAACGACGCGGGCAAGCCGCTCGCGGGCCTGCGCATCGGCTTGCCGAACGAGTATTTCGGCGCCGGTCTCGCCGACGACGTGCGCGCGACGATCGACGCGGCGCTCAAGCAATACGAGGCGCTCGGCGCGACGCTCGTGCCGGTGTCGCTGCCGAAGACGGAACTGTCGATCCCCGTGTACTACGTGATCGCCCCGGCGGAAGCGTCGTCGAACCTGTCGCGTTTCGACGGCGTGCGCTTCGGCCACCGCGCCGCGCAGTACGGTGATCTGCTCGACATGTACAAGAAGTCGCGCGCGGAAGGCTTCGGGCCTGAAGTGAAGCGCCGGATTCTGGTCGGCACCTACGTGCTGTCGCACGGCTACTACGACGCGTACTACCTGCAGGCGCAGAAGATCCGCCGCATCATCGCGAACGATTTCCAGGAAGCGTTCAAGTCCTGCGACGTGATCATGGGCCCGGCGTCGCCGACGGTCGCATGGGATCTCGGCGCGAAGGGCGACGATCCGGTGCAGATGTATCTCGCGGATATCTACACGCTGTCGGTGAGCCTCGCGGGCCTCCCGGGCATGAGCGTGCCGTGCGGCTTCGGCGCGGGCGCGAACGCGAAGCGCCCGGTCGGCCTGCAGATCATCGGCAACTATTTCAACGAAGCCCGGATGCTGCAGGTCGCCGACGCGTTCCAGCGCGCGACCGACTGGCACAAGCAAGTTCCGGCAGGGGTGTAAGCATATGGCTACTCAGTGGGAAGTCGTTATCGGTCTCGAGACGCACGCGCAACTGTCGACCGTCTCGAAGATTTTCTCGGGCGCATCGACGCAGTTCGGCGCGGAGCCGAATACGCAGGCGTGCCCGGTCGACCTGGCGTTGCCGGGCGTGCTGCCGGTGCTGAACCGTGGCGCGGTCGAGCGGGCGATCCGCTTCGGCCTCGCGATCGGCTCGACCATCGCGCCGCGCAGCATCTTCGCGCGCAAGAATTATTTCTACCCCGATCTGCCGAAGGGCTATCAGATCAGCCAGTACGAGATTCCGGTCGTGCAGGGCGGCCAGATCACGATCCAGGTGCCGGCCAACGAGAAGGCCGGCAAGCCGGCGTACGAGAAGACGGTCAACCTGACCCGCGCGCACCTCGAGGAAGACGCGGGCAAGTCGCTGCATGAAGACTTCGCCGGCATGACCGGGATCGACCTGAACCGCGCGGGCACGCCGCTGCTCGAGATCGTCACCGAGCCGGAAATGCGCAGCGCGGCCGAGGCCGTTGCCTATGCGAAGGCGCTGCATGCGCTCGTCGTGTGGCTCGGCATCTGTGACGGCAACATGCAGGAAGGCTCGTTCCGCTGCGACGCGAACGTGTCGGTGCGACCGGTCGGCCAGGAGAAATTCGGCACGCGTGCGGAAATCAAGAACCTGAACTCGTTCCGATTCCTGGAGGAAGCGATCAACTACGAAGTGCGTCGCCAGATCGAGCTGATCGAGGACGGCGGCGAAGTCGTGCAGGAAACCCGCCTGTACGACCCGGACAAGCGCGAGACGCGCTCGATGCGCAGCAAGGAAGACGCGCACGATTACCGCTACTTCCCCGATCCCGACCTGATGCCGCTCGTGATCGGCCAGGACTGGGTCGAGCGCGTGCAGTCCGGCATGCCGGAGCTGCCGGCCGCGATGCAGCAGCGTTTCGTCGACGAGTACGGCGTGTCCGCGTACGACGCGGGCGTGCTGACGTCGAGCAAGGCGATGGCCGCATACTTCGAGTCGGTGGTCGCGAAGGCCGGCGCGGCGAATGCGAAGATCGTCGCGAACTGGCTGATGGGCGACGTGTCGTCGCAGCTGAACCGCGACGGCATCGAGATCGACGCGATTCCGGTGTCGGCCGCGCAGCTCGCGCTGTTGCTGCAGCGCATCGCCGACGGCACGATCTCGAACAAGATCGCGAAGGAAATCTTCGCGACGATCTGGGACGAGAAGGCGACCGACGAAGGCGCGGCCGACCGCATCATCGACGCGAAGGGGCTCAAGCAGATCTCCGACACCGGCGCGCTGGAAGCGATCATCGACGAAGTGCTCGCGGCGAACGCGAAGTCGGTCGAGGAATTCCGCGCCGGCAAGGAAAAGGCGTTCAACGCGCTGATCGGCCAGGCGATGAAGGCGACCAAGGGCAAGGCCAATCCGCAGCAGGTCAACGAACTGCTGAAGAAGAAGCTCGGCTGAGCATGCGCGCGCGTCTGAACCGCGCTTGACGACGGGCCGCTCCGAACCAGTTCGGGGCGGCCCGTCGCGTTTGGTGGATGCGTTATCGTATGCACCACACCGTCCAACGGAGGAACGAATGGCGAAACAACCGTCGCTCGACGATTTCCGCGTGCCCTACAGCACACGCGAGAAGGAAGCCGCCGCATTCAAGCTCGACGCGTTCGACCCTGGCGCGAAGCCGTTTTCGTCCGGCTCGAAGGAGGCCGACCGCGAACGGCTGTCGGTCGTGTCGACCGAGCTCGACGTGCAGCAGGAGCGCTTGCACACGCAGCAGAAGAAGCGCGTGCTGCTCGTGCTGCAGGGCATGGATACCAGCGGCAAGGACGGCACCGTGCGCGCGGTGTTTCGCGAAGTCGACCCGCTCGGCCTGCGCATCGTGCCGTTCAAGGCGCCGACGCCGATCGAGGCCGCGCACGACTTCCTGTGGCGCGTGCATGCGCAGGTGCCGGCGGCGGGCGAGCTCGCGATCTTCAACCGCAGCCACTACGAGGACGTGCTGGTGCCGCGCGTGCTCGGCGCGATCGGCGACAAGGAGTGCGAGCGCCGCTACCGGCAGATCCGCGATTTCGAGACGATGCTGGTCGAGAACGGCACGACGATCATCAAGTGCTTCCTGCACATCTCGAAGGACGAGCAGCGCGCGCGGCTGCAGGCGCGCATCGACGACCCGACCAAGCACTGGAAATTCGACATCTCCGATCTCGACGCGCGCAAGCACTGGGACGCGTACCAGTCCGCATACCGCGACGCGCTCGCCGCGACGTCGGCCGAGCATGCGCCGTGGTACGTGATCCCGGCGAATTCGAAGACGCACCGCAACGTGATGATCGCCGAGCTGCTGCTGCGCACGATGACCGACATGAAGCTGGAATTCCCGCCGCCGAAGCCCGAGCTCGAAGGCGTGAAGATCCGTTAAGCTGCCCCCCTGTAAAAACATCGAACTGAACGGAACCCGACATGATGCGAGTGATTACCGCCAACCTGAACGGCATCCGCTCCGCCGCGAAGAAGGGCTTCTTCGACTGGCTCGGCGAACAGAACGCCGATTGCGTATGCGTGCAGGAAATCAAGGTGTCGGCCGACGACCTGCCGGCCGAATTCGTCGAGCCGCACGGCTTCAAGAGCTATTTCCACCACGCCGAGAAGAAGGGCTACAGCGGCGCGGGCGTGTACAGCCGCCGCGAGCCCGATGACGTGATCATCGGTTTCGGCAGCAGCGAGTTCGATCCCGAAGGGCGCTACGTCGAGGCACGCTACGGCAAGCTGTCGGTCGTATCGGTGTACGTGCCGTCCGGTTCGAGCGGCGAGGAGCGCCAGCAGGCGAAGTACCGCTTCATGGCCGAATTCATGCCGCACCTCGCGGCGCTGAAGAAGAAGCGCGAGGTGATCCTGTGCGGCGACGTGAACATCGTCCACAAGGAAATCGACATCAAGAACTGGAAGAGCAACCAGAAGAACTCGGGCTGCCTGCCGGAAGAGCGCGAGTGGCTCACGAAGCTGTTCGACGACGTCGGCTACGTCGACGTGTTCCGCACGCTCGATCAGCGCCCCGAGCAGTACACGTGGTGGAGCAACCGCGGCCAGGCGTACGCGAAGAACGTCGGGTGGCGGATCGATTACCAGATCGCGACCCCGGGCGTGGCCGGGACCGCGAAAAGCACATCGATCTTCAAGGACATCAAGTTCAGCGACCATGCGCCGCTGACGATCGACTACGACTACCAGAAGTGATGGCCGGCGCTGCGCCGCGCGCGCAGCCGCCGGATGCGAAACGGGCCGCCTGTCGACAGGCGGCCCGTTTCGTTTGGTGGCGTCGCTCATCCAAGGATGACTCACATTTTCGAACACATCCCATATTCACGCCCCCTTGATTTGTGGAGACTGCTCGACGGATGTACGCGTGCTTTCCGGGCGCGGGAAGCACGCGTCGTGGTCATTCGCAGGCCGCGACGATCCATTCAGAAAGGAGAACTCGGCATGTCGAAGCAAGCAGTTAACGAAACAACGCATCTATTCGCAAGGATCGGCGCTCGTACCGAGCGTGGTGGGAGCGTTGCGCGGGTGTCCACCAATGCGACGGATCCGAGGCTTGCAGCAGTTAGCGATATCGTTGCATACGAGGATGGTACCGAGTCCACGATCATGGACGGAGCCGGTGGTGTTGTTACGAGGGAGGACCGACCGGTTGCACTCGTCGGGTCGCATTTGAGTAATGGTGATCGTATCGTTACGGCCGCGCAGAACGCGTTCGGCATTACCGTTCGCGATGGCGACGCGGTCCCGGGACTATTTGATTCGGCATATTCGCCAATATCGGCAGATGCGGTTCGTACGGGAGGGCACCGTGCGTAAGGCGGCGATTCGACACGGCGACCCGACAACGACGAGCGGAATCGTCTTCGCATATTCGTCGACGATTTACGACGATGGAAAGCATGTGGCGCTGAGTGGTGACGAAGCGACGTGCGGCAACTGCGACGGGACATTCAAAATATTCGGAACCGGCGCAGGGATGTCGGAAAAGGGGCGGAACGTTGTCGTTGACGGTGACTTGGTGCTCTGTCCGTGCAAAGCGAATCGGGTCCTCGCCGGCTCAAATCCAGGAATATTCCTGACCACATATAGCAACGAAGAATTGTCTGTTGCGAATGTGGTTGCGCCGAATGTGGCCAGGACATCCGCTGATTCGGAGGAAGAGGTCGAGCACTTTTTCGAGATCGTTGATGCAGTCTCTGGAAGACCTGTCGACGGAATGAACTACAAGGTGCAGAGCAATGGACGTACGCTCATCGATAACGCGCCTCTCGCACACGGTAGAACGCGGTCGTTCTCAATGCAAGCGCACCCTGATCTTGCCGTCGTCGTCTGGCGCACCGGGGCCGTGCGATGAGTGACGAAATCAGTGAGGATCTGCGTTTGCTTGCTGCAATCGCATACGGTGAAGCGTCCGTTGCAAATGATTCGAACGAAATCGGTGGCATCGCCTTTGCCGTCGCAAACAGGTGCAGGGCATGGAGTGGGATGAGCGTATCGCAACTGCGTGCAGCAGACCCAAACTATGCCTATGCCTGGAATGGTGACAATCAGCGCTTCAACAAGCTGATGTCGACGCAGGGCGACCAGCTCGATGCTGACGCCGGGATGCGATTGGCCGTCGAATGGGCACGCAAAGCCTTGGCAAATGAAGGTCCGGATCCATCGAATGGTGCGTTTTGGTGGGACGGCCGTGACTTTATGACGAGGTATGCATCACACCCTAAGGTCAAAAACACATTCAAGTGGGGGACGCCTTCGCACAACATTTTCGACGTGCAGGAGAATCCGGGATTGTTTATCAAACGATGGAGGGTGGTGAACAAGAGGACCGGAAAGACAGTCGACGGCGCTGAACGAGGCCGCTATGACTCGGTATGGGTATCGACCGCGGCCCATGGGAGTACGATTTTCTGGAAATACAATCCAGACTATCTTCGGGCGACGGGAGCCAAGGCTCATCGATGAAAATCGTAACGATATTGGCCGTAGCATTGCTCGTCTTGGCGCGCGACGCCACGGCCGCGTCGTATGACGGCTACGATGCATTCTATGCAGCACGGCCAAACCCGGTATTTCGCACGTCGGTTGAGCGGGAAGGTGACCCGAATATACCCGGTGCTCACGTGCTCTATGCGTACCCCGGAAAGCCAGGCGAGTTCGCGGCGCTGCACGCCGAGCTGGGGAAAAAGGCACTCGCACTCGAACTCTGGCAGGACCGTATCGTGGTCAACGGTCGAACGTATCGGTTTGCGCGTGCGAAGGCATTTCCGGGTGAGTACGCGTCAGACATTTTTCCGGACTCGGCTGACGTATACATCGCCGAACGAGCCAATGTCCATCCGCCGCTGATCTGTGTGGAAGGTAATGGCAGTGCGTCGGGTGAAGCGGCCAGCCGATACCGGCAAGTATTCATGGTGGTGAATCCGTTGTCGCGCAAGCCTGCGTTTCTGCAATTGCCCGGACTGCTTTCGTCCTGCCGGGCCGTCGTGGTGACGAGCGATGGGAAACTTGCCTTTCCGAAGAATCGCTATCTGTTCGACGATGCGAATGCGGTGCGGACCGGATTGCTGGCCAATTACTACACGTTCGAGGGGCACCGCTTTGCTCGAACCCGCGAATCGTTCCGGCTTAAATTCACCACCCCGGAGAATCCGTTTCAATTCTCGCTGCAGGATCGCGACTGACGGTGCCGTCGGGATCGCGGGCACTATCGACGCGTCGTGCCGCGACGTCATTCGACGTGCTTGCAGGCCCGCTCAAGGCCAAGCAAGCACGCCTCCGGTCTTACTGCTTGATCGACGCCATGTCGATCACGAACCGGTACTTCACGTCGCTCTTCAGCATCCGCTCGTAGGCGGCGTTGATCTGCTGCATCGGAATCGTCTCGATATCGGACGTGATCCCGTGCTCCGCGCAGAAGTCGAGCATTTCCTGCGTTTCCGCGATCCCGCCGATCAGCGAGCCCGCGAGGCGGCGGCGCTTGAAGATCAGGTTGAACACCTGCGGCGACGGATGGTCGTGCTCAGGCGCACCGACGAGCGTCATCGTGCCGTCGCGCTTGAGCAGGTGCAGGAACGGGTTCAGGTCGTGCTGCGCGGCGACCGTGTTCAGGATGAAGTCGAAGCTGTTCAGGTGCGCGTTCATCTGCGCTTCGTCCTTCGAGATCACCACTTCATGCGCGCCGAGCCGCTTGCCGTCCTCGATCTTCGACGGCGACGTCGTGAACAGCACGACGTGCGCGCCCATCGCGCGCGCCAGCTTCACGCCCATGTGGCCGAGGCCGCCGAGACCGACGATCCCGACCTTCTTGCCGGGGCCGACGTTCCACTGCCGCAGCGGCGAGTAGGTCGTGATTCCCGCGCACAGCAGCGGCGCCGCGCCGGCCGGGTCGAGCGTGTCCGGCACGCGCAGCACGAACGCCTCGTCGACGACGAGCTGCGTCGAATAGCCGCCGTACGTGATGTCGCCCGTCACGCGGTCCTGGCCGTTGTAGGTGCCGACGAAGCCGTTCTCGCAATACTGCTCGAGGCCTTCTTCGCAGCTCGCGCAAGTGCGGCACGAATCGACGAGACAGCCGACGCCGACCAGCTCGCCGACCTTGAAGCGCGACACCTGCGGGCCGGTCGCGGTCACGCGGCCGACGATTTCATGGCCGGGCACGACCGGGTAGATCGTGTTGCGCCATTCGTTGCGCGCCTGGTGAAGGTCGGAGTGGCAGACGCCGCAGTAGAGGACGTCGATCTGGACGTCGAGGTCGCGCAGCGCGCGACGCTGGAATTCGAACGGGGCGAGCGGCGATTGCGAATCGGTCGCCGCGTAGGCATAGGTCGTGCTCATGCAAAGGCTCCTTGTCCGGAAACATCCGGCGAAACAGACTGCCGTCGCATCATGTGGCGATGCGGCGAGACAGGCGCCTATCGTAAGGAGCGCACCGCCGCGGCGAAATACATGAAGGTCTGGAAGATTTGCCTATTCCTCTTGAATTACGCGCGAACGCCCGTCAAAACGCGTTCAAGGTGCTAAATTGCGAGCCAGATTCTCTTGCCGGACAGGACCACGCAGATGAGCTTCCAGCCCCTTTTTGCCGACTCGGGCGACCGCGTGCAGCGCCGGATGATCGAGCTGCACACGCGCCTCGCGCCGAACGAGGGCGACACGCTCGCGGCGCTCGACGGCGTGCGCTTGTTCCGCGTGAGCCGTCCCGCGCCGCGCATGCCCGTACTGTACGAGCCGAGCATCATCGTCGTGTGCCAGGGGCGCAAGCTCGGCTATCTCGGCGACCGCTCGTTCGTGTACGACGCGCAGCAGTACCTGGTGCTGTCGGTGCCGCTGCCGTTCGAATGCGAAACCTTCGCGAGCATGGACGAGCCGTTTCTCGCGATCTCGATCCGCGTCGATCTCGCCGTGATCGCCGAGCTCGCGATCCTGCTCGACGAGACGCTCGGCGCGGCGATCAGCGAGCCGCTCGGCGTCTATTCGACGCCGCTCGATGCACCGCTGGCCGATGCGGTCGTGCGGTTGCTCGAAGCACTCGCGTCGCCGCACGACACGCGCGTGCTGGGGCCGGCGATCATGCGCGAGATCGCGTATCGCGTGCTGACCGGCGAGCAGGGCGACGCGATGCGCGCGGCGCTCGTGCAGCAGCATCATTTCGGCCGCATCGCGAAGGCGCTGCGGCGCATCCATGCGGAGCTGAGGGCCGATCTCGACGTCGAGACGCTTGCCCGCGAAGCGGGGATGAGCCTCGCGGTGTTTCACGCGCAGTTCAAGCACGTGACGGCGACGTCGCCGATGCAGTACGTGAAGACGGCGCGGCTGCACCAGGCGCGGCTGATGATGGTGCGCGACGGACTGGGCGCCGGCGCGGCAGCCGCGCGGGTCGGCTATGCGAGCGCGTCGCAGTTCAGTCGCGAGTTCAAGCGGCTGTTCGGCCGCAGCCCCGCGGATGACGTGCGCTGGATGCGTGACAGCGGGGTGCGCCCGGCGATGGCCGATGCGCACGCATAGTGTCCCGGGTCTCGCGCGGTGGCTCAGCGCCGCACGATCTTGCGCCGCTGCGCGCTGATGCCCGCATAGTCGGGCAGCGATTCGACGCGTTTGCCCGTCGCCTTCGCGTACAGCGGCATCAGGTCCGGCAGCCGGTTCAGCAGATCCTGGCGGCGCGCGGCGCTGTACGGGTGCGTGTAGATGAAGCCCGACGCCTTGTTCGCGCGCGTCGCGACCGCGAGCTTGTCCCACAGCGTGATTGCCGCGCGCGGATCGAAGCCCGCGCGTGCGGCGATGTCGCCGCCGATCACGTCGGCTTCGGTTTCGTCGGTCGGATCGTAGTGGAGCGACTGCAGACGCTCGCCGAGATTCAGCGCCTGCGGCAGCGGATCGCCGACGCCGAACAGCGGCGGCAGCGCGGCCGCGCGCAGCGACGTCTGCGAGGTCACGCTGAAGTTGCTGCGCGCGTGTTCGCGCAGCGCATGCGCGATGCCGTGCGCGAGCAGCACGCCGAGTTCGTCGTCGTTCAGGCGCACGCGGTCGAGCATGCCGCCGTACACCAGCACCTTGCCGCCCGGCAGGCAGGTCAGGCGGATATCGCGCGAGCGGATCGCGTTGACGTCCCACGCCCAGCTTTTCACGCGGTCGTTCCACTTCACCGAATACGGCGCGAGCTTCGCGACGATCGCGCGCAGGCGTTTCACGCGCGGCTGGTTCGCGCTCAGCAGGCGGTTGCTGTCGGCGGCCGTCTGTACGATCTGCGCGTATTCGTTCGCGGTGAGCTGCTCGAGCAGCGGCGACGGGATCAGCGTGCGGAACGCGATCGCGTTGCCGTAGCGGACCTGCTGCGGCGTCGGCGTATAGGCCTTCGCCGGCACCGCGGCGCCGGTCGGCTGCGCGCCTTCGGCGGCAGACGGCGGGACGGGCGCGGCAGACGTGGCGGGGGTGGGCGGCGTCGCCTGCGCGGCGGCCGGTGCGGAGCCCGCAGCCGTCGCGCCGATGTCGGTCGCGTGCGCACTCGTCGCGGTGAATGCCGCGGCGCCGACGCTCAACGCAGCTGTCACGCGCGCGAGACGATGCAGGCGGTTACCGCGCACGGCTCGCCTCGCCGTCGCGCGCGGCACCGTTCCATGGCGCGATCCTGAACAGCAGCAGCATGCCGGGAACCGCGAGCGCGGTGCACACGATGAAATAGTCGTACCAGCCGATCTTCGCGACGACGAAGCCGCTCGCGGCCGATGCGAGCGTACGCGGCACCGACGCGAGGCTCGTGAACAGCGCGAACTGCGTGGCCGTGTAGCGCGGGTCGGTCGTGCTCGCGATATATGCGACGAACGCGGCCATCGTCAGGCCGGTCGTGAAGGTTTCGAAGCCGTAGACGAGCGCGAGCGCGACCGTCATCGGGCTCAGCTTCGGCGTGATCTCGATACCGAACACCGACATGAACGACGCGAGCGCGTGGCTGGCCGCAACCGTGAAGTCGTACAGCACCGCGAGCACCGGCGAGCCGGGGCCGAGCTGCGCGAGCCACGCGAAGCCGAGCGTCGACACCATCTGCAGCGCGCCGAAGATCCACAGCCCGCGGCCGATGCCGATCTTCACGAGCCAGATGCCGCCGATGATGCCGCCGGCGACGCTCGCGACGAGCGCGGTGGTTTTCGCGACGATGCCGATCTCGGTGCGCGAGAAGCCGATGTCGAGGAAGAACGATGTCGACAGCGTGGTCGCCATCGTGTCGCCGATCTTGAACAGGAAGATGAACGCGATGACGAGCAGCGCGCCGGCCCAGCCGTCGCGCTGGATGAATTCGCGGAACGGCAGCACGATCGCGTCGCGCAGGTTGCGCGGCGGCGTGCCGACCACTTCCGGCTCGCGCACGACGAGCGTCATCAGGATGCCCGGCAGCATGAACGCGCCGGTGATCGCGAATACCGCGTCCCACGGCAGGTGGTCGGACAGGATCAGCGCGAGCGAGCCGGGGATCAGCGCGGCGAGCTTGTACGCGTTCACGTGCACCGCGTTGCCGAGGCCCTGCTCGGTGTCGCGCAGCAACTCGCGGCGATACGCGTCGATCACGATGTCGGCGCTCGCGCCGAAGAACGCGACGAGCGTGGTGAGTGCGGCGACCGTCCAGATCGAGTCGCGCGGCGACACGAAGCCGAGCGCGGCGATCGCGCCGGCGACCAGCAGCTGCGTGAGCAGCAGCCAGCCGCGCCGGCGGCCCGGCCGCCAGCCGGGCAGGCGCGGGATGTAGCGGTCCATCAGCGGCGCCCACAGGAACTTCCACGTATACGGGAACTGGATCAGCGCGAACAGGCCGATTTCCTTCAGGTTCACGCCCTCGGAGCGCAGCCATGCCTGCACGAGGTAGACGAGCGTGAAGAGGGGCAGCCCCGACGTGAAGCCCAGGAACACGCAGATCAGCATGTGCGTGTTCAGATAGGCGCGCCAGCCGGGGTGATCCTCGTGAGCGGTGAGTGCGGGCGCCTCGTGTGGCGTTTTCGACATGGACAGGAACTGGGTAGCGTTGACTGACGGCGGCGGCAGCGCAGGCGGCGCGCACGGCGCAGGAGGGGCGGCCGCGCGCGTGGGCGGGCCGGATCTTCCGTCAACGGCTCCCCGGCTCAGCTGCGCTTGACGCGATAGACAGCAAGACTACCACGCCAGTTCGCTCCCCATCGAATCGGCTGGCCTTCGTGCAGCACGACGCGGTCGAGAATCGTCACGCCCACTTCGGGCGCCAGCGCCTCGAAATCCTCGATCGTCAGCACCCGCACGTTCGGCGTGTTGTGCCACTGGTAAGGCAGCGACTTCGACACCGGCATCCGGCCGTTCAGCACCGACAGCCGGTGCGGCCAGTAGCCGAAGTTCGGGAACGACACGATGCACTCGCGGCCGACGCGCGCCGTTTCGCGCAGGATCGCGGCCGTCTGGTGGATCGTTTGCAGCGTTTGCGACAGGATCGCGATGTCGAAGCTGTGGTCCTCGAACAGGCGCAGGCCATCCTCGAGGTTCTGCTGGATCACGTTGATGCCGTTCTTCGCGCTCGCGAGCACGCCCGCGTCGTTCAGCTCGATTCCGTAGCCGGTGACGTCCAGCTCCTCCATCAGCAGCGCGAGCAGCGAGCCGTCGCCGCAGCCGAGGTCGAGCACGGTCGAGCGCGGCTCGACCCAGCGCGCGATCGTGCGGAAGTCCGCGCGCGCGGACAGGGAATTCAACGCTTGCTGGTTCATGCGCCCACCTCGTTGGCGATTCGTTCGTAATACGCGCGGAGCAAGTTGTGATAGCGCGCGTCGTCGAGCAGGAATGCGTCGTGACCGTGCGGCGCATCGATTTCCGCGTAGCTGACCGTGCGCTTGTTGTCGAGCAGCGCCTTCACGATCTCGCGCGAGCGGGCGGGCGCGAAGCGCCAGTCGGTCGAGAAGCTCGCGATCAGGTACTTCGCCTGCGTGTGCGCGAGCGCGGCCGTCAGGTTGCCGTCGAATGCCTTCGCCGGATCGAAGTAGTCGAGCGCGCGCGTGATCAGCAGGTACGTGTTCGCGTCGAAGTAGTCGGCGAACTTGTCGCCCTGGTAGCGCAGGTACGACTCGACCTCGAATTCGACGTCGAAGCTGAAGTTGTACGCGTCGAGCGCGCCGTCGGCGCGCCGCAGCGCGCGGCCGAATTTCTCGGCCATGTCGTCGTCGGACAGGTACGTGATGTGGCCGATCATCCGCGCGACGCGCAGGCCGCGCTTCGGCTTCACGCCGTGCGCGTAGTAGTCGCCGCCATGGAAGTCGGGATCGGACAGGATCGCCGAGCGCGCGACCTCGTTGAACGCGATGTTCTGCGCGGACAGCTTCGGCGTCGATGCGATGTCGATGCAGTGCGCGACGCGCTCCGGATACATCAGGCTCCACGCGAGCGCCTGCATGCCGCCGAGGCTGCCGCCCATCACCGCGGCGAAGCGCTCGATGCCGAATGCGTCGGCGACGCGCGCCTGCGCATGCACCCAGTCCTCGACGGTCACCACCGGGAACTTGGCGCCGTACGGCTTGCCGGTCGACGGGTCGATGCTCATCGGGCCGGTCGAGCCGAAACACGAGCCGAGGTTGTTCACGCCGATCACGAAGAAGCGGTTGGTGTCGAGCGGCTTGCCCGGGCCGACCATGTTGTCCCACCAGCCGGTGCTGCGCGGATCGTCCGCGTAGACGCCGGCGACGTGGTGCGACGCGTTGAGCGCGTGGCAGACGAGCACCGCGTTCGAGCGCGCGGCGTTGAGCTCGCCGTACGTCTCGACGACGAGCTGATAGTTGCCGAGCACGCTGCCGCTTTGCAAGCGCAGCGGTTCGGCGAAGTGCATGGTCTGTGGAGCGACGATGCCGATCGATTCCATTCGTTCCGCCTTATGACTGGGCGGCTAAATGGTGTCGGCGATGCGCGGAGGCGAAGGTGCGCGGCTGACGACCTCTTTAGCCGCATTTGTAGTGAACCGCCGGGGCAAACGCACAGCCACGCCCTGGCCGGTTCGCGCGCCCGCAATCGAGTCAGCAAATCGGCGCGCTTCCGACCTGCCGCCCGTGGGGCGACAGTCGGCAAAGTATAGCGGAAATTGCGAGGCCCGGATTCGGGCGCATGGCGGGGCGCGCCGTCATGCGTCGGTCACTGCAGGATCAGCCGCAGGTGCGCATCGGCCTGCTCGCCCGGCGGCTTCTGGAACCCGCCCTTCGCGAAGCGGTGCCACCGGCCGATCACATAGCTGACGAGCAGGCTCGCACGGGCGCCGGGATCGTAGTCGGCGGGCAGCACGAACGGCGCCGCGCCGTCCTGCGGCGTATTCGCCTCGGTGCGCGCGACGCGCAGGCATTGCTTGACGGTCGCCTCGATGCGGTCGAGCAGCTGGTTCACCCGCTCGGTGAGCCGCTCGTCCTCGCCGACCAGCGCCTCGCCGGTCAGCACGCGCGTCATGCCCGGGTTCTTCGCGGCGAAATTGAGCATCGTCAGCGCAATGGTGCGGGCCTGCAGCACGCCGTTCGGCTCCTTCGCGACGATCTGGTTGACGAGCCCGAACAGCGCCTGCTCGATGAACTCGATCAACCCTTCGTACATCTTCGCCTTGCTGGCGAAGTGCCGGTACAGCGCGGCTTCCGACACGTCGAGCCGGGCCGCGAGCGCGGCGGTCGTGATTTTCTCGGGTTTCGGGGCCTCGAGCATCGCCGCGAGCGTCTGCAGGATCATGACGCGGCGCTCGCCCGGCTTCGGGCGCGGGCGGGAGGGTGTGGCCTGGCTTTCCGTTACGGCTTGGTCCTGCGGGTAAGTCGGCTGCATTTTTGTCGCCCCGATCGTGTGCCCAGTCGCAGCGATTTTAACGAACGAATGCGCTGGTCGACATAATGCGGGCGTCCGGTCGCCGGCAGATGGCCGGGCAGGTGGCCGGTGATCCATATCGTGCCGATGCCCAGACGCTTGTAGCGCTTCAGGTGGCTGCGCGTATCCTCGACGAGGATCGCGTCGGCGAGCCGTGCGTGCGCGGCGCGCAGCGTCCGGCGCAGCATCGCATGGTCGGGCTTCGCGCGCCACGTGCGGCGGTCGCGCATGTGCTCGATCGCAATCACGCGCTCGAACAGCCGCTCGATGCCCAGCTCGCGCAGCACCGCGCGCGCATAGTTTTCCGGCGCGTTGGTCAGGATCAGCTTGCGGCCCGGCAGCGCGGCGACGATGCGCGCGAGGCCGCGCTCGGCGCGCACCATCGCGGGCAGGTCGGAAAACGTGTGGACCACGCGCAGGAAATCGTGCGGGTCGATCGGGTGGTGGCGCGTGAGGCCGAGCAGCGCGGCGCCGTAGCGCTCGGTGTAGCCGTTGCGCAGGCGGTCGGCTTCGGCGCGCCCGACCTGCAGCGCGTCGATGATGTATTGCGTCATCGCACGGTTGATCTCCGGAAAGATCGCGTGCGACGCGTGGTGCAGCGTGTTGTCGAGATCGAACAGCCAGACGGGCGCGCCGGCGCGCGGCCGGCTGCGCGAGATGCGCCGGCGCCGCAGTGGGACCGGCAGGTCGGGGCTGGCAGGTGGGCGGCGCGCGCTCAATGCGAGCGGATCATCGTGCCGAACGGCTGCTCGGTCAGGATTTCCAGCAGCACCGAATGCTCGATCCGGCCGTCGACGATGTGCACCGACTTCACGCCGCTCTTCGCGGCGTCGAGTGCCGACGAGATCTTCGGCAGCATGCCGCCGGAGATCGTGCCGTCCTCGAACAGCGCGTCGATCTCGCGGGCGGACAGGTCGGTCAGCAGGTTGCCGTCCTTGTCCATCACGCCCGGGATGTTGGTCATCATCAGCAGCTTCTCGGCATTCAGCACCGTGGCCAGCTTGCCCGCGACGAGGTCGGCGTTGATGTTGTACGACAGGCCGTCTTCACCGAAGCCGATCGGCGAGATCACCGGGATGAACGCGTCGTCCTGCAGCGCCTTCACGACCGCCGGGTTGATCGCCTCGACTTCGCCGACCTGGCCGATGTCGATGTACTGGCCCGGGTTGTCGCGGTCCGGCATCAGCAGCTTGCGCGCGTGGATCAGGCCGCCGTCCTTGCCCGTCAGGCCTACCGCGTGGCCGCCGAAGTGATTGATCAGCATCACGATGTCCTGCTGCACTTCGCCGCCCAGCACCCATTCGACGACTTCCATCGTCTCTTCGTCGGTGACGCGCATGCCCTGGATGAAAGTGCCGGCCTTGCCGATCTTCTTCAGCGCGTGATCGATCTGCGGACCGCCGCCGTGGACGATCACCGGGTTGATGCCGACCAGTTTCAGCAGGATCACGTCGCGCGCGAAGCCCTGCTTGAGCCGCTCTTCCGTCATCGCGTTGCCGCCGTATTTGATGACCACGGTCTTGCCGTGGTAACGACGGATGTACGGCAGCGCCTCCGCGAGGATTTCTGCTTTCAGCGTGGGGGCGATCTGCGAGAGGTCGATGGGCTCGGACATGGCGGCGGCTCTGGCTGGGAACGGTTGAAACAGGGCGAATTGTACAGGAGTGGCGCAGCGCAGCATCGGGTTTTTGGGCCGGCCGGCGCCCCGGCGGCGCGGCGCGACATCGCACGCGGCGGCCCGCCGGCTATGGCGCGGCGCGATTCGGGCGGCGTCGCGCGGGTGGCGTCGGCGGGCTGGCGGGCGCGCGTTTGCGATGGACCCCGGCCAAGCGGCCGGCGTGCAAAATCCAGCCGCCGCGCTATGCTTGTCGCGTGGGGCGATGTCCCGCCCGCTTCCGCGATTGCGCCATGACCGATTCCGCCGCCGACGCCCGTTCCGTCCCGCACCGTGCGCGCTGCCCGCACTGCGGGCGCGGCTTCGACTGCGGCGCGCATACGCAGCCGTTCGACTGCTGGTGCGCGGCGATGCCGGTGCCGCCCGGCGGCACGCCGCCCGCGGCCGGCGCGCGGTGCCGATGCCCCGAGTGCCTGGCCGACGAGATCGCGCAGCGCATGGCCGGCGCGGCCGGTTGACGGCGCCTCGCCGCGCCCGTTCGCGCGCATCGATCCGGCCCCGCTAGAGGCGCCGGGCGCTAAACGGGTAAACTGCCCGGATGCAACGAATCACCACCACCGGGCGCGTCAACCTCGGTCACCTGTTCTGGCTCCGCAATCTCGCGATCATCGGCCAGCTCGTGACGATCGGCGTCGTGCAGACCTATTTCGGCGTGCATCTGCCGCTGCCGGCAATGCTGATGGTCATCGCGCTCGAAATCGTTTTTAACGCGCTGACCTGGGTGCGCGTGCTGCGTGCGCGGCCCGAGACCAATTTCGAGCTACTCGGCCAGCTGTGGGTCGACCTCGGTGCGCTGTCCGCGCTGCTGTTCCTGTCGGGCGGGACGACCAACCCGTTCGTGTCGCTGTACCTGCCGTCGCTCGCGATCGCGGCGGCCGTGCTGCCGTGGCACCTGATGATCTGGCTCGCGGCGTTCGCGGTCGCCTGCTACGCAGCGCTCGGCTTCGATTCGGTGCCGCTCAACATGGACAACCCGGCGAACCTGTTCGATTACTACCGTACCGGCATGTGGGTGAACTTCATGGTCAGCGTCGGGCTGATCGCGTGGTTCGTCGCGCGCATGTCGAACGCGCTGCGCCAGCGCGACGCGGCGCTCGGCGAGGCGCAGGCGCATCTGCTGCGCGACGAGCGGGCCGTCGCGCTCGGCGTGCAGGCCGCCACGGTCGCGCATGAAATGGGCACGCCGCTGTCGACCATCGCGATGCTCGCCGAGGAATTGCGCGACGCGGCGCGCGCCGATCCGGGGCTCGCGCGCTACGACGCCGACCTGAAGGTGCTCGAGGAACAGATGTCGCTGTGCACGTCGGCGCTCGCGCGCCTGCGCAGCCGCGCGAGCACGTCGGCGAGCCGCCAGCCGGTGGACGACTGGCTCGACACGTTCGTCGAGCACTGGCGCCTGCGGCATCCGCACGTGCAGTTCGAGCTGCTCGGCGCGCGCCCGGCCGGCGTCGCGCTCGACGATACGGTCGCGGCCGGCCAGATTCTGACGATCCTGCTCGACAACGCCGCGCGCGCGAGCCCGCAGCGCGTGACGCTCGCCGCGAAGGTCGCGCATGGCGGCACGGCCGACGAAATCGAATTCGAGGTATGCGACGACGGGCCCGGCATTCCGGCCGCGCTGCGCGAATCGCTCGGCGCGATGCCGGTCGACAGCACGCAGGGCGGGCACGGCGTCGGCCTGTATCTCGCGTTCAGTGCGGCCGCGCGGCTCGGCGGCGAGATCGAACTGTCCGACGTCACGCCGCGCGCGGCGGGCGGCAACGGGCGGGCCGGCGGTGCGGCAAATGGCCACGCGGCGGCCGCATCGGGACAACGCGCGGGATCGCGCACGGGTGCACGTGCAGCCGAACGGCCGGCCGGCGCGCCGGACAGCCGCCCGGCCGTCGCCGCGGCCGGGCGCGGCACGCGGGCCGTGCTGCGCCTGCCGGCCGTGCGCGTCGCGATGCCGGCGGCCTCAACCAACACGTAGACGGAGAAACCACATGAGCGAGAACAATTTCCTGGTGATCGACGACAACGAGGTGTTCGCGGGCACGCTCGCGCGCGGCCTCGAGCGCCGCGGTTACGCGGTCCAGCAGGCGCACGACAAGGAGACGGCGCTGCGGCTCGCCGCAGGCGGCAAGTTCCAGTTCATCACCGTCGACCTGCATCTCGGCGAGGATTCCGGGCTGAGCCTGATCGCGCCGCTGTGCGACCTGCAGCCCGATGCGCGCATTCTGGTGCTGACCGGCTACGCGAGCATCGCGACCGCCGTGCAGGCCGTGAAGGAGGGCGCCGACAACTATCTCGCGAAGCCGGCGAACGTCGAGTCGATCCTGGCCGCGCTGCAGACCAACGCGACCGAAGTGCAGGCCGACGAGGCGCTCGAGAATCCGGTCGTGCTGTCGGTGGACCGGCTCGAATGGGAGCACATCCAGCGCGTGCTGGCGGAGAACAACAACAACATTTCGGCCACCGCGCGGGCGCTGAACATGCACCGCCGCACGCTGCAGCGCAAGCTCGCGAAGAAGCCGGTTCGGCAGTAAGCGGCGCACCAACGAAAACGGGCGGCCCCCGCAGGCGCCGCCCGTCTCTCGTCAAGCACCGCGCGCGTTACAGCACGTAGCGCGACAGGTCCTCGTCCTGCGCCACTTCGCCGAGCGCACGGTCGACATACTTCGCGTCGATCGTCACGCGCTCGCCGGCGTGGTTGCCGGCCGAGAACGACACTTCCTCGAGCAGCTTCTCGATCACCGTGTACAGCCGGCGCGCGCCGATGTTCTCGGTTTTCTCGTTGACCGCGAACGCGATCTCGGCGAGGCGCCGGATGCCGTCCGCGGCGAATTCGAGCTGCACGTCTTCGGTCGCGAGCAGCGCCTGGTACTGCTTGACGAGGCTCGCGTCGGTCGCATCGAGGATCGCCTCGAAATCTTCGACCGACAGCGAATCGAGCTCGACGCGGATCGGGAAGCGGCCTTGCAGCTCCGGAATCAGGTCGCTCGGCTTCGCGAGGTGGAACGCGCCGCTCGCGATGAACAGGATGTGATCGGTCTTCACCATCCCGTACTTCGTGTTGACCGTCGTGCCTTCGACGAGCGGCAGCAGGTCGCGCTGCACGCCCTGGCGCGACACTTCGCCGCCGCTGCCTTCGTTGTTGCGCGACGTGATCTTGTCGATCTCGTCGAGGAACACGATGCCGTTCTGCTCGACGTTCTGCACGGCCTTCGTCTTCACTTCCTCTTCGTTGAGCATCTTCGCCGCTTCCTCGTCGGTCAGCAGCTTCAGCGCTTCCTTGATCTTCACCTTGCGGCGCTGCTTCTTGCCGCTGCCGAGGTTCGAGAACATCGAGCGGATCTGCTCGGTCATCTCTTCCATCCCCGGCGGCGCCATGATGTCCATGCCGACCGACGGCTGCTCGAGGTCGAGCTCGACTTCCTTGTCGTCGAGCTGGCCTTCGCGCAGGCGCTTGCGGAAGGTCTGGCGCGTCGCGTTGTTGTCGTCGTTCGCGTGCTCGGCATTGCCGCCGAAGCCCACCGCGCGCGGTTGCGGCAGCAGGATGTCGAGGATGCGGTCTTCGGCCTGGTCGGTCGCCTTGCTGCGCACCTTGCGCATTTCGGCTTCGCGCGTCTGCTTGACCGAGATCTCGATCAGGTCGCGCACGATGCTGTCGACGTCGCGGCCGACGTAGCCGACTTCGGTGAACTTGGTCGCTTCGATCTTGATGAACGGCGCGTCGGCGAGCTTCGCGAGGCGGCGCGCGATTTCGGTCTTGCCGACGCCCGTCGGCCCGATCATCAGGATGTTCTTCGGCGTGATTTCCTGGCGCAGCGGCTCGGCGACCTGCTGGCGGCGCCAGCGGTTGCGCAGCGCGACGGCGACGGCCTTCTTCGCCTTCGCCTGGCCGATGATGTGCTTGTCGAGTTCCGAGACGATCTCGGCAGGGGTCATGGTGCTCATGGGGCTGTCCTTACTCGATCGTTTCGATGATGCGGTTGTGGTTCGTGTAGATGCACATGTCGCCCGCGATCCCGAGCGACTTCTCGACGATGTCGCGCGGCGACAGCTCGGTGTTCTCGACGAGCGCGCGGGCCGCGGCCTGTGCGTACGCGCCGCCCGAGCCGATCGCGCAGATGCCGCCTTCCGGGTCGAGCACGTCGCCGTTGCCGGTGATGACGAGCGTGGTGGTCGCGTCGGCCGTGATCAGCATCGCCTCGAGGCGGCGCAGCATCCGGTCGGTGCGCCAGTCCTTCGCGAGCTCGACGGCCGCGCGGGTCAGGTTGCCCTGGTGCTTCTCGAGCTTCGCCTCGAAGCGGTCGAGGAGCGAGAACGCATCGGCGGTGCCGCCCGCGAATCCGACCAGAACCTGGTTGTTGTAGATCCGCCGCACTTTCCGCGCGCCACCCTTCATGACGATGTTGCCGAGGGTTACCTGGCCGTCGCCGCCGAGCGCGACCTTGTCGCCGCGCCGGACCGAAACGATGGTCGTGCCGTGAAATTGCTCCATCTGCGTTCCTTGAGAAAAACGGGGAAGAGTCGGGCGGCGCGACGCGCCGCCGCGTGAATCCGCAGTGCGCCGGGGAGCGGCCCGGCGCGCGTCCGTTTCATTTTAGGGCGGGCGCCGGGATATCAAGAGGGGAAAGCAAATCGGCCGGCGGCCGGGAGCCGGTGCCGGAAAACAAAAAGCGCGCGGCAGGCCGCGCGCTTTCGGGAAGCAGCGTGTTTGAGCGGAATACCGCTCGATCAGTCGCCGAACAGCTTCTGGCGCAGCTCGCGGCGCTCCTGCGCCTCGAGCGACAGCGTGGCGGTCGGACGCGCGAGCAGGCGCGGAATGCCGATCGGCTCGCCGGTTTCCTCACACCAGCCGTAATCGCCGGAATCGATGCGGGCGAGCGACTGCTGAACCTTCTTGAGGAGCTTGCGTTCGCGATCGCGCGTACGCAGCTCGAGCGCGTGCTCTTCCTCGATCGTCGCGCGGTCGGCGGGATCGGGGACGATCACCGTCTCGCGCAGGTTCTCGGTCGTCTGGCCTGCATTCTTGAGGATGTCCGCCTGCAACTGTTCGAGCCGATTTTTGAAGAAGGCGAGCTGATCCTCATTCATGTAATCCTTGTCGCTCATCTTCAGGATTTCGGCTTCGGTCAAGAGTTTCTTCGTCATCTGCTTGCTTCTTCAATGTGCGGCAAATCGAGAGATATTGCCTGCACTTTGGGATTACCCGCAACCGCGCTTGCAATCATTTGCGATTTGCCGCCGCGGGGCCGAAAGCCTCTGGAAAACCGGTTCTCAAATACCAGGATAGGCCTGGCGCGGATTTGCGCGCGCTGCGAACCGGTGTGCTGCGCGGCACATCGCATCGGCCGCGGCCGGGAGGCGGATTGGCGATCCGGCGCGGTTGCGATGCCCGGAAAACTGGTTCAGCAAGAACCGGGCCTGTTTGTTGCCGTACTCCAGCGGGCACGTATTGTAACTGAATCGCAAGCGGGCGCCGTATCGGGTCGATCCCCGTCGGCTGCGCCAATATCTAGAAAATATAACGCGCAAATCGCGAAAAAGCGATGACGGCGAAACCCTGCCCGGAAAAGGCGCCGCGCGACCGCCGCGGCCGCCGGTGCGGGCGGCCGGGCAGCGGGCGCACGGCGGGCGCCCGCGCGGATCAGGCGAGGCAGGCGTCGAGGCCGTCGGTGATCAGGTCCTGCGGCAGGTCGACGCCGATGAACACCATCTTGTTGGTCTTCTTCTCGACCGGCAGCCACTTCGCCGCGAGGTCGCTGCCCATCATCTGGTGCACGCCCTGGAACACGACCTTGCGGTCGACGCCCTTCATGTACAGCACGCCCTTGTAGCGCAGCATCCGCTCGCCGTAGATCTGCAGGATGCCGCCGAGGAAGTCTTCCAGCTTGTTCGGGTCGAACGGGCGGTCGTTGCGGTACACGAACGACTTGATCTTGTCGTCGTGGTGCGCGTGGTGATGATTGTGGTGGTGGCCGTGGTCGTGATCGTGCGCGCATTGGCCGTGATCGTGGTCGCAATTCGCGTGATCGTGATCATGGTCGTGATCGTGATGATCGTGCGCGTGATCGTCCTCGGCGAGGAAATCGGGATCGATCTCGAGCTTCGCGTTCAGGTTGAAGCCGCGCAGGTCGAAGATTTCCTTGATGTCCGCTTCGCCGAAATTCACGACCTTGATCGCGGCCTTCGGGTTCATGTGCATCAGGCGGTGCTTGAGGCCCGCGACGGTCTGGTCGTCGACGAGGTCCGACTTCGTGATGAACAGGCGGTCGGCGAAACCGACCTGGCGCTGCACCACCTCGTGTTCGTCGAGCTGCGCGTTCGCGTGCTTCGCGTCGACCAGCGTGATGACCGCGTCGAGCAGGAAATCGTCGGCGATTTCGCTGTCGATGAAGAACGTTTGTGCGACGGGGCCCGGGTTCGCGAGGCCGGTCGTCTCGATCACGATGCGGTCGAAGTCGAGCTTGCCTTCGCGCTTCTTTGCGGCCAGATCGCCGAGCGCGCGGGCGAGGTCGCCGCGGATCGTGCAGCAGATGCAGCCGTTGCTCATCTGGATGATCTGCTCGTTCGAATCCTGCACGAGGATTTCGTTGTCGATGTTCTCTTCGCCGAACTCGTTCTCGATCACGGCGATCTTCATGCCGTGCTGTTCGTTCAGGATGCGCTTGAGCAGCGTCGTCTTGCCGCTGCCGAGGAAGCCGGTGAGGATGGTGACGGGAGTGGCCATGTCGGTCGCCTGTGGTTCGTGAATCGGGGTCAAAACCAGGATGTGCGTCGCGCCCTCGCGCTGCGAGCCGGGGCGCACAACCATCCATTGAAACATACCTGTCAAGCCCCCGCCCGTCGTCCGAACGACAGGCTGGGGCGCTGCGCCGCCAACGGAGGGCGGGCGCGGTAGTCCGCGCTAGATCGGGGCGATCAGACGATTTGCAACAGCAGGCCCTTCAGATATTCGCCTTCCGGGAACGCGGCGAGCAGCGGATGATCGACGCCCGCGCCGAGCCGCTTCAGGATGCGTGCGTCGACCTTTGCGTCGGCCGCGGCGCCCGCGACGATCTTCTGGAACAGGTCCATGTCGATCGCGCCCGAGCACGAGTACGTGAACAGCAGGCCGCCCGGACGCAGCAGCCTGAAACCGCTCAGGTTGATGTCCTTGTACGCGCGCGCCGCGCGATCGACGCTGTCGCGGGTCGGCGCGAACTTCGGCGGATCGAGCACGATCAGGTCGAATCGCTCGCCTTCGTCGACGAGGCGGCGCAGCGTCTTGAACGCATCGGCGTCGAGCCAGGTCGCGCGTGCCGCGTCGAAGCCGTTGGCCACGACGTTCTGCTGCGCGAGCGCGAGCGCGTCGCCCGACGAATCGATCGACACGACGCGTTTCGCGCCGCCCTTGAGCGCCGCGAGCGAGAAGCCGCCCGTGTAGCAGAAGCAGTTCAGCACGTCGCGGTCGGCCGCGTACTGCGCGACGAGCGCGCGGTTATCGCGCTGGTCGACGTAGAAGCCCGTCTTGTGGCCGTTCGGCACGTCGACGTGATAGCGCACGCCGTTTTCGTTCGCGATCAGCGTCGCGGGCGGCGCGTCGCCGGCCAGCACGCCGGTCGTCTGTTCGAGCCCTTCCTTGTCGCGGATCGACACGTCCGAGCGCTCGTACACGTTCGGGCAGCCGGTCGCGCCGGTGAGCGCCGCGACGATCGCGTCCTTCCACGCTTCGACGCCTGCGGCCATGAACTGGCAGACCAGCTGGCCGCGCGGCGCCGCGCCGGCTTCGGCGGTATCCGCGACGTAGTAGTCGACGATCAGCCCCGGCAGCCCGTCGGCTTCGCCGAACACGAGCCGCACCGCGCCGGTGCCCGACACCATCGTCGTGCGGTGCGCGACCGCGCGCTGCACGCGGCGCTTGAAGAACGCGTGATCGATCGGCTCGTGCTCGTCGAAGCTCCATACCCGCACGCGGATCTGCGACTGCGGGCTGTACGCGCCGCGCGCGAGGAAGCGGCCGTCGTGCGCGCGCACGAGCACGGTCGCGCCGGGCGCGGGCTTGCCGTCGACGCGGTCGATCGCATTGGCGTAGATCCACGGATGGCGGCGCAGCAGCGATTTTTCCTTGGACGGCTTGAGGGTGACGGTTTGCATGATGAGATCGAAATGGGCCGCGCGCGACGCCGGCCGGTGCCGGCCGCCGCGCGTGGCGGGTAACACGGGATGCGCGTCAGTCGCGCTTCTTCGCGCGCGGATGCGCGCTGTCGTAAATCTTCGCGAGATGCTGGAAGTCGAGCGACGTATAGATCTGCGTCGCGGCGACGCTCGCATGGCCGAGCAGTTCCTGCACCGCGCGCAGGTCGCCGCTCGACTGCAGCACGTGCGTCGCGAACGAGTGGCGCAACACGTGCGGGTGGACGTTGGCGGGGATGCCGGCGGCGAGCGCCGCGCGCTTCACGCGCTCGCGCACGACGCCCGGCGACATCCGGTTGCCGCGCACCGACACGAACAGCGGATGCGGATCGTGCTTCACGAATTCGCCGCGCACCGCGAGCCACGCGTTCAGCGCGTCGATCGCCTTGCTGCCGACCGGCACCTTGCGCTCCTTGTTGCCCTTGCCGCGCACGGTGACTTCGGCTTCGGCGAGATCGAGCCAGCCGGCCGAGCGGTAGCCGTCGGCCTGCGTGTACCGGACGTCGAGCCCGACCAGTTCGGCGAGGCGCAGCCCCGACGAATAGAACAGCTCGAGGATCGCGTGGTCGCGGATGCTTTCGGTCGTGCCGGCGAGCGGCGCGTCCATCAGTGCGACCGCATCGTCGACCGACAGCGCCTTGGGCAGCGATTTCTCGCGTTTGGGCGCGCGTACCCCGGCGACGGGATTCGCGGGCATCTCGACGCGTTGCGCGAACCAGCGATAGAACGCACGCCATGCGGAAAGGCGGTGCGAGATCGAGCGCGCGGACAGTCCGGCCGCGTGCCCGCGCACGACCGCGCCGCGCATGTCGGCGGCGGTCAATGCTTCGAGCGGCCGGCCGGCCGCGAGCTTCTTCAGTTCGTCGAGTTCGTGCGTGTACGCGCGCAGCGTGTGTTCCGACAGCTGCCTGACGTGCTTCAGGTTCGACAGGTAGGCGGCGATCGGATCGTCGGTCATCGCGTGCGGCGGATCAGTGCGGCAGCAGGCGCGTGAGCGCGGCGCTCGCGAGCGTCGCGATCTGCGCGAGGAAGTCGGTGGCCATCCCGTCGTGGAAGCGGCGCGGATCGGGCGAACCGAGGACCAGCAGGCCGAACGCGGGTGCATCGCTGCCGGCGAGCGGCGCGCGCAGCGCGAGCAGCGCGACCGACGCGGCCGAGCCGTCGCCGGCCGGCGCGGCTTCGACGCCTTCCGCTGCGTTCGCGGCCGGGGCAGCGAGTGCGGGCGCGAGCCACTGGGCGGCTTCGAAGCCGGTGTTCGCGCCGCAGTACGGCGTCGACAGGCCGTTCGTGAACAGGCGCACTTCCTCGCCGACCTGGCGCGCGAAGTCGGCTTGCGCGTAGGTGTCGGCGACGTCCCACACGCGCAACGCCGTCTGCGGCACGTCGAACACGTCGGCGATGCCGTCGGCGATCGTGCGCGGCAGCGCGTACGGATCGCGTTCCGCGATCACGCGCGCGGTCCAGCGGCTGAACTTCGCGGACAGGCTGTCGTTCTCGTGGCCGTAGCGCACGAGCTCGGCGAGCCGGCGCTCGAGATGCTTGTTCTTGTCGCGCAGCATCTCCATCTGCCGCTCCTGCAGCGAGATCGCGGCCTTGCCGTGCGGGTTCGCGAGACGGATCGTCGCGAGCAGCTCGGCGTGCTGCGCGAAGAATTCGGGATTGGCGAGCAGGTAGTCGGCGACTTCGCGATCGTTCATGTGGCGGGAGCGTTCAGTTATCAGGGACGTTGCAGGGTCAGGCGTTCAGGTCGATCTCGCCTTCGAACACGGTCGTGGCGGGGCCGGCCATCATCAGCGCGGCGGCTTCGTCGCGCGCGCCGTCCCAGCCGATCGTCAGCGTGCCGCCGTGCGTGTGCACGGTCACGGGCGAATCGAGCAGGCCGCGCCGGATGCCGGCCGCGACCGCCGCGCACGCGCCGGTGCCGCACGCGAGCGTCTCGCCCGCGCCGCGTTCGTACACGCGCAGCTTCACTTCACGGCGCGACACGATCTGCATGAAGCCGGCGTTCACGCGCTGCGGGAAGCGCGCATGGCGCTCGATCAGCGGGCCTTCTTCCAGCACCGGATACGCTTCGACGTCGTCGACGACCTGCACCGCGTGCGGATTGCCCATCGACACCGTCGAAATCCAGCGCGTCGCGCCGCCCACGTCGAGCGGCCACAGCGTGTCGCGGCCTTCCTGGCGGCCGTCGAGCCCCGCTGCGTCGAACGGCACTTGCACCGGCGCGAACACGGGCGCGCCCATGTCGACGACGACTTCGCCGTTGTCCTGCAGCGTCAGCGTGATCAGGCCCTTCATCACCTGCACGCGCACGCTGCGCTTGTCGGTCAGGCCGCGGTCGCTGACGAACTTCACGAAACAGCGCGCGCCGTTGCCGCAGTGTTCGACCTCGCCGCCGTCGCAATTGAAGATCCGGTACTTGAAATCCGCCCCGTCGACGGTCGGTTTCTCGACCAGCAGCAACTGGTCGGCGCCGATGCCGAAGTGGCGGTTGGCGAGTGCGCGCACCTGCGCTTCGGTGAGCGGCGGCAGCGCGCGCGAGTAGCCGTCGAGCACGACGAAGTCGTTGCCCGCGCCGTGCATCTTGGTGAACGAGAGTTTCACTGGGTCCGGAATTCCATGGCGAACAAGGCGGTCGGCACGACACGGGCGGCCGGCGGCCATGCCGGGGCAGCGTCGTTCGTCGTGCTGATCTCAACCGCAAATGATACATGCAGGCGACGGGGGCGTCCTGCGCGGGAACGGTGCTTCAGGTTGCTCCTGCGGGCCGGGCAGGCGGCATCTGTCGACTGGTCGACTGGTCGGGTACGTGGCGAGCGGACAAATTGGCAGGGTGTGGCGGGCGTAGCGGAGGCGGCACTGGCGGTGCGTGCCCGAATACACGACGAAGGCATGGGCGACCCGGACGAGCGTTTTCGTACGGGTCAAATTGACGAGGAAATCAAGTGATTCGTATAGTCTGGCTACACACATCCGGGCCATGCTGTCGACGTCGCGCTCGAGTGTGGGAGGTCCATGATCAAGTCGTGGGTACACAAGGGACTGGAAGCGTTTTTCGTCACCGGGAGCAAGGCGGGCATTCGGCCGGATCATGCGCCCCGGCTGCGGCGCATGCTGGCGCGTCTCGATGTCGCTGGCGCGCCGCAGGACATGAATGTGCCTGGCTGGCGTTTTCACGGCCTCGCTGGCGGGCTGGACGGATATTACGCCGTCGGCGTCAACGGCAACTGGCGGCTGACATTCGGATTCGAGGGCCGCGACGTCGTTCTGGTCGATTACCAGGACTACCACTAAGGTGATTCAAGCCATGACCCGCATCTTCAATCCACCCCATCCGGGCGAAACGCTGCGCGACGACGTGCTGCCGGCGCTCGGTCTGACCGTCACCGAGGCCGCGTCGCAACTTGGCGTGACCCGTGCCGCACTGTCGCGGGTCCTGCACGGCCATGCCGGCATCTCGCCGGAAATGGCGTTGCGGCTCGAAGCGTGGCTCGGCGAGGAAAACGGGGGAAGGGCCGATCTGTGGCTCGCGCAGCAGTCGGCTTACGATCTGTGGCAGGCGCGCGCTAAGGGTGCGCCTAAGGTGGCAAGAGCACAGGCGCGCACATGACGGCGCGCCCGCATGTCTCGCGGCAGGGTCAGTACAGGCTCGGCTCGCCCGGCGGGCGCGTCTTGAAACGCTTGTGCACCCAGTAATACTGCTCGGGCATCAGCGGAATCTGCTCCTCGAGGAATGCGTTCATCCGCCGCGCATCGAGATCGTCGTCGCCGGTCGGGTAGTGATCCCACGGCTTGAATACCTTCAGACGGTAGCCCTTGTAGTTCGGCAGCACTTCGCCGATGAACGGCACGACCTGCGCGCGGCCCGTCTTCGCGAGCCGGCCGACGGCCGTCAGCGTGCAGGCCGGCACGCCGAAGAACGGGACGAACGTCGAGTTGCGCAGCCCGTAGTCCATGTCCGCGCCGAGCATCACCGGCTTGCGGTCGCGCAGCCAGCGCAGCACGACGCGCGCGCTGTCCGCGCGGCCGACCATCTCGGCGTCGAAGCGCCCGCGCGCCTTCTTTGCCTCTTCCTCGAGCACCGCGTTCGAGAACGGCTGGTACAGCGATCCGCAGCGACGCTGCAGCGAACGGTTCAGCCAGATCGAACCGGCCTCGATGCCGACGAAGTGCAGGCCGAGGAACAGCGTCGGCGGCAGGTCGGGATCGGTGAGATCGACCGCGCTGTCGACCTGGATCAACTTCGCGAGCTTCTTCTCCGAGCCGAACCATTGCACGCTGCGCTCGACGTAGCTGCGGATCGCATGACGGAAATGCCGGCCCGCCACTTCCTCGCGCCGTTCGTCGCTCCAGTCCGGGAAGCAGAGTTTCAGATTCGTATGTACGATGCGCTTTCGCCGGCTGGGGATCTGATACAGCAGCCAGCCGAGGCCATCGCCGAACCGTGCGGTCAGACCGTACGGCAGCAGGGCGAGCAGCTTCAGCAAGCCGATGGCGAGGTGCGTGCCGAGGCGGCCTAGCATGCGGAATCTCCGTAGGGCCGGCTGGCCGGTACGTTGCGAACAGGGTGGTAAGACAGCGGACGATGCAGCACGGGTGGCGCTCTGTGACAATTCAGGAAAGCCGCTATAATACGGGCTTCGCCGAGTTAACTGACAACTTGCGGGGCGAAGCCGGCTGGCGCGACACACGCTGCCCGGTCCTGGTAATCCGCTAAAGCGTCGCCGCTTCAGGCCCAACGAAGCTGGCTACGTGAAACCAACCGTAACCACACAGGAGCCTGAAAAAGTGGCAAACGATTATCTCTTCACGTCCGAATCCGTCTCCGAAGGCCATCCGGACAAAGTCGCGGACCAAATCTCGGACGCGATTCTCGACGCCATCCTCGAGCAGGACAAATACTCCCGCGTTGCGGCGGAGACGCTGTGCAACACGGGTCTCGTCGTGCTGGCCGGTGAAATCACCACGACGGCCAACATCGATTACATCCAGATCGCGCGCGATACGATCAAGCGCATCGGCTACGACAACACCGACTACGGCATCGACTACAAGGGTTGCGCGGTGCTCGTCGCGTACGACAAGCAGTCGCCGGACATCGCGCAGGGCGTCGATCGTGCACACGACGACAACCTCGACCAAGGCGCGGGCGACCAGGGCCTGATGTTCGGCTATGCGTGCGACGAAACGCCGGAACTGATGCCGCTGCCGATCTACCTGTCGCACCGCCTCGTCGAGCGCCAGGCCAGCCTGCGCCGCGACGGTCGCCTGCAATGGCTGCGTCCGGACGCGAAGTCGCAGGTCACCGTCCGCTACGTCGACGGCAAGCCCGATTCGATTGACACCGTCGTGCTGTCGACGCAGCACGCACCGGACATCGAGCTGCCCGCGCTGCGCGAAGCGGTGATCGAGGAAATCATCAAGCCGACGCTGCCGGCCGAGCTGATCAAGGGCGACATCAAGTTTCTCGTGAACCCGACCGGCCGGTTCGTGATCGGCGGCCCGCAGGGCGATTGCGGCCTGACCGGCCGCAAGATCATCGTCGATACCTACGGCGGTGCCGCACCGCACGGCGGCGGCGCATTCTCGGGCAAGGATCCGTCGAAGGTCGACCGTTCGGCTGCGTATGCCGGCCGTTACGTCGCGAAGAACATCGTCGCCGCCGGCCTCGCGTCGCGCGCGCTGATCCAGGTGTCGTACGCGATCGGCGTGGCCGAGCCGACCTCGGTGATGGTCAACACGTTCGGCACGGGCCGCGTGTCGGATGCGGTGATCACGAAGCTCGTGCGCGAGCATTTCGACCTGCGTCCGAAGGGCATCATCAAGATGCTCGACCTGCTGCGTCCGATCTACGAGAAGACCGCGGCTTACGGCCACTTCGGCCGCGAAGAGCCGGAATTCTCGTGGGAAGCAACCGACAAGGCGCTCGCGCTGGCCGAAGCGGCCGGCGTGGAGCCGACGGCACGCGTCGCGTAAGCGTCGTTCGCCTGAAATGAAAAACCCCGGCCTAGCCGGGGTTTTTTTATGGGTGTCGATCGTCGCGGCAACGGCGGCGATCGATGCGGGCCATGCCCGCCGGTACCTGATCAGCGTGCGCCGAACCCGAACCAGCCGTTGCTCGCCGCGAGGCGGCGCGGACGGTTGACGCGGCGCTGCGGGCCGAGCTTGCGGCGCAGCGCGAGCGCGCGCAGCGACGACGGTTTCTGCAGCAGCGAACGCAGGCCGGCGCGGCGGGCGAACGCCTGTGCGCTCATCATCGAGAAAAATGCGTGGAACCACGCACGGATGCCGTCCAGCCGGCTGTGCGTGTGCGTACGTTCGGCCAGCGCCTGCGTGCGGGCGCGGTGATGGCGCAGCGAACGGGCAGGAGCGGACGGCACGACGCGCTTCGCAGCGCGGTTGAAACGGGAAGTCAGACGGAATGGCATGTGAACGATGCTTCGCTTGTATGGGTGGCGCCCTGAAGAGCGCACTGGTATCAACGGCCTCGGATGGCACAACGGATCTTACCTAAACCCGTCGCGCGCCGCGCCCGCCAGAATTGACAGGCCGCGTCAGGCTACAGGGGTTTCGTGACCGGCAAAAGTCGCGATAAACCCTTGTGCAGCAAGGGGTGTGCCGCATACCGCCTGTCGCTCAGGCAGGTGCCGCGCCGCACAGTTCCCTTGCGCTGGATCAAATCCGCGATTGGCATGCCCCTGCGCACGACAATGGTGCTGTTCGCGGTATCCGGCGCCGATTTACAATCGTCACATTCACACAATAAACGTCTGGCATCCCATGTCGTCTCCATTGCAGTCGGAATCGATCCGCGCGCAAGTCGCGGAATTGCGCGAGCGCGGCTTCGTCGTCGCGCGCGGCCTCGTCGGCGAAGCGCAGTGCGCGGCGCTCCGGCAGATCGCGGAGCGCCAGTTGCGGGAGGCCGCCGAGCCGATCGAGTTCGAGGCCGACCTCCGCTACCCGGGCGCACCCGAATCGAAGCATGCGCCGGGCGGGCATACGGTGCGACGACTGCTCGATGCGTATTCGCGCGATCCGGCGTTTGCCGAGCGCGCGATCGCGCCCGAAATCGGCGCGTGGATGCGCGAGTATTTCGGCGAGGAGCCCGTGCTGTCGCGTGCGCATCACAACTGCATGATGACGAAGCACCCGGCGTACGGCAGCCTGACCGGCTGGCATCGCGATTTCCGCTACTGGGCGTTCGAGCGGCCGGACATGGTGTCGGTGTGGCTCGCGCTCGGGCCGGAAACCAACGAGAACGGCGCGCTGTGGCTCGTGCCGGGTTCGCATACGGCCGAATTCGGACCGGAAGCGTTCGATGACGCGAAATTCTTCCGCAGTGATCTGCCGGAGAACCGCAGGATGATCGACGCGGCGACGTGCCCGTCGCTGCAGACGGGCGACGTCGTGTTCTTCCACAGCAACACGCTGCATTCGGCCGGGCAGAACCGTTCCGACCAGGTGAAGTTCTCGCTCGTGTACACGTACCACGGCGCAAGCAACCGGCCGGTGCCCGGCACGCGCTCGGCGTCGAAGCCGGAAGTGCAGTTCTAGGCCGATCGGCGGCCGGCGAAACTGCGGCGATCACGCGATGCGGTGCATCGCGGGCAAGTGAAACGACGGGCGGCCTGGCCGCCCGTTTCGTTTGGCGCGGCTCGCGCGCGTGATGTCGGCACGACGAGCCGGTTGCCATAGGCCGGATAGTCGAC
Organism: Burkholderia cenocepacia; assembly: GCF_014211915.1. NCBI lineage: Bacteria > Pseudomonadati > Pseudomonadota > Betaproteobacteria > Burkholderiales > Burkholderiaceae > Burkholderia > Burkholderia cenocepacia. The sequence goes on along the minus strand of NZ_CP060039.1, from coordinate 424,043 downwards.
CGAGCCGCTCTCGATGCGATCGCTAGCCGTGCGCGCGTCGCGCTGCGATCAGCGCTTGCCGCCCGGCATCGCGAGGCCGATCAGGCCGACGAACGATGCGACGGCGCCGCCGACGATCAGCAGGATCGTCTTCGTCGCCGGCGAGCCGGTGAAGAAGCGCGACACGTTGTCGTTGATCGAATGGAACGACTGGCCGCCGAAATACAGCAGCACGACGCCGCCGACGAGCAGTGCAACCGAGATGACCCGGGACATACCAACCTCGCTGAAACGGTGATTCGAGACGCCGCAGTGTAGGCGAGCGCCGCGGTCGCGTCCATCGTCGCGCCGCCGTGCGTGATCCGGCCGCTTTCGCTACCATAGTCGTCGTATGACTCCTTCGCCGCCGTCGCGTCATTGGCGCGGCCGGCGCGCGTCCCTTTCCCCGATGTCCTGACGGAACAGACTCATGGCCTACGAAGCAGCTTCCGAACGTTATGCCGGCATGCAATACCGCACCTGCGGCAAATCCGGGCTCAAACTGCCCGCCCTGTCGCTCGGCCTGTGGCACAACTTCGGCGATTCGACGCCGATCTCGACGCAACGCGAGATCCTGCGCACCGCATTCGACCTCGGCATCAACCACTTCGACCTCGCGAACAACTACGGGCCGCCGTACGGTAGCGCCGAGATCAACTTCGGCCGGCTGCTGAAGGAGGATTTCCGCCCGTATCGCGACGAACTGCTGATCTCGACGAAGGCCGGCTGGGACATGTGGCCGGGGCCATACGGCAGCGGCGGCGGGTCGCGCAAGTATGTGCTCGCGAGCCTCGACCAGAGCCTGCAGCGGATGGGGCTCGACTACGTCGACATCTTCTATTCGCACCGTTTCGACGCGCATACGCCGCTCGAGGAAACGGCGGGTGCGCTGGCGTCGGCCGTGCAGCAGGGCAAGGCGCTCTACATCGGCATTTCGTCGTATTCGGCCGCGAAGACGCGCGAGATGGCCGCGCTGCTCGCGCAATACAAGGTGCCGCTGCTGATTCACCAGCCGTCGTACAACATGCTGAACCGCTGGATCGAAGAGGATCTGCTCGGCACGCTCGACGACGTCGGCGCGGGCAGCATCGCGTTCACGCCGCTCGCGCAGGGTTTGCTCACGTCGAAGTACCTGAACGGCGTGCCGGCCGACGCGCGCGTGAACAAGCCGGGCGGCGGCTCGCTGAAGGAGGATCACCTGAGCGCGGACAACCTCGAGCATGTGCGCAAGCTCAACGCGATCGCCGAACGGCGCGGGCAGAGCCTGGCGCAGATGGCGCTGGCGTGGGTGCTGCGTAACGGCCGCGTGACGTCCGCGCTGATCGGCGCGAGCCGGGCGGAGCAGGTGCGCGAGAACGTCGGCGCGTTGCAGAACCTCGAATTCTCGGCGGAGGAACTCGCGGAGATCGATCGTTACGCGACGGAAGGCGGCATCAATCTGTGGGAAAAGCCGTCCACCGATCAGGCGATCTGAGCGGAAGTCGATACGGCATGCGAAACATCGCGTGCCGGGTCCGACGTGCACGCGGTACGTCGCATCGCTGCGGTGCAGCGATGCGCGTCGCGCACGGCCTGCGGCGCTAGATCAGCGCAGGCAGGCCTTCAACGAGCAATACCGCGACGCCGACGCCGAGAATGACGCCGAGTACGCGCAGCAGGTTGTGACGGAATTGAGTGGCGCACGGCACCGCGCCGAGAAATAGCGCTCCGGCCAGCGCCATCGGAATCAACAGGATGAAGTCGCCGATCGTGAAGTAGGTCGTCATGCGTGTCTCCAGTGTCGACCGAAGTGGGCGCTTCAGTGCTTGCGTTGGCGGCTCCATCCCTGCGGGATATCGGCCTGAAACGGCACGCATGCGCTCACCCCGGCCCCATGCCGGGTGTTTCTAGTTGGGTCCGGCCCGTTACGCGCAGGCCGGTCAATTCGAGTATAGGCAACCGGCGGCGTTTTTCGCTATCCGAACCATTAAAAATCAGCGGAAAGCCCGAGAATTCCGCGTTTTTCGGGCAAACAAGACGAACGCCTTGCACGCATCTTTCCCGTTCCTTTCGATTTGCGCGGAATCGTCGTATGTGTCCGATACGGGCCGCCGCACCCGCGGGCGCGGCGGCCCGTCTACTCACGCGCGGTCGGGTTGCGGACGGGCGGCCGGCGCGCGGAACACCAGCGCGAGCCCCGCGATGATCGCGCCCATGCCGGCGAGTGCGAGCGGTTCGGGCCGGTTGCCGAGCCACACGGCATCCATCAACGTGGTGACGACGGGCACGAGATAGAACAGGCTCGTCACGTTGACGAGATCGCCGCGCTGCATCAACCGGTAGAACAGCAGTTGCGCGATCACCGAAATCACGATGCCGAGCCACAGCAGCGGCACGACGAACGCCCAGCTCATGTCGAACGACACCGGCCGGAACGGCACGATCGCGACGCACAGCGCGAGGCCGATCGCGTTCTGCAGCGGCAGCACGTCGGCGGGCGCCGCGCGTACGCGCTTTTGCAGCAGCGAGCCGACGGTCAGCGCGACGAGCGCCGTCAGCGCGCACGCGATGCCGGCCGCCGACAGGCCGCCGGTTCCGCCGCTCACACCACGGCCCACGACGAGCGCGAGGCCGGTGAGCGACAGCGCGAGCCCGGCGATACGCACGGGTTGCCAGCGACGCTCGACGATCGCGAGCGTGAGGATCGGCTGCACGCCGAGTATCGTCGCGAGCACGCCGGGCGCGATGCCGCGCTCGAGCGCGAGCAGGTAGAAGATCGAATAGCCGCCCATCATCAGCAAGCCGGTCAGCGCGGCCATGCGCCGCTCGCCGCGCGTCGGCAGCCAGCGTTTGCGCATGAACGCCAGCGCGAGCAGCACGAGCGATGCGAGCGCGAAACGGGCAGTGAGAAAGGCGAACGCGGACGCGTGACGCAGACCGAGTTCAGCGAAGATCGCGCCGCTGCTCCACAGCAGCACGAAGAGCGACGTCGCGCCATGCGCGGCGAGCGCGCGTTTGAACGAAACCATATGAATCCACCTGTCGAACGGATCGAAACGTTCCATTCGCGCGCGGCAACGTGCCGTGCGTCACGACGCACGCACCTACAGCCAGCGGGGCGAATGGAAGACGAAAACGAAAAGCCGGCGAGTCAGCCGGCGCGTGCCGCCGGAGGGGCGGCGCGGCGCAGACGAGCGGCGGTGCGACAGGAGGAGGAAGGACCGACGGATGCACGCACGCCTGCGGCCGCGCGTCGAACTGCGGCCGGGATTTTGCGAGGGCGGACGTGAGCGGATACATCGTGCCGGGGTGCGGTTGAACGCGAATGAAAGCTTAAGGTACCGCAAGGCAGCCATCGAGCGCAACTCTTGTCGGCGGCTGCATATCGCGAGCGACGTCGTGCGTCGATGCAAGCCGATGCCGGTACGCACGCAAGCGTTCGACGAACGGTGGAAGGCGATCGACATGCGACGCACGCGACGTGATTCTGGTCGGTCGCGTGCAGTGTTCCGATGATTCGGCAGCGGCGAAGCGAAGCGGCACGCGCGTTGCGTCAATCATGTGCGTGCGGCGCCGCCGGGCGGTTTCGGCGGGCAGTCACATTCGACAGGGTATGATGGGGGTAACCGGGTGGGCAAGTACATGCCCGGCGCAGTGGTTGATTGGAGACATTCGACGAATTCGCGGCACTTCGCCTGCTTCTTCTTCTTTTCGCGCTTCGATAAACCGTGAACAATGGGATCACGCGCAACGCTCCGCCGAGAGCGGCGCGGATCGCGCATTTGCCGGCTCGCCAGCGGGCCGGGTTTCAAGATTCAAGAGTGGGGAACCATCATGCATATCGGGTCGATCGTCTGCACTACCCATATCGCGGTGCCGAAAGGCGCGCGCGGCATCGTCCAGCGCATCCTGGGCGACATGGCCATGGTGACCTGGTACGCGGGCGTGCCGGGTGAGTCGAAAGAACTCAACACCGAACCGTTCTTTCTCGAGGACCTGATCGACACCGGCGAATCCGTTCTGCCGGCCGGCGCGGCGCTTCACTAAGCACCGGACGCTCGTCTTTCGGTCCGGCAGGCGGCACAATGCGGGGCATGACAGACGCCACTTCCGCTCCCGCTTCTCCCGCCAGCCCGCCGTTCGCCGGCCTCACGCCCGAGTGCGTGCTCGACGCGCTCGACAGCGTGCTGATGCCGGCCGGCCTGCGCACCGACGGGCGCCTGCTCGCCCTCAACAGCTACGAAAACCGCGTCTACCAGGTCGGTATCGAAGACGGCCCGCCGGTCGTCGCGAAGTTCTATCGTCCGGCGCGCTGGTCGGACGACGCGATTCTCGAAGAGCATGCGTTCGTCGCCGAACTCGCCGCGCGCGAGATTCCGGCGGTACCCGCGCGAGCCTTCGACGGCCGCACGCTGCACGCGTTCGACGGTTTCCGCTTCTCGATCTTCGAGCGGCGCGGCGGCCGCGCCCCCGATCTCGACCGCAGCGACACGCTCGAATGGCTCGGCCGCTTCATCGGCCGCATTCATGCGGTTGGCGCGACGCAGCCGTATGTCGCGCGTCCGGTGCTCGACATCAATACGTTCGGCTACGAGCCGCGCGACTATCTGCTCGCGCACGATTTCATTCCGGATGACGTAAGACCGGCGTACGCGACCGCGGTTGCGCTCGCGCTCGAAGGCGTCGAGGCTGCGTTCGAGCGCGCGGGCGAGATTCGCCTGCTGCGCACGCACGGCGACTGCCATCCGAGCAACGTGTTGTGGACCGATGCCGGCCCGCATTTCGTCGACTTCGACGACAGCCGGATGGCACCGGCCGTGCAGGATCTGTGGCTGCTGCTGCCGGGCGATCGCGAAGGCGCGTCGCGCGCGCTGGCCGACCTGCTCGCGGGCTACGAGGATTTCTGCGAATTCGAGCCGCGCGAGCTGCATCTGGTCGAAGCGCTGCGCACGCTGCGGCTGATCCACTACGCGGCGTGGCTCGCGCGGCGCTGGGACGATCCGGCGTTTCCGGCCGCGTTCCCGTGGTTCAACACGCATCGTTACTGGGAAGCGCGCGTGCTCGAACTGCGCGAGCAGATCGGCGCGATGCAGGAAGGGCCGCTCTGGCCCGTGTGACGGCTGCGTGCGCGGCATCCATGCCGCGTGGCAGGTTGGACAGGGCCGCGACGCGACGCGTGTGGCCCGCCGGGCTCAGAACTTCAGCATCAGCTTGATCAGCGCGGCGAAGCGCTTGCCGTACGGCGGCGCGAGCAGGTTGCGCGCGTTCAGCCGTGCCTGCGTGAGCACCGGCTTCATCTTCGAGAATGTCACGAAGCCGTCGTAGCCGTGATACGCGCCCATGCCGCTCGCACCGACTCCGCCGAACGGCAAGCTGCCGCATGCGATGTGCATCAGCGTTTCGTTGATCGAGACGCCGCCCGAGATCGTTTCGCGCATCACGCGGTCGATCGTGCCGCCATCCTCGTCGAACAGGTACAGCGCAAGCGGACGCGGGCGTGCATTGACGTACGCGATCGCTTCGTCGAGCCGTTCGTACGGCACGAGCGGCAGCAGCGGCCCGAAGATTTCCTCCTGCATCAGTTGCGACGCGGCCGGCACCTGCGTCACCGCGCACGGCACGAAGCGACGCGACGCGGGATCGGACTGCGCGTCGGACAGCGGATGCAGCTGCGCGCCGGCCGCCTGCGCGTCGCTCGCGAGTTGCTGCAGGCGTGCGTAGTGGCGCGGCGACACGATCGTCGTGTAGTCGCCGTTGGCCGACAGGTCCGGATACAGCTTCGCGAAGCGGGTTCGCGCGCGCTCGATGAACGCGCCTTCCATCCCGCGCGGCAGCAGCACGTAGTCGGGCGCGATGCAGGTCTGGCCGGCGTTCAGCGTCTTGCCGGCGACGATCGCGTCGACGGCCGCGTCGAAGCGCGCATTCGGGCCGACAATCGCCGGCGACTTGCCGCCGAGCTCGAGCGTGACGGGCGTGAGGTTGTCGGCGGCCGCGCGCATCACGTGGCGGCCGACCTGCGTCGAGCCGGTGAACAGCAGATGGTCGAACGGTAGCGCGCTGAACGCGGCGCCGACTTCCGCATCGCCGTTCACGACCGCGACGTGGTCGCGCGTGAAGGTCTTGCCGATGAGCTGCTCGAACAGCGCCGACGTGCGCGGCGTCAGTTCGGACATCTTGATGATCGCGCGATTGCCGGCGGCGAGCGCGCAGATCAGCGGGCCGGCCGCGAGCAGCACCGGGTAGTTCCACGGCACGACGATGCCGACCACGCCGAGCGGTTGCGGAATCACCTTCGCGCGCGCCGGGCGCAGCCACTTGTTCATCGGCTTGCGGATCGGCTTCATCCAGCGCTTGCCGTGCTTCAGCGCGTCGTCGATCTCTTCCTTGGCCATCCAGATTTCCGACAGCAGCACTTCCTGCTTCGCGCGATGGCCGAAATCGGCGCTGATCGCGTCGGCGAGCGCATCCGCGTGATCGATCAGCATCGTGCGCAGCGCGCGCAGGTGCTGCGCTCGCGTGTCCCATGCCGGGTACGGCGCGCGCAGGTACGCCGCACGCTGGTCGTGCAGCAGCGACGTCAGCGCGTCGACCGACGGCAATGCTTGCGGGGCCAGTTCGGGCAGGTCGTTCTTCATGTCGTCTCCTCCAGTTGGGCCTGGCTGATCGGCCGGCCGTCACGCCGCACGCGCACGCTCGGCGAGCGCGGCGACGCGGATCGGGTGATGCATGTCGCCCGGCACGGGGCCGGATGCGACGGGTGTTCGAAAACCGGTTGCCGCGCGCGGCAGGCGTCGTATCCGCGCGACGGTGTCCGGGTCCGAAAGTCATGCCGCACGGCAGGCGCGCACGATCCGATATGGTGACGAGCAGGCACGCGATGCCGTCTTGCGCACGCCGGTCGGCGCACCGCGGCAGCGCAGCGCGACGTAGCCACGACGGCGGGTCGCCGCGCATCGTGCCACGGCGCCGACACACCGTCCAAACGGTCGGCGATGACACGTGCCGTTCGATTTCGACCGACTGCGCGCATCGCGCCGTGGATCGTCGCGCGGGCCGCCGTTTGAAATGAAATGCGGGCCGCGCGCGTGACTTTCGGATCACTTGGTCGACACGCGGCCTGCAGGATCTTGCGCTGCATCGTCGTTCCTCCCGTTTCGCGACGAATCGGCTTCTCGTGGCCGGCGCATCGCGCGAAGCGCATCGATACATCTTAAATTTAGTTCACGCGGGCGTTTAGAGGAATCGCTCTCGAATCGGCGCGCCGCGCACGGCGCGGCCATTCCTACAATGCCCGAACACAAGAGGGGACGCGGTCGCGCGGCGGTGCCGGGCGCCTTCCATGACACGACGGAGACGTGACATGCAATACGACTACATCATCGTCGGCGGCGGTTCGGGCGGCTCGAGCCTGGCCGGCCGTCTCGCCGATGCCTGCCCCGATGCGACGATCGCGCTGATCGAGGCCGGCTCGCATACGGAGCGCAACCTGCTCGTCAACATGCCGGTCGGCATCGCGGCGCTGGTGCCGTACAAGCTCGGCACCAACTACGGCTACGAGACGGTGCCGCAGCCGGGCTTGGGCGGCCGGCGCGGTTACCAGCCGCGCGGGCGCGGGATGGGCGGCTCGAGCGCGATCAACGCGATGATCTACACGCGCGGCCACCCGGGCGATTACGACGAGTGGGCGCAGCTCGGCGCGACGGGCTGGGGCTGGCAGGAGGTGCTGCCGTATTTCCGCCGCGCGGAAGGCAACGAGCGCGGCGCCGACGCGTGGCACGGCGCGGACGGCCCGTTGACCGTTTCCGATCTGCGCTTTCGCAATCCGTTCTCCGAACGATTCATCCAGGCCGCGCATGCCGCCGGCTATCCGCTGAACGACGACTTCAACGGCGCGACGCAGGAAGGCGTCGGTTTCTATCAGGTCACGCATCGCGACGGGGCGCGCTGCAGCGTGGCGCGCGCGTATATCTACGGTCGCAACCGGCCGAACCTGCACGTGATCACCGATGCGACGGTGCTGCGCGTGGGCTTCGACGGCAAGCGCGCGGTCGGTGTCGTGGTGTCGCGCAACGGGCGGGTCGAGACGTTCGGCGCGCGCGCGGAAGTGGTCCTGTCGGCCGGCGCGTTCAATTCGCCGCAACTGCTGATGTGTTCGGGGATCGGCCCGGCCGAGCAACTGCGCCGGCACGGGATCGCGGTCGTGCAGGATGCGCCGGACGTCGGCACGAACCTGATCGACCACATCGACTTCATCATCAACACGCGCGTGAATTCGTCGGAGCTGGTCGGCGTGTGCCTGCGCGGCATCGCGAAGATGACGCCGGCGCTCGCGCGCTATTTCTCGAGCCGCACGGGGATGATGACGAGCAACGTCGCGGAGGCCGGCGGCTTCATCAAGAGCGATCCGTCGCTCGAGCGTCCCGACTTGCAGCTGCATTTCTGCACGGCGCTCGTCGACGACCACAACCGCAAGATGCACTGGGGCTTCGGTTATTCGCTGCACGTGTGCGCGCTGCGGCCGTTCAGCCGCGGCACGGTCGCGCTCGCGAGCGGCGATGCGCGCGACGCGCCGCTGATCGATCCGCGCTTCTTCAGCGATTCACGCGACCTCGACCTGCTGGTGCGCGGCACGCAGGCGATGCGCCGCATCCTGTCGCAGGCGCCGCTCGCATCGCAGGGCGGGCGCGAGTTGTACACGCGGCCGGATCAGAGCGAAGCGGAGCTGCGCGCGACGATCGTCGCGCATGCGGACACGATCTATCACCCGGTCGGCACCTGCCGGATGGGCTCGGATGCGCGCGCGGTCGTCGATCCGCAACTGCGCGTGCGCGGCGTCGACGGGTTGCGCGTGGTGGATGCGTCGGTGATGCCGACGCTGGTCGGCGGCAACACGAATGCGCCGTCGGTGATGATCGGCGAGCGCGCGGCGGACTTCATCGTCGCCACGCGCAAGGGTGGCGTGCCGCGCGGCGAGGCGGCGGCCGCCGTGCACGGCCGCTAGGCGCGGCGCGCACACGGCACGGCGGCGCCCATGCTCAGGCAAACGTATCGACGAGGCCGGCGCGGCTCGCGCGTGCGGCGACCGGTGCGGATTGCGCGGCGTCGACGGGTGCATCGACGGCTGACGGTCCGCCGTTCCCGCGCCGCGACGGCTGGCCGTAGGCGTTGGTCTGCTGCGGGTTTTGCTGCTGTTGCTGCGAAGCGAGGCCGCCGTCGCTGACGGTCGCGCTGCCGAGTCCGAGCCCGCCCGCTTCCATCGCCTCGCGCAGCTTCGGCAGCGCGGCTTCGACCGCGTCGCGCACCTGCGCGTGCTGCGACACGAACAGCGCGTGCGCATGGTTGTCCGCGACGCGCAGCACCACTTGCAGCGGCCCGAGATCGGGCGGGTTGAGCGTCAGCTCCGCGCTCTGCTGGTGCGCATTCGACAGGAACACCACTTTCTGGCTCAGTGCGTCCGTCCAGTCGGCCGTGCCGACGTGCGGCGCGAGCGCGTGTGCGTTGGCGGCGGCAATCGCGCCGGCGGCCGGCGACAGTTGCAGGTTCGCCTGTGCCGCGGCGGCGGCCGTGGCGCCGGCTGCGAGCGTCGCGCTGGCGGCCGGGTCCGTCGCATTGCCGGCCGCCGCGAGCGCGTGCTGGGCGCCGGACTGCGCGTTCGCGTCGGCCTGCAGCGTCTGCGGCGTGACCTGGGTCGGCGTCTGCTGGGTGGCGAGCGTGCCTTTCGCGTCGGCGAGCGTGCGGTCGAACGTCGGCACTTTCGGCGTCAGCGGCGCGGCGGCGTTCGACGCGGTCGCTGCCGGCGCCGTCGGCGTGGCGGCGGCGCTCGTGCCGGTCGCCGGCATCGTGATCGCGCCCGCGCCGCCCGTCAGCTTGGCGAGCGCCGCTTGCAGCGCGTCGCGGCTCGATGCCGGGTCGGTCGGCTGGGCGGTCGCATCCTTGGCCGCATGATCGGCGAGCGTCGCCGTGGCGTCCGGCTGGCCGGATACGGCCGTCTTTTGCGCAGTGACGGCGGCGGCAGCCGCGGCAGCGGTCGCCGCGTCGGCCGGCGTCGCGGGGTCCGGGCGCGCCTGCAGTTGCGCCTGCACGGCCGCGGCGGCCGCGAGGGCGGCGCCATCGGGATTGGCGGTGGCGTTCGCGGTCGTGTCGTCGGTCGTCTTGTCGTCGTCGGTGCCGGACGGTTTCGTGCCGGCGGCCGGCTTCGACGCAGCCGGTTTGGTCGACACGTCCGGCGTACCGGCGTTGGCCGTATCGCCGCGCGTGGCGACGCTTTGCTTGAGCGTCTGCGCGAACGGCACGGCGCTCGTGGCGGCCGACGCGTCGTTGGCGGCGGACGCACCCGAGCCGCGGGCGGCCTTGAGTGCGGCGCCGGCGGTGTCGAGCAGCGCGCCGAGCAGGGGCAGGGGAGGCATGACGGTTCTCTCGTTCGAAGGCGGTGGTCGGTTACGACGAACGGGCCGCGTCGGCCCGCATGCGCAGGATCTTCGCGGCATGTTCGTCGGCGTCGCGCTGTTCGCGCCGGGCGTCGCGCTGCGCTTCCTGCGCGACGCCGCGCGCCTGCAGGATTTCATACGAGCCGACGGTACGTTTCTTCTGCTGCCAGTTCGGGCGCGCCTCGTCGATGCGGACTTCGGCCGCGGCGAGCACGCTGCGCTGCTGCGCGATCGCGGCATCGAGCGTGTCGATGAACGCCTGGAAATTGCGCCAGTTGCCGGCCGGCATGCCGCTCTGCGCGGATTGCGCGAAGCGCGCGTGATATTCGTCGCGATAGCGCAGCAGTGCGTCGAGCTGTTCGGCCGCCGCGGTGCGGTCGCGCTGCGCGGTGCCGAGCTGCTTCGCGGCCGAATCGAGGTCTTCCTGCGCGCGGTCGAGCAGCAACTGAAGGGGAAAGCCGTGGGCCATCGGGATCAGCCTCCGTAAGCGTCGAACAGCGCATCGAGCGCGGTGAGGCTCGATGCGAACGGCGCGCATTCGCGAAAGCCCTGCTGCAGGAACGCTTCGATGCGCGGGTAGAGCGCGATCGCGCGGTCGAGCTGCGCGTCGCGGCCCGGTGCGTAGGCGCCGACCGCGATCAGGTCGCGATTGCGCTGGTAGCGCGACAGCATCTGCTTGAACTGCCGTACGTGGTCGAGATGCGTTTCGTCGATCAGCGCGGTCATCGCACGGCTGATCGACGCCTCGATGTCGATCGCGGGATAGTGGCCGGCCTCGGCGAGCGCGCGCGACAGCACGATGTGGCCGTCGAGGATCGCGCGCGCCGAATCGGCGATCGGGTCCTGCTGGTCGTCGCCTTCGGTCAGCACCGTGTAGAACGCGGTGATCGAGCCGCCGCCTTCGGGCCCGTTGCCGGTGCGCTCGACGAGCGCGGGGAGCTTCGCGAACACCGACGGCGGATAGCCTTTCGTCGCGGGCGGCTCGCCGATCGCCAGCGCGATCTCGCGCTGCGCCATCGCATAGCGCGTCAGCGAATCCATCAGCAGCAGCACGTGCTTGCCCTGGTCGCGGAAATACTCGGCGAGCGACGTCGCGTACGCGGCGCCCTGCATCCGCAGCAGCGGCGACACGTCGGCCGGCGCCGCGACGACGACCGAGCGCGCGAGCCCGTCCTCGCCGAGGATCTGTTCGATGAATTCCTTCACTTCGCGGCCGCGTTCGCCGATCAGGCCGATCACGATCACTTCCGCGCTCGTGTAGCGCGCCATCGTGCCGAGCAGCACCGACTTGCCGACGCCGGAGCCGGCGAACAGGCCCATCCGCTGGCCGCGGCCGACGGTGAGCAGCGCGTTGATCGCACGCACGCCGACGTCGAGCACGTGGTGGATCGGCTCGCGATCGAGCGGGTTGATCGACGGCGCTGACAGCGGCGCGTCGACTTTCGACGCGAGCGGGCCGAGGCCGTCGAGCGGGCGGCCCGACGCGTCGACGACGCGCCCGAGCATCTCCCAGCCGACCGGCAGCCGCTTCGCGCCGGCGAGCGGATCGGTGACGGGCGCGCTCTCGCGCGGCCATACGCGTGCGCCGGGCAACACGCCTGCGACGTCGGTGGTCGGCATCAGGAACAGTCGGTCGCCGGCGAAGCCGACGACTTCGGCTTCCGCGTGCGGCAGCGTGCTGCCGGGCGGCAGCTCGATCGTGCATTCGGCGCCGACCGACAGGCGCAGCCCGATCGCCTCGAGCACGAGGCCGGCCGCGCGCGTGAGGCGTCCGCACGGCCGCAGCGGCAGCGCGCGGTGGCTGCGCGCGGCGAGCCCGTTCAGGTGCGTGTGCCAGTGCGCGAGATGCGGATTGTGCGGCGCGCGCGGGGCGGCGTCGGCGGCTTCGGATGCTGCGTGCGGCGTGGCGTCGTCCGCGGCATCGTGCGCGGCCGCCGGCCCGAACGACGCGAGCGCGAGCTCGCGTTCGAGCGGCGTCATGCCGTCGTGCGCGAACGCGTCGGGCGAGCGCGTCACCACGTGCTCACCTTGCCGATCGCGGCGGCGACGCGCTGCCAGCGGGTGGGCAGCGTCGCGTCGACCTCGCCGGTCGCGGCGTGCGCGCGGCAGCCGCCGCGCTCGATCGACGCGTCGGTGCGCACGTTCCAGCCGAGCGTGTCGAGGTCGTCCTGCAGATAGGCCTCGACGACGGGCAGGTCGGCCGGATTCACCGCGAGATGCGGCGCGCCGGACAGCGCGGGCTCGGCCGCGAGCACGTCGCGCACGGCGGCGACCAGCGCGGCCGGGTCGTGCTTCACGTGCTGGCGCACGACCTGCTGCGCGATGTCGAGCGCGAGCTGCGCGAGGTCGGACGCGAGATCGTGTTCGACGCTCGAGACGGCTTCGCGGAACGACGCGGCGAGCGCCGCGAGCTGCGCGGCCTGTTCGCGTGCTTCGGCCTGGCCGGCCTCGAAACCCTGTTCGCGGCCCTGCTCGAAACCGGCCTGGTAGCCGAGCGCCTGGCCTTCGACGTGGCCGGCCGCATGGCCTTCGGCGTGCGCGGCGTCGCGCACCCGCTGCAACTCTTCGGCGAGCGCGGCGGCAGCGGCCGCCGCGTCGTCGGGCGGCGGCGGGGGCGGCGGCGGGTCGAACGACGCCATCTCCCACCGCTGGTACGCGGTGAGGGTGCCCACGCGATCGCTCGCCGAATCAGACATACGCGTCTTCCGCCTTGCCGCCGATCGCGATCTGGCCGCTCTCGGCGAGGTTGCGCACGATCTGCAGGATGCGGCGCTGCTGCGTCTCGACTTCGGACACGCGCACCGGGCCGCGCGCGTCGAGATCCTCGGCGAGCAGTTCGGCCGCGCGCTGCGACATGTTCGCGAGGAACTTCTGGCGCAGCGCGGGCGGCGCGCCCTTGAGCGCGACGATCAGCGTTTCCGACTCGACTTCCTTGAGCACCATCTGGATCGCGCGATCCTCGAGGTCGAGCAGGTTCTCGAACACGAACATCTGGTCGATGATCTTCTGCGCGAGATCGGCGTCGTACTGGCGCACGCTTTCGAGCACGCCTTCCTCGTGCACGCTCGTCATGAAGTTCAGGATTTCGGCCGCGGTGCGGATGCCGCCCATCGGGCTGCGCTTCAGGTTGTCGCTGCCGGACAGCAGGCCCGTGAGCACGTCGTCGAGCTCGCGCAGCGCGGCCGGCTGGATGCCGTCGAGCGTCGCGATCCGCAGCAGCACGTCGTTACGCAGCCGCTCGGTGAAGCACGACGCGATTTCGGAGGCCTGGTCGCGATCGAGGTGCACGAGGATCGTCGCGATGATCTGCGGATGCTCGTTCTTGATCAGTTCGGCCACCGCGCCCGAATCCATCCATTTCAGGCCCTCGATGCCGCTCGTGTCGCTGCCTTGCAGGATGCGGTCGATCAGCACGCCGGCCTTGTCCTCGCCGAGCGCCTTCGTCAGCACCGAGCGGATGTACTCGTTCGAATCGAGCGACAGCGCGGTGTGCTGCTCGGCTTCCTTCACGAAGTCCTGCAGCACCTCCTCGACCTGCTCGCGCGTGACATTCTTCAGCGCGGCCATCGCCACGCCGATCTTCTGGACCTCGCGCGGCGCGAGGAACTTGAATACCTGCGCGGCCTCTTCCTCGCCGATCGACATCAGCAGCAGCGCGCTCTTGGTCAAGCCTTCAGCGTTCATCGGACACCCAGTTCTTCACGACGGTGGCGACGATCTTCGGATCCTGGCGGGCGATCGTGCGCGCGTAGTCGAGGTTGCGTTCGTAGCGGTTCTTCTCGTTCTCGAAGCCGAGCAGCAGCGGATCGGCTTCTTCCGCGGCCTTTTCCGGCGCGGGCAGGCCGTCGAGCGCGACCGTGTCTTCCGGCGCCGCGAGCGCCGGCGCGGCCGGCTCGGGCGGCGGGAACGCGCGGCGCATCGCCGGGCGCACGAACATGAAGTAGAGCGCCGCCGCGGCCGCCGCGATGCCGAGCCACTTCGCGGCTTCCTTCGCCATCGCGATCATGTCGGGCTGGCGCCACCACGGCAGGTCGGCGTACGGGTCGCTCGCGGTCGAGAACGCGCTGTTCACGACGTTTACCGAGTCGCCGCGCTTCTCGTCGTAGCCCATCGCGTCCTTCACGAGCTGTTCGACCTGAGCGAGCTTCGCGGGCGGCAGCGGCTGCATCGTCACGTGGCCCTTCGCGTCGGCGACCGGCTGGTAGTTGACGACGACCGCGACCGACAGCCGCTTCACGCTGCCCATCGGCTGTTCGGTATGGCGGATCGTCTTGTCGAGCTCGTAGTTGGTCGTCTGGTCCTTGCGGTCGCTGACCGGCGTGGTCTGCGGTGCGTTCTGGCCGTTGCCGGCGACGATCGGCGCGGAGGCCGGCTGCGGCGGCGTGTTCGACAGCGCGCCCGGCACGCCCGACGCGCCGCCCTGCGCGAGTTCGGTCGCGCTGCTGGTCTGCTGGCTGCGGATCGCGGCCTGCTGCGGCGTGCCGTTCGGGCCGTAGCTTTCCGACGTCTGCTCGATCTTCGAGAAATCGAGATCCGCGCTGACCTGCGAGCGCGCGTTGCCGGCGCCGAAGATCGGCGCGAGGATCGCGTCGATGCGCTTCTGGGTGTTGTGCTCGACCTGCTGCACGTACTTGAGCTGGCTCGCGTCGAGGCCGGACGCGGACGCGGTCTGGGTCAGCAGGTTGCCGTCCTGGTCGACGATCGTCACGTTCTTGGCCGGCATGTCGGGCACGCCGGACGACACCATCCGCGTGATCGCCTGCACCTGGCCCTCGTCGAGCACGCGGCCCGGGTAGAGGTCGACGAACACCGACGCGCTCGGCGCTTCCTTGTCGCGCACGAACACCGACGGCTTCGGGATCGCGAGATGCACGCGCGCGCCGCGCACGGCGTTGATCGATTCGATGGTGCGCTGCAGTTCGCCTTCGAGCGCGCGCTGGTAGTTGATCTGCTCGGCGAACTGGCTGATGCCGAATTTCTGGTTGTCCATCAGCTCGAAGCCGACCGAGCCGCCCTTCGGCAGCCCCATCGCGGCGAGCTTCAGGCGTGTTTCGTGCACCTGGCCCGACGGCACCAGGATCGCGCCGCCGGCATCGGCGAACTTGTAGGGAACGTTTGCCTGCTGGAGCGCGGCGATGATCGCGCCGCCGTCGCGGTCCGACAGGTTGCTGTACAGCACGCGGTAGTCGGGCGCCCGGCTCCACAGCACGAGCGCGGTGATCGCGGCGATCGCGAACGCGACGGCGATCACGAACGGCAGCTTCGGGTTGCCCTTCATTCGCGAGATGCCGGGAATGCGTTCGGCGAAGCCGCCCAGCCCGAAGTCCGCGCCTGCGCCGCCCGCGCCCGGCAACGCGGCGGCCGCGGCGGCGCCGGGCGCCGGGCTGAGGCCCGCGCGGGCGTCTGGGTTGATCAGCGAGTTGGCCTGCGAATCCATGCGTCGAGTTTCTCCGGAGCGGGACGACTGAGCTCGCTCGGACGAGCGGGCGGACAATGACACGATGCGATTATCGTGACCGGCGGCGTACTCCGATCGACCGAAAAGAGCGGGGTTTCCCCCGTACTTTCGCGGCTTTGACGCGCGCCGCGCTGCTATCCTTTTTCGCGATCCGGCATGGTGCGCGTGGTGCGGCGCCGGCGGATCGCCCGGTGCGTCCGGGTCTTTTCTCTATGTCTGGGGACAGCATGACTGCGAACGTCAGCGGAATCGGTTCGGTGTTGCAACAGATGCAGTCGATGGCCGCGCAGGCGTCCGGCGGCGTCGCGAGCCCGACGGCGGCGCTGGCCGGCTCGGGCGCGGCGACGGCCGGCACGTTCGCGAGCGCGATGAAGGCATCGCTCGACAAGATCAGCGGCGACCAGCAGCACGCGCTCGGCGAGGCGAAGGCGTTCGAGGTCGGCGCGCCGAACATCTCGCTGAACGACGTGATGGTCGACATGCAGAAAGCCAATATCGGCTTCCAGTTCGGGCTCCAGGTCCGCAACAAGTTGGTGAGCGCTTACAACGACATCATGCAGATGTCGGTGTAAAGGGGCGGCCATTCGACGACGGGCGTCCGGGCACGGCCCGGGGCTTGCAGAACGAGACCGGCGCGCCGGCATCGGCCGCCCGGCGGCAGCCCCTGCTCACCTAAAGCTTTCCAAATCCCTTCCGATAACTCCGATGAAGGCCGCGCCGTGCGACGCACGGCGGCGGCTCCCGCATACCCAAGGCACATAACAAGGAGAAGCGCATGTTTTCCCCAGGACACGCTGGAGCCAGTGCGTACGCGCGTGTCGGCGTCGAGACCGGGGTGATGGGCGCCTCCCCGCACCGGTTGATCGCGATGCTGTACCAGGGCGCCCGGCAGGCGATCGCGCTGGCGCGCATGCATTTGCAGCAGGACAACGTGTCCGGGCGCGGCGAAGCGATCGGCAAGGCGATCCGGATCGTCGAGAGCGGCCTGCAGGCGTCGCTGAACCGCGACGCGGGCGGCGAGATCGCCGAGCGCCTCAATGCGCTGTATGCGTATATCGGCCGGCGCCTGCTGGAAGCGAACGCGCAGGCGAGCGATGCGATGCTGGTCGAGGTCGACGGCCTGCTCGCGACGCTCGAGGAAGCATGGACGGGCATCGCCCCGGAAGTCGCGCGGATGGCCGCGCAACAGGTAGCGGAAGCATCACGATGAATCTCAAGGCCGAATACTTCGCGCGTTACGAGGCGCTCGCCGCCGTGTCGGGCCGGATGCTGTGCGCCGCGCGCGGCGCCGACTGGAGCGCGTTGCCGGGGTTGCAGGCCGAATTCATGCAGCTCGTCGACGGGTTGAAGGAGGCCGATCCGGGCGTCGCGCTCGACGAATCGGATCTCGGCCGCAAGCTCGACCTGATCCGCCGCATCCTGGCCGACGACGCCGCGATCCGCGATCTCGCGAGCCCGGACGTCGCGCGGCTGTCCGCGCTGTTCGAGGCGCGGCGCTCGACCCAGGTATTGACCGACCTCTACCGCGCGCGCGGGTAGGGCCGTGTTCCGGGAGACGGGCGCGCGGCGCCCGGGCCCGGCGCCGCACGCGGCGCGCGCTGTTCCCGCGGGCGGCACCGGCGTGCCGCGCCCCGGATTCGCAACGATGTGTAGGGTCTGTTTGCATATGCAACGCGCATGCGAATGCCCCAAGGTGAGCAGGCTCCGATCATGACCGGTATCGACTCCGTTGCGGCCGCGCTGCTGGCGAGCCGCCTCGACAGCCTGCTGACCGGCACCGTGTCGGCGCCCGCCGGCGGCGGCGCGACCGCGCAGGTCGGCACGCCGGGCGCCGGCGCGTCGTCCGCGCCGCCGGCCGGCAGCCCGCCCGCCGCGCCGCCAGCTTCCACGCAGACCGCGCTGTCCGAGGTCGGGCGCGTGCTCGACGCGATCTCGCGCTCGGGCGGCGATGCGACGCCGGCGATCGTCGGTCGGCTGCCGCTGCTGGCCGATCCGGCCGTGCTGCTCACCGATACGCCCGTGCCGGCGCGTGCGCCGGCTGCGTCCGGTCCCGCTGGGTCCGCCACGCCGGTTTCCGGTCAAGCGTCGTCCGCCGCGGCGACGCGGGCCGCGGCTACGCCGTCGGTGGCCCCGCCGGTCGCGGCGCTGCGTGCGGCGCTCGCGCAGGCCGTGAGCGAAAGCGGCCTCTTCTACGAATCCCATCTCGCGCAGTGGCTGGCCGGCCAACGTCCGCTCGCGGCGCTGCTGCGCGAGCCGCAGGCGCGCCTCGCGACCGCGCTCGCGCCGGCCGACCCGGACGCCGTCCCGCACGAATCGACCGACTTGCTCGACGAACTGCTCGCGCAGCGCCCATCGCTGCCGGCCGCCGCGCGGGGCACCGCGCAACCGCCCGCACCGGGCAGCGCGCCTGCGCGCGACCCTGCGCAGGCCGCCCCGGAGGCGGCCCGGCCGGGCGCGTCGTTGCCGCCCGATCCGTCCGATCCGCTGGCTACGCCCGCCGATACGCGCTGGACGCCCGCGCGTGCCGAACTGGCCGCCGCATCGTCCGATCCGCAGCCGCAACCGCTCGCGACCGTCCACCCGGCCGCGGTGCCGCTCGTGCGGCAGCAGCTCGATGCGCTCGCGACGGACCAGTTTCGCTGGACGGGCGAGGCATGGCCCGGCGCGCGGCTCGACTGGACGATCGAACCCGACGAGCCGGGCCACCGTGCGCCGCGCGGCGGCGGTGGCGATGACGCGGGCGACGGCATCGCGTGGCGCACGCGCCTGACGCTGACCCTGCCGTCGCTCGGCACGGTCGATGCCGAGCTGGTGCTGAACGGCGCGCAGCTCGTCGCGCGGCTGCGCGCGAACCAGACGGGCGCCGACCGTCTGACGCGCCACGAAGCCGCGCTGCGGCAGCGGCTCGAAGGCTCGGGACTCAAGGTGGGCGGGCTGTCGATCCGCGCGGTCGACGACGGGCCGGACGGCTTCGACCTGTTCGCCGCCCAGGCCGCCGCGGCCGCGTATGCGCGCGGCGCGGCGGGCGGCCCCGAGGCGCGGGTGCCGGGCGACGATGACGAGGCGCTGCCATGAGCATGACGTCCCGCAAGCGCGCGGCCGCGCTCGTCTACGACCCGAAAGGCGGCGATGCGGCGCCGCGCGTGGTGGCGAAGGGCTACGGCGTGCTCGCCGAGATGATCGTCGCGCGGGCGCACGATGCCGGGCTATACGTGCACACGGCGCCGGAGATGGTGTCGCTGCTGATGCAGGTCGATCTCGACGACCGGATTCCGCCGCAGCTCTATCAGGCGGTCGCGGACCTGCTCGCGTGGCTGTACGCGCTCGACCGCACCGAGCCCGCGCCGGATGACGCCGCGCCGCGTTTCCCGTTGCCGCCGTTGCGCTGAACGGCCTGCCGTCGGGCGCCTGCTTACGAAATCCTGTCCGGGCTCGCGTGACCGCTCTGCCGGCATGTGCCGCTCATCAAGCGTCATCGCATCGCAACGCGTGCCTTTCTCCCTGATTCGCGCGTACGCCCAACCTGCCGCTCCGGATGCATACGGATTGAGCCGGCTTTCGATTTATGTAATGATATCCATTCTCATTTTCATGCTGACCGGGCGGTGCGCACTCCCTGCGCGCCGCCCGTTGTTTTGAACGAATGGATACTTTCGCGTGAACGCGCCCGAAACGATCGACCCGCCCAAGACGGGCATGCCGCGCGCCGGCGTCACCGTGCTGCATCCGGCGGGCCGCCCGCTGAACGACGACGAACTGGCCGCGCGCCGCCAGCGCTCGCGCCGCGCGACCTTCATCAAGTGGCTGCGCAAGGTGCACGGCTGGGTCGGCCTGTGGGGCGCGGTGCTCGGGCTGCTGTTCGGCGTGACCGGCGTGCTGCTGAACCACCGCGCGCCGCCGCTGAAGATTTCGACCGGCGAGCCGCAGGTCGAGGAGTTGCAGATCGCGCTGCCGGACCCGGTGCCGAAAACGCCCGCCGCGATGACGAAGTGGCTGCAGCAGGAACTGCATTTCGACGGCAAGCCGGGCCGCATGCGCAAGGAGCCCGCGCAGGCCGTCGCGTGGGGCGACAAGCGCGTGATGCAGCCCGAGCACTGGCAATTCGGCGTGTTCGGGCCGCACCAGAACCTGCAGGCCGAATACTGGGTCGGCAACGGCTACGTGTCGGTGAAGCGCACCGGCAACACGTTCCTGACGACGCTGAACAACCTGCATCGCGGCGTCGGGATGAATCTCGGCTGGGTGCTGCTGATGGATACGATCGCGGGTTCGCTGATCCTGCTGTCGCTGACGGGCGTGCTGCTGTGGACCGAGCTGAACAAGCGCCGCACGGTCGGCGTCGTGCTGGTGGTCGGTTCGGTTGCCGCGGCGCTGGCTGCCGGTCTGAGCTGACCGACGTTCGCGCCGGGTAACGGCCGGCGTCCGGCGAGCGAGGTCGCCCGCCGCCGCAGTCACAGCCCGCAGGCCGCGCCGCTGTTCGCCGCGATTTCGCGTGCGGCCTTCGCGCCTTCGACCTGCAGGATCGTCGGCAGCGACACGTTGTTCTTCGCGGCGGTGATCTCCGCGAGGATCGAGATCGCGATTTCCGGCGGCGTCCGGCTGCCGATGTAGATGCCGGCCGGCCCGTGCAGCCGGGCCAGTTCCACTTCGTTCAGATCGAATTCGCGCAGCCGCTCGCGCCGCGCGGCGTTGTTGCGCCGCGAGCCGAGCGCGCCCACGTAGAACGCGGGCGTCTTCAGCGCCTCCATCAGCGCGAGATCGTCGAGCTTCGGGTCGTGGGTGAGCGCGATCACGGCCGAACGCGCATCGAGCTTCATGTCGAGCACCGTATCGTCGGGCATCGTGCGGACGACCCGCGTGCCCGGCACGTCCCACGCATCCGTGTATTCCTCGCGCGGATCGCATACCGTTACCTGGTAGTCGAGCCCGACCGCGATCTGGCACAGATAGCGCGACAACTGGCCGGCGCCGATCACGAGCATCCGGTAGCGCGGCCCGTGGATCGTCACGAGCCGTTCGCCGTCGAACGCGAGCCCGTCGGTCGCCTGCGCGGGTGACAGCGATGCGCGCCCGGTCGCGAGCGTCATCGTGCGCGTGACGAGGCGGCCGGCCTCGACTTCCGCGCATAGCGCGGCGATCCCGCTGTCGCGCGTGAGCGGTTCGAGCACCAGCTGGATCGTGCCGCCGCACGGCAGCCCGAAGCGGTGCGCTTCCTCGGCCGTCACGCCGTACTTGAGCGCTTCCGGGCGTGCATCGGCCGCGATGCCGCTCGCATGCACGCGGGCGATCAGGTCGTCTTCGATGCATCCGCCGGACACGGAGCCGACCACCAGGCCGTCCTCGCGCACCGCGAGCATCGCGCCTTCGGGGCGCGGCGACGAGCCCCACGTCTTCACGACCGTCACGAGCAGCACGCGGCGCCCTTCTTCGAGCCAGCGCGCGCTGGATTTCAGTACATCGAGATCGACGCTTTCCATCGTTTTTTCCTGTTGCCGGACGGCCCGCCGCGCGGCGCCGTCGTTCGATGGCGGGATTATGAACCGCCCGGCGCGCGCGTGCAGGCGGCGCGCAGCGGGTGAGGGCGAATCTGGACGATCAGGCAAGAGATCGCGACGATCGGACACTGATCGCGCGGCGGCCGGGGGGCGGGAGAGGGGGCATGCGGAGCCGGGGCCGGCTCCGCGTGGGGTTCGTCATGGCATGCCGCGAAAGGCGCGCCATGGCGGCGCTCAATGCGTGTCGGAGTGGCCGTGCGCGAGCTTCGAGTGGTGCCGCGAGTACAGGGAGTAGATCACGAGGCCGATCACGAGCCAGATGCCGAACGCGGCCCACGTGACGGGCTGCAGGTTCAGCATCAGGAACAGGCACGCCGCGACCGCGAGGATCGGCACCACGGGCACGCCCGGGCAGCGGAACGCGCGCGGCAGCTCGGGATGGGTGCGGCGCAGCACGAGCACGGCGATCGACACCATCGAGAACGCCGCGAGCGTGCCGATGTTGATCAGTTCGGCGAGCACGTTGAGCGGCACGAGCGCGGCGATCAGCCCGAAGAACAGGCCGACCAGCCAGGTGGTCAGGAACGGCGTCGCATAACGCGGATGCACGCGCGACAGCGCGGCCGGCAGCAGCCCGTCGCGCGACATCGCGAAGATCACGCGCGTCTGGCCGTAGCTCATCACGAGGATCACGGTCAGCATGCCGAGCACCGCGCCGAGATCGATGAAGCCCGCGACCCACTTCTCGCCGGCGACCTGCAGCGCGTACGAGATCGGGTGCGAGATGTTCGCGTACTGGGCCGACGGCACGATGCCGGTCGCAACCGCGGCGACCGTCACGTACAGCACCGCGCACACCGCGAGCGACGCGATGATGCCGATCGGCAAATCGCGCTTCGGATTCTTCACTTCCTCGGCCGCCGACGACACCGCATCGAAGCCGATGAACGCGAAGAACATCACGGCGGCCGCGCCGAACACGCCGTTCCAGCCGTGCGGCATGAACGGCTTCCAGTTCGCGGGCGTCACGTGGAACAGGCCGACCGCGATCACCAGCAGCACGACCGACACCTTGATGAACACCATGATGTTGTTGATGCGGGTCGATTCGCGGATGCCGATCGACAGCAGCGTCGTGATCACGATCATCACGAGGAACGCGGGCAGGTTGAACCACGTGGTGACGCCCGGCACCGCGCCGGGCGCGGCCGTCAGCACGGTCGGCAGCGTGAGCCCGAAGCCCTGCAGCAGCGACTGCAAGTAGCCCGACCAGCCGACCGACACGGCCGACGACGCGAGGCCGTACTCGAGCATCAGGTCCCAGCCGATGATCCACGCGACCAGTTCGCCGAGCGTCGCGTACGAATACGTGTAGATCGAGCCGGCGACGGGGATCGACGACGCGAACTCCGCGTACGACAGCGCGGCCAGGCCGCACGCGATCGCGGCGATCACGAACGACAGCATCAGCGCGGGGCCGGCCTGGACGGCGCCGGTGCCGGTCAGCACGAAGATGCCGGTGCCGATGATCGCACCGATGCCGAGGAAGGTGAGGTCGATCGCGCCGAGCGCTTTCTTGAGCCCGGCGGCTTGCGCGCCGGCGATCATGCGATCGACGTTTTTCTTGCGGAAGAGAGACATTGCGGATGGATCGCCGGCACGCGCAGGCACGGCGCGCCGACTGAGTGAAAACCGGTAATTTTAGCTGATTTGGCGTGCAAGTCCCGCGGTGGCGCAGCGACGTGCGGCGAAATCGGCCGATAAAACAAGCGCTTGCGCGCGAAACGGGAGTAAACCGGGCGCGAAGGGGCACGGTCGAGCGCGGCGCGGCGGCCGCCGCACCCGGGATCGGACGAGTTCGATTCGGCCGGAATCAGGCGCCGGCCGTGGGCGCCATGTCGACGAGCCGGTTGCTCATCACGTAGAACGTCAGTTCCGCGTTGTTCGACAGCCGCATCTTCTCCAGCAGCCGCGAGCGGTACACGCTCACCGTCTTCACCGACAGCGACAGCGTGTTCGCGATGTCGGTGAGCCGCTTGCCCGACGCGAGCATGCAGAGCGTCTGGTATTCGCGATCGGACAGCTTCTCGTGCGGCAGCGGTTCGTTCTCGAACGACACGTATTCGGCGAGCGCCTCGGCCATCGCGGGGCTCACGTACTTGCGCCCGGCCGCGACCTGCTGGATCGCGCCGATCATCTGCGCGGCGTTCACCGTCTTCGACAGGTAGCCGGCCGCGCCGGCCTTCAGCGCGCGCACCGCGTACTGATCCTCGCGATACATCGAGAACATCAGCACCGGCGTGCGCGTCAGCTTGCGCTTGAGGCGCTTGAGCACCTCGATGCCGTTCGTGTCGGGCAGCGAGATGTCGAGCAGGATCACGTCGAATTCCTGCTTGTCGACGGCGGCCATCGCATCGCCGCCGTTCTCGGCCTCGGTCACGTCGCGGGCGACGCCGCGGTCGATCAGCAACTGGCGGATCCCTTGCCGGACGATCGCGTGATCGTCCACGAGCAGGATGTTCAGGCTCATCGCGACCTCACGAAAGCGACGTGCGGCGTGCCGCGACGGGCGCCGCCAGCAGCGAAGCCCACGCGAAGCGCGCGGTGACGCGCGTGCCGCGGCCGGTTGCCGGCGTGGCTGTCTCGAAGCTGCCGCCGAACGCCTCGCAGCGCGCGCGCATGCCGGCGAGGCCGTAGCCGCTGCGGCGATTGCGCGCGAAACCGGTCCCATCGTCGGTAACGCTCAGCGACAGGTGCGTGCCGTCGGTGACGATCCGCACGTCGACCGACGTCGCGCGGGCGTGCTTCGCGACGTTCGACAGCGCTTCCTGCGCGACGCGGAACACCGCGAGCGCACTGGCGCCGGCGAGCTGCGTCAGGCGGGCGTCGGCCGCGCACACGAAGCTCGTGCGCAGGCCGGTGCGGGTCGCATGCGTGTCGATCCACGACGACAGCGCGCCGACCACGCCCGCGTCGAGCGCCGGCGTGTCGCGCTCGTCGATGAGCCGGCGATTCGCGTCGGTCGCGGCGTCGAGCGCCTGCTGCGCCAGCGCCAGCGCGCGCAGGCAACCTTCCGGCGCATCGGCCGGCAGCCACGTTTGAACGTTTGCGAGCGCGAATCGGGCAGCGGTCAGTTCGGCGCCGAGCCCGTCGTGCAGCTCGCCGGCCAGATGGCGGCGGGCCGCTTCGTCGGCGGCGAGAAGCTGGGCGGAAAGTGCCGCGATCCGCGCGGCGGACGCGTCGCGTTTCGACGCGGCGTCGGCCATGGGCGGAGTAGCAGCGCAGCCAGGCATGCGCTGCCGCGACGGGAACGGGGCGTGGGCGCCCAAGGGCGCGTTAAGCGACGTATCCATGACTCTCCCTGCTGTCAGAAAGCGGTTCAGACACCGGCTGGCTGCGTGGACCGGCTGCCGTTTCGATGACGGTCGCCGCCAGAGAATCGCTCCATGCCGAGGTAACAAAAGTTACGTCTTGTAACACTTTCATCCGACCCTTCCACTGTCATCCGAACGGCAACCACGCGGGCCGAATAATATCTCAAAATTTCTGAAAAGGTCATGTCGGACGGACATTTAAGGGTAAATGTGAATAATCGGAATGAACGTGTTGTAGGAAAAACACTGACACCCGAGCACCGGGCGACGACGTATCCAAATGTAACTATTTGAGATGGAATGGTCCCAGTTTGTTACGAATTCGCCAAGTCCGGACGAAAAAAAACCGGAGCTTCCGCTCCGGTTCTTGATGATGCGCAAATATGGGGATCGATCAGTCCACGAACGCGCGCTCGATCACGTAGTGGCCCGGCGCGCTGTTCTTGCCTTCGACGAGGCCGGCCTGCTTCAGCAGTTCGGTCGTGTCCTTCAGCATCGCGGTGCTGCCGCACAGCATCACGCGGTCGTTTTCCGGCGAGAACGCCGGCACGCCGAGATCCGTGAACAGCTTGCCCGTCGCGATCAGGTCGGTGATCCGGCCTTCGTTGTCGAACGCTTCGCGCGTGACCGTCGGGTAGTAGACGAGCTTTTCCTTGATGATGTCGCCCAGGTACTCGTGGCCCGGCAGGTCGTGCTTGATGTAGTCCATGTACGCGAGCTCGCCCTTCAGGCGGCACGTGTGGGTCAGGATCACCTTGTCGAAGCGGTCGTAGATGTCCGGATCGCGGATGATCGACATGAACGGCGCGAGGCCCGTGCCCGTCGACAGCATCCACAGCGTCTTGCCCGGCAGAAGGTTGTCGGCGATCAGCGTGCCCGTCGGCTTCTTGCCGATCAGCACCGTGTCGCCCACCTTCAGGTGCTGCAGGCGCGACGTCAGCGGGCCGTCCTGCACCTTGATGCTGAAGAATTCGAGATGCTCTTCGTAGTTCGGGCTGACGATCGAATAGGCGCGCGCGAGCGGCTTGCCGTCGACTTCGAGGCCGACCATCGTGAATTCGCCGTTGTTGAAGCGCAGGCTCGCCTCGCGGGTGCAGGTGAAGCTGAAAAGCGTGTCGGTCCAGTGATGGACGGATTGGACGGTGGCGGTGTCGTATTTGCTCATGGCTTTGAAAACGGACGCGCGTAGCGGACGCGTGTAACGGGCCCAAAAACGGGCAAAAAACCGAGTGCGACGGCCCGATCGCGGATCGGCCGGCCGGCGCGTCGGACACGCGCCCTCTCGATGACAGACGTTTGAGTAACTCGTTATTTTACCCTGCTTGGGGCAGATGCGGGCTTGACCCGGGCGGCTGCGCGGATTTGGCGCAACGCATTCTTTCAATGGGC
Source organism: Burkholderia cenocepacia (assembly GCF_014211915.1). Lineage (NCBI taxonomy): Bacteria > Pseudomonadati > Pseudomonadota > Betaproteobacteria > Burkholderiales > Burkholderiaceae > Burkholderia > Burkholderia cenocepacia. The sequence goes on along the minus strand of NZ_CP060039.1, from coordinate 397,903 downwards.
TTTCGGTGATCGGCCGCGTGTTGTCGCGACGGCGCCGACGCGTTTCGGCGGCGGCGTGACCGGAGGCGGCGCCGGCCGGCGGCGTTACTGCGGATCGAGGCGCAGGCGCGCGATGTACGGCAGGTGGTCCGACAGCCACGCGGCTTCGCCGGACGGCGCGCGCCACTCGAGCGGCGTCAGCCCGCGCACGAACATCTTGTCGAGCGCGAGCGCCGGCGAGAACGCGGGGAACGTGCGGCCCGACTCGCCGAGCAGCGTCGCGACCTCGGACAGCCCGATCTCGCCGAACAGCGCCACCGAGTCGTTGCGCCAGTCGTTGAAGTCGCCGGCCAGCATCAGCGGGCCGTCGCCCGCATTGCGGACGATCCAGTGCGCGATCCAGTGCATCTGGCGCAGGCGAGCGGCGCGCGTGAGCGCGAGGTGCGCGCACAGCAGCGTGACCGGGCGTGCGCCCGCGAGCGTCGCACGCGCGACCAGCAGCCCGCGCCGCTCGAAGCGGTGCGCGGAGATGTCCCAGCGGCCGCCGAGGTCGAGCGGATGCGGCGACAGGATCGCATTGCCGTGCCGCCACGACGGCTTGAACACGTTCGGCCCGAGCGCGATCTGCCAGTCGAGCGCCTGCGCGATCTCGGTGGCCTGGCAATGCCACACGTCGTCGACCGTATCGTCCATCGGCGCGCCGAAGCCCGGGGCGAGCATCGGGCGCGGCATGCGGCGCGCCATCGCTTCCTGCAGGAAATACACGTCCGCGTGGGTCGACTGCATCCAGTCGCGCATCGCGTTCCACGCGGTGAAGCCGAGCGGCGAGCGGCCCTTGTGCAGGTTCCAGCTGACCGCGGTGATTTCGTCGGGCGCGGCGTGCGGCTCGGCGAACGGCAGGGACAGGGCGTCGGCGGACATGACGCTCAGTCCTTCGCGACGTGCGCGCGCACGCGGTACACGAGATGCGGATGCTGCTCGACGAGCGTCCAGTCGGTCCAGGCGTCGCCGCCGACCGCCAGGCCGGGGTGGCTCGCGACGATCTGCCGCGGCGACGCGGGCACGCACGGATCGCTGCGCGTCGCGTTTTCGTCGTCGAGCGTTTCCTGCACGTCGAGCCCGAGCGACACGGTGTTCGCGTTGGCGTCGACGGCGAGCGGGGCGACCGTCACCGAGCGCGAGCGCTCGGTCGGCACGACGCGCGCGGCATTGCCGCAGCCCACCGGCACGGATGACGGATAGCGATGGGTATCGGTGCGGGACTGGCCCACGGTGGTGTTTTGCTGGAACGTGTCGATCGTCTGACCGTCGCGCACCACGTGGATTTCCCATGCGACGACGGCCGGCGCGGGGCTCTGCGCATGGGCGGCGAGCACGACGCTCGCAAGCAGGACGGCCAGGCCGTGTTTCAGCATGAAACGTCTCCGGAAACGCGGGATAGCGGGGAACGGACGCACATCTTACGCCCGATCGATTTCGGTCGTGATGTGACAGGACGCGCCGCGACGGGTTCGCAGCACGATGCGGTCCTGCTCGACAGGTAAGGCCGCGTCGTGCGTTTTCAAGCGAAAAAGCGCGTGAACTCGGCGACGCTCGCGCGCTCGGTGACGAGGCGGTTCTCGATCGCGTCGGGGTCCGCGTGGCCGAGCGACATGCCGCAGACGAGCTGCTCGTTGGCGGGAATGTCGAGGTGTTCGGCGACGATCCGGTGAAACGGCACGAACGCGGCCTGCGGGCAAGTGTCGAGGCCGCGGGCGCGCGCGGCAGTCATCACGCCTTGCAGGAACATCCCGCAGTCGAGCCAGGCCCCTAACGTCATCACGCGGTCGAGCGTGAAGAACAATGCGACCGGCGCATCGAAGAAACGGAAATTGCGCGCGTGCTGCGCATGCATGCGCGCCTTCTCGTCGCGGCCGATGTTCAACAGGCCGTACAGGTCCCAGCCGACCTTGCGGCGCCGGTCGACATACGGCGACACCCATTCGCGCGGGTAGTAGTCGTATTCGGCGACGTATTTCTCGTCGCGCGCGGGATCGTCGTAGGCCGCGGTGAGCGCGGCGGCGAGCGCGTCGCGCGTGGCGCCCGTGGCGACGTACACGCGCCACGGCTGGATGTTGGTGCCCGACGGCGCGCGGCTCGCGGCTTCGAGGATCGCCTCGATCGTGGCGCGCGGCACGGGCGTCGGCAGGAACGCCCGGACTGAATGGCGTGACTTGAGCGCGGCGTCGACGGCATCGACGGAACGGACCGCGTCGGAGTCGACGCGCGGGGAAGCAGCGGGGACGGACATCGGCAACCCTTCGGGAGGCGTCAGGCGAAGTGCGGGACAGCAGCGTGTGCGCGCGGCGCGCGGGCGCGATCGGGAAGCCCCGCGCGAGCATCGTGAACTTTCGATCATACGCCGCGGCGCGCGGCCGTGCAGCGTGCGCGCGCTGTTAGCAGCAGACCCGCCCGGCTGCTTGCTTGCACGGCGATACGGGATCGCTACACTGAAATCGTAAGGGTCTGATGAGTGTGTGACGGCAAGTGGAGCGAGGTGGGTATGACGACGGCGATGGTGAAGCAGGAACTGGCGGTGGCGTCCTTCAGCACGGTGTACGACCTCGAGCAGGTCGAGACGGCGCTGGGCGACCTGAACGAGAGCGCAAGCGATGCGCTGCGCTCGACCTACGAGAAGATGCTCAAGACGGGGAATCTGCGCTTCTGCGTGAAGCCGACCCGGATGCCGTCGTTCGACGCGCTCGGCGAAGCATTGCCGAATTTCGGCGAGCCGCTCGCCGACGTGCGCAAGCAGATCGCGCTGTGTCTCGAAACGGAGGACCGGCTCGAACTGATGCCGATCCTGCTGCTCGGGCCGCCCGGGATCGGCAAGACGCATTTCGCGAAGGCGCTCGCGCAACTGCTCGGCACCGCGTACCACTACGTGCCGATGAGCTCGCTGACGGCCGGCTGGATCCTGTCCGGCGCGTCGTCGCAGTGGAAGAACGCGAAGCCCGGCAAGGTGTTCGATGCGCTCGTGAACGGCAGCTACGCGAACCCGGTGATCGCGGTCGACGAGATCGACAAGGCCGGCAGCGATGCGCAATACGATCCGCTCGGCGCGCTGTATGCGTTGCTCGAGCACGACACCGCGCGCGCGTTCGTCGACGAATTCGCGGAAGTGCCGATCGACGCGGGCAACGTGATCTGGATCGCGACCGCGAACGACGCGCACGCGATTCCGGAGCCGCTGCTCAACCGGATGAACGTGTACGAGATCGCGGCGCCCGATGCGGCCGGCGCGCGACGCATCGCGCAGACGATCTACGACGAGATCCGCACGTCGCATGCGTGGGGGCGGCGCTTCCCCGAGACGCTCGGCGACGATGCGCTCGACGTGCTGGCCGCGACGCCGCCGCGCACGATGCGCCGCGCGCTGCTGCACGCGTTCGGCGCCGCCCGGCTCGACGGCCGCGACGCGATCGGGCCGGCCGACATCCGCGCCGACGAAGGCGCGGCGAAGCGCCGGCCGATCGGCTTCTGACGCGGCCACGCGCGCACGGCCGCGGCGCGCGCGCGTGCGTTCGTCGCGCTTGCGGCCGCATCGTTGCATGCACCACCGTCCGTATCGCCGCGACGCGGTGCGCACGCGTTCGGCAAACGGGCGAACCGGGACGTACAATTCTTCTCTCCCCCATCGACGCGCGAGCAGCGCAAAAAGCCATGGAGCAGACGGATTGTGTCGTGATCGGCGCGGGTGTCGTCGGTTTGGCGATTGCGCGCGAACTGGCTGCGCGCGGGCGTGAAACGATCGTGCTCGAAGCGGCCGACGCGATCGGCACGGGCACGAGTTCGCGCAACAGCGAGGTGATTCACGCGGGGCTCTACTATCCGCGCGGGTCGTTGAAGGCGACGTCGTGCGTGCACGGGCGCGACCTGCTGTACGAATTCTGCGACACGCACCACGTGCCGCACCGGCGCACGGGCAAGCTGCTGGTCGCGACGAGCGCCGCGCAGCTGAAGCAGTTGAAGGCGATTGCCGCGCGTGCGGCCGAGAACGGCGTGCTCGACCTGCTGCCGCTCACGCGCGCGGAGGCGCAGACGCTCGAGCCCGCGCTCGAATGCGTGGAGGCCCTGTTCTCGCCGTCGACCGGCATCGTCGACAGCCACCAGCTGATGCTCGCGCTGCTCGGCGATGCGGAACGCAACGGCGCCGTGTGCGCGCTGCAATCTCCGGTCGAATCGATCGACGTGCTGGGCGGCGGGCGCTTCATCGTGCGCACCGGTGGCGCCGCGCCGACCGAGATCGACGCCGCGTGCGTGGTCAACAGCGCGGGGCTCGGCGCGCAGGCGCTTGCGCGCCGCACCCGCGGCCTCGATCCGCGCTGGGTGCCGCCGCTTTATCTCGCGCGCGGCAATTATTTCAGCCTGTCGGGCCGTGCGCCGTTCTCGCACCTGATCTACCCGATGCCCGAGCGCGCGGGGCTCGGCGTGCACCTGACGTTCGATCTCGGCGGGCAGGCGCGCTTCGGGCCGGACGTCGAGTGGTGCGATTCGCTGCGCTACGAAGTCGATCCGGCGCGCGCGGGTGCGTTCTACACGTCGATCCGCGCGTTCTGGCCGGGCCTGCCCGACGATGCGCTGCAGCCGGCGTATGCGGGCATCCGGCCGAAGCTCGCGGGGCCCGGCGAGCCGCCGGCCGACTTCATCGTGCAGGGCGCCGCGCAGCATGGCGTGCGCGGGCTCGTGAACCTGTTCGGCATCGAGTCGCCGGGGCTCACCGCGTCGCTCGCGCTCGCGCAGCGGGTAGGCGACATGGTGTCGCGCGCCTGACGCACGGCCCGCCGCCGTGCGGGCCGGCCGCGCGAAACCCGTGTGGAATCCCTTATCTCCGGCATTTCGGCGCGCACATTTATTCGCTTGAGCGGTATTCTGTCGAACGGTCGTCCAGGGTCTGTCTACCGATGGAACGCACATGCGTTGCCCCGAGAAGGGCCGCTCGCGAGGCGCGCGCCGCCGCGAATACTGACGTATTCGCAAGGTGCGCAACGTGGCGAGCGGCCCTTCTCGGGGCAACCCCTAATTTGTAGCGTGTTCACGGGAAGGCCCGAAATCGCCCGCATGGCGGCGTCGGTCGTCGCTTGTTTGGCTCGGCCAAACGGCGCTCCTCCCTCCTTGCCCTGCGAGCGATTTCGGGCCTTCGCATGTGCGTTCCATCGGTAGACAGACCCTAGAACGGCTTTCAAACCGATAACGTTGGAGCGAGTCCCCCATGAAAACATCCCGTCGGAGTTTCCTGATCACGAGCATTGGTGCGGTGTCCGCGCTGGCGCTGTCGCGCGAAGCGCTGGCCGATGCGCCGATGCTGCCGGAAACGGACCCGACCGCGGTGGCGCTCGGCTACAAGGCCGATGCCACGAAGGTCGACAAGACGAAGTACCCGAAATACGCAGCGGGCCAGGATTGCGCGGCCTGCATGCTGTACCAGGGCAAGAAGGGCTCGGCTTCGGGCCCGTGCGGCGCGTTCCCCGGCAAGCAGGTGTCGGCGAAGGGCTGGTGCAGCGCTTTCTCGAAGATGGGTTGAGGCCCGTGCGGCATCGTGCGATGCCGCAATGTGGCGAAAACCGCAACACGCTCGCCGTCGTTCGATGGCGGGCGTTTTTTATTGCTTGAAAACGGTTCCGTCGCTTTCTACACTCGCTGCACACCAGCGCGCCGCGGCACCCCGCGCGCCGCACCGCCCGACACGGCGAATTCACGAGGACGAGGCACGCATGGCGACGATTGCGAGTTCAACGAAAACGACCCGGCCCGAGCGTGCGCTGAACCGGCGTGCGGTGGTGGCCGCCGTGATCGGCAATGCGCTCGAGTGGTACGACTTCACGGTATTCGGCTTCATGACGGTCGTGATCGCCGAGCTGTTCTTCCCCACCTCCAGCGAATACTCGTCGCTGCTGCTCACCACCGCGACGTTCGGCGTCGCGTTCTTCATGCGCCCGATCGGCGGCATCGTGTTCGGGCTGTACGCGGACCGCGCGGGCCGCAAGGCCGCGCTGTCGCTCGTGATCCTGCTGATGACGGCCGGCATCTTCCTGCTCGCGATCGCGCCGCCCTATGCGGCGATCGGCATCGGCGGCCCGATCCTGATCGTGCTCGGCCGCCTGCTGCAGGGCTTCTCCGCGGGCGGCGAATTCGGCAGCGCGACCGCGCTGCTGATCGAAGCGGCGCCGTTCTCGAAACGCGGTTTCTACGGCAGCTGGCAGATGGCGAGCCAGGCGGCCGCGCTGCTGATCGGCGCGCTCGTCGGCGCGGCCGTCACGCGCGGGCTGTCGCACGACGCGCTGCGCAGCTGGGGCTGGCGCGTGCCGTTCATCCTCGGGCTCGTGATCGGCCCGATCGGCTTCTACATCCGCCGCCATCTCGCCGATTCCGAAGCGTTCCTGCATGCGCAGCAGAGCGCGCGCCGCGCGACGCTCGGCGAAGTGTTCACGCGCCACCCGCGCGAGGTGCTGTGCGGGCTCGGCTCGGTGATCGCGCTCACCGTGACGATCTACGTGCTGATCAGCTATCTGCCGACCTTCGCGGTGAAGCAGCTGAAGCTGCCGTATGCGGAATCGTTCTACGCGGTGATCGTCGGCAACCTGCTGCTGATGGTGCTGTCGCCGGTCGCGGGCGCGTGGTCGGACCGCATCGGGCGCAAGGGGCTGTCGCTGTGGTCGCTGGTGCTGACGCTCGCGCTGATGTATCCGCTGTTCGCGTGGCTCGACGCCGCGCCGAGCATCGGGCGGCTGATCGCGGTACAGGCCGTGCTGTCGGTGACGCTGGCAGGCTACTACGGGCCGTTCGGCGCGATGATCGCCGAACTGTTCCCGGCCAACGTGCGCTCGACCGGGCTGTCGATAGCGTACAACGTCGCGGTGATGCTGTTCGGCGGCTTCGGCCAGTTCATCGTCACGTGGCTGATCAAGGTGACCGGCACGCCGCTCGCGCCGACCTACTACGTGATGGCGGGGATCGCGCTGTCGATCGTGGCGGTCGCGTTCGTACCCGCGCGCAACGCCGACCTCGATGCGCCGGCGTGACGACATGACGATGTGAAGACGGTCATCGAATCGATCGTTTCGCGAAACGCAATGATGTGCTGCGCAACGCGGGCAAACGGTGCGTCGCCCCTTCGTGTTCGCGCCCGAATTGTTTAGTCGTCGAACGAAACATGCCGCAAAATGAACGGAATGGTCGCTCGCGCGCGTCGTTGCATTTTTTACCCCCACTAAAAATCGGCAAAAACCCGGCGGGCATATAGAAGAGTTTTTTCTCCAGCTTGTTGCAGGATCGCTAGCTCAAGTAATATCCGCGTACGCCGGACCCTGGCGGGGCCGGTTCCGATCTGGAGACCTGGAGGAAACATGGAATACAACCGTCTGTTGCACACCCTGCGTGTTACCGCCATGGCAGGCGTGGCAGCGGCATCGCTCGGCGTCGCGGGCTCTGCATTCGCACAGATCCCGAACAAAACGCTCGTCTACTGCTCAGAAGGCAGCCCGGCGGGTTTCGATTCCGCGCAATTTACGACCGGCGTCGATTTCACCGCCGCCACGTTCACCGTCTACAACCGCCTCGTCGAATTCGAGCGCGGCGGCACGAAGGTCGAGCCCGGCCTCGCCGAGAAGTGGGACGTGTCGTCCGACGGCAAGGTGTACACGTTCCACCTGCGCCACGGCGTGAAGTTCCACACGACCGACTTCTTCAAGCCGACGCGTGAATTCAACGCGGACGACGTCGTGTTCTCGTTCGAGCGCATGCTCGACCCGAACAATGCGTTCCGCAAGGCGTACCCGGTGTCGTTCCCGTACTTCACCGACATGGGCCTCGACAAGCTGATCACGAAGATCGAGAAGGTCGATCCGTACACCGTGAAGTTCACGCTGGCCGAGCCGAACGCGCCGTTCATCCAGAACATGGCGATGGAATTCGCGTCGATCCTGTCGGCCGAATACGGCGACCAGCTGATGAAGGCCGGCAAGGCCGCCGACATCAACCAGAAGCCGGTCGGCACGGGCCCGTTCATCTTCCGCAGCTACACGAAGGACGCGACGATCCGCTTCGATGGCAATCCTGATTACTGGAAGAAGGGTGCGGTGAAGCTGTCGAAGCTGATCTTCTCGATCACGCCGGACCCGGGCGTGCGCGTGCAGAAGATCAAGCGCAACGAATGCCAGGTGATGAGCTATCCGCGTCCGGCCGACATCGCGACGCTGAAGGCCGATTCGAACGTCGACATGCCGTCGCAGGCCGGCTTCAACCTCGGCTACCTCGCGTACAACGTCGAGCACAAGCCGGTCGACAAGCTTGAAGTGCGTCAGGCGCTCGACATGGCGATCAACAAGAAGGCGATTCTCGAGTCGGTCTACCAGGGCGCCGGCCAGGCCGCGACCGCACCGATGCCGCCGACCCAATGGTCGTACGACAAGAACCTGAAGATGGCGGCCTACGACACCGCGAAGGCGAAGGCGCTGCTCGCGAAGGCCGGCTTCCCGAACGGGTTCGAGATCACGCTGTGGGCGATGCCGGTGCAGCGCGCGTACAACCCGAACGCCCGCCTGATGGCCGAGATGATCCAGGCCGACTGGGCGAAGATCGGCGTGAAGGCGAAGATCGTCACGTACGAGTGGGGTGAGTACATCAAGCGCGCGCACTCGGGCGAGCAGGACACGATGCTGATCGGCTGGACGGGCGACAACGGCGATCCGGACAACTGGCTCGGCACGCTGCTCGGCTGCGAGGCGATCAAGGGCAACAACTTCTCGCACTGGTGCTACAAGCCGTTCGACGAGCTGGTGCAGAAGGGCCGCACGACGACGGGCCAGGACGCACGCACGAAGCTCTACACGCAGGCGCAGCAGATCTTCGCGCAACAGCTGCCGTTCTCGCCGATCGCGAACTCGACGGTCTACCAGCCGGTGCGCAAGAACGTGGTCGACATGCGTATCGAGCCGCTCGGCTATGCGCGTTTCGACGGTGTCAGCGTGAAGTAACCCGGCTGGCGTAAGCTGTCGTCATTGAGAAAACCGGCTTGAAATCATCCGGCGACGAGGGGTCAAAAGCCCCTCGTCGCCGGTCGCACATTTCCCACAAGAAAATACGAGACGCATCATGCTCAGATTCGTGTTGCGCCGCGTGGGGATGGTGATCCCGACTTTCATCGGCATCACCATCCTGGCGTTTGCGCTGATTCACCTGATACCGGGCGACCCCATCGAAGTGATGATGGGCGAGCGCGGCGTCGATCCCGCGATGCACGCGGAGGCGATGAAACGCCTCGGGCTCGACGAGCCGCTGCCGCTGCAGTATCTGCACTACATCGGCCGGGCGCTGCATGGCGACCTCGGCATGTCGATCATCACCAACACGAGCGTCGCGGGCGAATTCTTCGCGCGCTTCCCGGCGACCGTCGAACTGTCGCTGTGCGCGCTCGTGTTCGCGCTCGCGGTCGGCCTGCCGGCCGGGGTGATCGCCGCGCTGCGGCGCGGCTCGGTCATCGACCACGGCGTGATGGGCACCGCGCTCACCGGCTACTCGATGCCGATCTTCTGGTGGGGGCTGATCCTCATCATGGTGTTTTCGTCGACCCTCGGCTGGACGCCCGTGTCGGGGCGCATCGCGGTCGAATACGATTTCCCGCACCCGACCGGCTTCATGCTGATCGACGCGCTGCTCGCGCCGGACGAAGGTTCGTTCAAGTCGGCGGTGAGCCACCTGATTCTGCCCGCGATCGTGCTCGGCACGATCCCGCTCGCGGTGATCGCACGGATGACGCGCTCGTCGATGCTCGAAGTGCTGCGCGAGGACTACATCCGCACCGCCCGCGCGAAAGGGCTGTCGCCCGTGCGCGTGGTCGTCGTGCATGCGCTGCGCAATGCGCTGATCCCGGTCGTCACGGTGATCGGCCTGCAGATCGGCACGCTGCTTGCTGGCGCGGTGCTGACCGAGACGCTCTTTTCGTGGCCCGGCGTCGGCAAGTGGCTGATCGATGCGATCGGCCGCCGCGACTATCCGGTCGTCCAGGGCGGCATCCTGCTGATCGCGACGCTCGTGATCGTCGTGAACCTGGTCGTCGACCTGCTGTACGGCGTGCTGAATCCGCGCATCCGCCACACGAGGTAATCCCATGAGCAATCTGCAAAATACCCTGCCGACCGAATCCGCGCCGGCCGGCGGCCGTGCGCTCGCGCTGCGCGAGTTCTGGGCCAACTTCTCGCGCAACCGCGGCGCCGTCGGCGCGGGCATCGTCGTGATCGTGCTGATCGCAGTCGCGTTGCTCGCGCCGCTGATCGCGCCGCACAGCCCGGTCGAGCAATACCGCGACTACGTGAAGATTCCGCCCGCGTGGCTCGCCGGCGGCAACTGGCAATTCATCCTCGGCACCGACGAAGCGGGCCGCGACATCCTTTCGCGGCTGATGTTCGGCGCGCGGATGTCGTTCTGGATCGGCTTCGTGTCGGTCGTGCTCGCGCTGATCCCCGGCATCGTGCTCGGGCTGGTCGCCGCGTTCTTCCAGAAGTGGGCGGACACGCCGGTGATGCGCATCATGGACGTGCTGCTCGCGCTGCCGTCGCTGCTGCTCGCGGTCGCGGTCGTCGCGATCATCGGCCCGGGCCTCACCAACACGATGTTCGCGATCGCGATCGTCGCGCTGCCGGCCTACGTGCGCCTCACGCGTGCGTCGGCGCTCGGCGAGCTGCAGAAGGAATACGTGACCGCGTCGCGCGTGGCCGGCGCCGGCACGCTGCGCCTGATGTTCTCGCAGGTGCTGCCGAACTGCACGGCGCCGCTGATCGTGCAGGCGACGCTCGGCTTCTCGTCGGCGATCCTGGACGCGGCCGCGCTCGGCTTCCTCGGCCTCGGCGTGCAACCGCCGACCGCCGAGTGGGGCGCGATGCTCGCTTCCGCACGCGACTACATCGACAACGCGTGGTGGATCGTGACGATGCCCGGCCTGTCGATCCTGATTTCGGTGCTCGCGATCAACCTGCTCGGCGACGGGCTGCGTGACGCGCTGGATCCCAAGCTGAAACGGATGGCATGACCATGACCCAGAACCTACTGACCATCCGCAATCTCGCGGTGAACTTCAACGGCCTGCCCGCGGTCGACCGGATCAACCTGTCGGTCGCGCCGGGCGAGGTGGTGGGCGTCGTCGGCGAATCGGGCTCGGGCAAGAGCGTGACGATGATGGCGCTGATGGGCCTGATCGACGCGCCCGGCAAGGTGACGGCCGATGAAGTCACGTTCAACGGCGTGGATCTCTTGAAGGCGTCGCCGAAGGCGCGCCGCAAGATCGTCGGCAAGGACATCGCGATGGTGTTCCAGGACGCGCTGACGAGCCTGAACCCGAGCTACACGGTCGGCTACCAGATCAAGGAAGTGCTGAAGCTGCACGAAGGCCTGCGCGGCGACGCGCTGCACCGGCGCGCGCTCGAACTGCTCGACCAGGTCGGCATCCCCGATGCGAAGAACCGCATCGCGTCGTTCCCGCACCAGATGTCGGGCGGGATGAACCAGCGCGTGATGATCGCGATGGCCGTCGCGTGCAACCCGAAGCTGCTGATCGCCGACGAGCCGACCACCGCGCTCGACGTGACGATCCAGGCGCAGATCATGGATCTGCTCGTGAAGCTGCAGAAGGAGCGCGGGATGGCGCTCGTGCTGATCTCGCACGATCTGGCCGTGGTGTCGGAGGTCGCGCATCGCGTCGCGGTGATGTACGCGGGCGAGATCATCGAGACCAACCGCGTGCCCGACATCTTCCGCGCGCCGCATCATCCGTACACCGAAGCGCTGCTCGCGGCGATTCCCGAGCACAATCAGGGGGCGCGTCGCCTTGCCGCATTGCCGGGCATGGTGCCGGGCCGCGATGATCGCCCGTCCGGGTGCCTGTTCGCGCCGCGCTGCAAGTACGTCGTCGACGATTGCCGCAAGGCGCGGCCGGCGCTCGACACGTTGGTGCCGGCCAACGATGCGATGCGCGCGCGCTGCATCAAGCCGCTCAATGTTTCCAACCTCGACCTGACGGGAGGCGCACGATGAATGCAGTCAATGAAACGCCTCGCGCTTCGCACGACGAGGAAGCGGTACTGGTGGCCGACGGCCTCGCGAAGCACTATTCGGTGAAGCGCGGGATGTTCGGGCAGGGCACGGTGAAGGCGCTGAACGGCGTGTCGTTCTCGCTGAAGCGCGGCAAGACGCTCGCCGTCGTCGGCGAGTCGGGCTGCGGGAAATCGACGCTCGCGCGCCAGCTCACGATGATCGAGACGCCCACCGCGGGCAGCCTGACGATCGACGGCAAGAACGTGGCCGGCGCGAGCCGCGACACGGTCGCCGACCTGCGCCGCCGCGTGCAGATGGTGTTCCAGAATCCGTTCGCATCGCTCAACCCGCGCAAGACCGTCGAGCAGACGCTTTCCGAGCCGCTCGAAATCAACGCGAACCTGACGGCCGCCGAGCGCGCCGCGCGCATCGCGCAGATCATGCGCACGGTCGGCCTGCGCCCCGAGCACGCGAAGCGCTATCCGCACATGTTCTCGGGCGGCCAGCGCCAGCGGGTCGCGATCGCGCGCGCGATGATTCTCGATCCGCGCATCGTCGTCGCGGACGAGCCGGTGTCCGCGCTCGACGTGTCGATCCAGGCGCAGATCCTGAACCTGTTCATGGATCTGCAGGAGCAGTTCAAGACGAGCTACGTGTTCATCTCGCACAACCTGTCGGTGGTCGAACACGTTGCCGACGACGTGATGGTGATGTACTTCGGCAGCGTCGCCGAGCTCGGCGACAAGGCGACGATTTACGCACGGCCGCGCCATCCGTACACGCGGGCGCTGATGTCGGCGACGCCGGCGATCTTCGAGGAAGATCGCCGCGTGCAGATCAAGTTGCAGGGCGAACTGCCGTCGCCGCTCAATCCGCCGTCGGGCTGCGCGTTCCACCAGCGCTGCCCGTACGCGGTCGAGCGGTGCCGCGTCGAGGAGCCGCAATTGCGCGAAGTGGACGGCCGGCGCGTAGCCTGCCATCGCGCCGAGGAGGTCGGGGAGGAGAATGCCTGAAGCGTTGGCGGCGCGCGTGTCCGGCGTGCGCCGTGCGGGGGCAGGCGGCGCGCGCGTGATGCGCGCGTACCGCTACGCGCGGCGCTGGAGCGTGCGTACCGTCACGGGCGCGGCGCTGGCCGGCGCGTGCGCGGCGGCCAGCGTCGTGGTCCCCGTTGAGCCGGTGCGCGCCGAGGGGCGTGCGCCGGCGACTTCGCCGATTCGTCCGTCGCAGGTTCCGCCGCCCGGCATGAGCCTGCCGGGCTTCCATACGCCGGCCGTGTCCGACGGCACCGTGTCGCGCGGCACCGTGCGCGTGCAGCCGGCGCGCATGCCGTTCTACGTCGCGACCAAGGGCAAGGTCACGCTCTACGTGCTCGGCACGCTGCACACGGGCGACCCGTCCGATTACCCGAGCGCGCAGCCGTTCCGGCCGCGCATCCTCGCGGCGCTCGCCGCGTCGCCGACGCTCGCGCTCGAGCTGTCGCCCGATGATCTGCTCGAATCGCAGGACGATGTGTCGAAGTACGGCGTGTGCCGCTACCCGTGCCTGCAGCGCCTGCTGCCCGAGCCGCTGTGGCAGCGGCTCGCGGCGCGCCTGCGCGGCAACCCGGCCGCGCTCGCCGAGATCCGCAAGATGCGGCCGTGGCTCGCGGCGCTCGTCGTCGAGACCTACGATTCGCTGTCCGCGGGCCTGCAGACCGAATACGGCACCGAGGCGCAACTGCAGAACGTGTTCCTGAAGAAGAAGGGCGGCCGCGTGATCGGACTCGAGACGCTCGCCGAACAGATGCGCGCGTTCACCGGGCTGACGCTGGCCGAGCAGCGCGAGATGCTCGCGCAGGACATGGTGCAGACGCCCGCGCAGAACGCCGACGACATCAAGGCGCTGCACCGGCTGTGGCGAATTGGCGACGCCGATGCGATCTCGGCGTGGGCCGTCGCGAAGAGCGAACGGCTCGCCCGTTCGAAGGCGTTGTCGGCGTCGCTCGACAACAAGATCGTGTACGAGCGCAACCGGCGCTTCGTTGCACGGATGACTGCAATCGCCGCGCCGAACCGGCCGCTGTTCGTCGCGATCGGCGCGCTGCATCTGGGTGGCCCGCGCGGCGTGCTCGAATTGTTGCGCCAGCAAGGATACCGGGTCGACGCGAACTGATCGCGACCGGCTGCCCGCACTGATCGTCCCCCTGTTTGATCGACGTCGCGCGTACCGTGCGACGTGCCTGCGCGGTAGTGCCGCTCGATAAGGAAAACCCTTGAATCGTCGGAAAATAGCGTTTAAAACGATTGACATCCCGTTCGGCCAATATCTATTCTTCACCCCACAAGTTGAAAAAATGAAAAGAATAGATAAGTTCTACGGGGTAGCAGAAATAAAGCGCGGGGTGAGCGTCGCCGGCACGTGAAGCACGTGCCGGCCGCGGAGAGTCTGCATGCACGGCGGGGCCAATCATCGTCGAACAACACATGCATGCGGGCCGACTTGCACATAAGCGACGTTCCGTCGTCTGACCGGGGAAGGCAGTGATCGGGCGGCGGCGGACGTTTTTTAATCCGGAATATTTTTCCGGTCACCGTCGAAAGACGGTTTCGGGGGTGAATCGACAGACGGCGAAGCCGCACCGATTGCACCAACGGAAAAGCGCCACGAGGGCGCTTTTTTCTTTGGTGCGACGAAAACGTGCGGCGCGCGGGCCCTGCGCCGAATGCTGCGTTACGCGCCTTCGTCGGCCTGCAGCGCGCCGGGCGCCACGACGTCGACGCCGGCGGCCTCGAGCGCCGCGCGGATTCGCTTCGCGAACGCCAGCGCATGCGGCCCGTCGCCATGCAGGCAGACGGTCTGCGCATTGAGCGGCACCCATTCGCCGCTCAGCGCGCGCACCTGCCGGTTGCGCACCATGTCGAGCGTGCGCGCGAGCACCGCATCTTCATCGTCGATCAACGCGCCGGGCAGGCTGCGCGGCACCAGCGAGCCGTCCGCGCGGTAGCCGCGATCGGCGAACACTTCCTCCACCGCCGCGAGCCCCGCCTGCCGCGCGGCCGCGATGAACACGCTGTTCGCGAGCCCGAACACCGCGAGCGACGGATCGAAATCGTGGATCGCGGACACCACCGCGTCGGCGATCAGCGGGTCGCGCGCGGCCTGGTTGTACAGCGCGCCGTGCGGTTTCACGTGCGCGATGCGGCCGCCTTCGGCCTGCGCGATCGCCGACAGCGCGCCGAGCTGGTACAGCACGCCCGCATAGATGTCGCCGGCCGGCAGCTGCATTTCCTTGCGGCCGAAATTCTCCGGATCGTGGAAGCTCGGATGCGCGCCGATCGACACGCCTTTCTGCACGGCCCAGCGCACGCAGTCGCGCATCGCATTCGCGCCGCCTGCATGCCATCCGCATGCGATGTTCGCCGACGTGACGAGGTCGAGCAGCGCCTCGTCCGATCCGCATCCTTCGCCGAGATCGGCATTCAGATCGATTTCCATATGTTCCTCGTCCACTGGTTGCGTGGCGCGTCCTTCGCTACCGCTTTCCGCCATTGTCACGCAGCGCGCGATTGGGCGCGGCGGCGCGCTTCCTCGCGCATCTCGATCGCGACGTCGATCTGCCGCAGGTACGCCCGTTCCGCGACGAGGGCGGCGCGCGCGGCGTCGAGTGTCGTGCGCACGAAGCGGATCGGCAGGTTGAGCCGCGCCTGCGCGAGCTTCCACAGGTCGGCGCGGATCACCGTGCCGATCTTCGGGTAGCCGCCGGTGGTCTGCGCGTCGTGCATCAGCACGATCGGCTGGCCGTTCGGCGGCACCTGGATCGTGCCGGGCAGCACCGCGTGCGACAGCAGTTCGACCGGCCGCTCGCGCACGAGCTCGGCGCCGGCGAGCCGATAGCCCATCCGGTTGCTGTTCGCGGTGACGAGCCATTCCTCATCCCAGAACGCCTGCTGCGAATCGGCCGCGAACGACGCGTAATCGGGGCCCGGCAGCACGCGCACGGGCATCGCCCACGGCGCATGCACGGGGCGGTGACGGCGCGGCGGCTCGTCGACGCGCACGAACGCGCACCACGCCGGCGCCTTCACGCCGAATTCCGGCGCATCGGCCGAAAGGCAGCCCGCGCCGGCCGGCGGCACGCCGACCGGGAGCCGGTCGCCGTCGCGCAGCGTGCGGCCGCCGAGGCCGCCGAAGCGCGACGCGAGATCGGTGCTGCGCGAGCCGAGCATCGGCAGCACGTCGATGCCGCCCGCGATGCACAGGTAGCCGCGCATGCCGCGTTTCGCGGCCGGCAGCACGAGCGTCTGCCCGGCGTCGACCGGCAGGCTCCACCACGAATGCACGGGCTTGCCGTCGAGCGTCGCGCCGAACTCGGTGCCGGTGATCGCGATGCGCGTGGCGCGCGTGAAGCGGAACGTGGCGGGGCCGATCGTGATTTCGACGGCCGCCGCGTCGGGGCGGTTGCCGACCAGCCGGTTGCCGACTTCGAGCGCGAGGCCGTCGAGCGCGCCGCCCTGCGCGACGCCGAGATGGCGCGTGCCGCGGCGGCCGAGATCCTGCACGGTCGACAGCGGGCCGGCCCGCACGACCTCGATGGTGCCCGGTGCGTTGCTCTGGGTCATCGTGCGTCGACTCCCGCAATGGTGAAGCGCACGCGGTCGCCGGGCAGCAGCAGCGTCGGCTGCGGCCGCGCCGGGTCGAACAGCACCTGCGACGTGCGGCCGATCAGTTGCCAGCCGCCGGGCGACGTGGCCGGGTAGATACCCGTCTGCGCGCCGCCGATGCCGACCGAGCCGGCCGGCACCTCGAGGCGCGGCGCCGCGCGGCGCGGCATGTGCAGCGCGGCGTCGAGGCCGCCCAGATACGCGAAGCCCGGCTGGAAGCCGACGAAGAACACGACGTAGGCGCCGGCCGCGTGGCGTGCGACGACCTCGTCGGCCGACAGCCCCGTGTGGGCGGCGACGGCCGCCAGGTCGGGCCCGGCGGCCCCGCCGTACTCGACCGGGATCTCGACCTCGCGGCCGTCCGCGTGCTCGACGTCGGCGGTTTCCCACGCGTCGCGCAGCGCGGGCGTGAGCGAGTCGGCCGTCGCGGCGAGCGCGTCGAACACGATGGTCAGGTTGTTCATGCCGGGGACGACGTCGATCACGTCGGGCCATGCGCGCGCGGCCTCGGCCACGGCCCAGACGCGGCGCTGGCAATCGAGCGTGGCGGGCGGCGGCACCTCGCAGACGAGGGCGGCATCGCCGAGCGGATAAATGCGGGGTTGCGTCATCGGACTGGCACGGTTCGGACGGCAATGTTAGCGCACATTGTCAATAAAATATCGACAACTTCTCAATAAGCGTTTTCGCCTAGCTCGTAGGCCGGGGCTTCTGGCGTACACTCGGGCACATCCTGTCATCCGGCTTGCGCCGCCTTTCCATGAAGCGTCCTGCGACCAAGATCGTGTCATCCGAACACCTCGTTTCCGATTCGAGCGCGGAGCTGTCGGAGCTCGAATACGGGCTCATCATGGCCGGCAACGCGTTCAACCGCTGGATGGTGCGCTGCATGTCGGCGGCGGGCGCGAAGGACATGACGGCGGTCGAGGTCTCGCTGCTGCATCACGTCAGCCATCGCGAACGCAAGAAGAAACTCGCCGACATCTGCTTCGTGCTCAATATCGAGGATACGCACGTCGCGACCTATGCGCTGAAAAAACTGATCGCCCGCGGCTATGTGAAGAGCGAGAAGAACGGCAAGGAAGTGTTCTTCTTCGCGACCGACGCGGGACGCGACCTGTGCCTGAAGTACCGCGAGGTCCGCGAGCATTGCCTGATCGAGACGCTGAAGGACAGCGGCCTCACCAACGAGCAGATCGGCGACGCGGCGCAGTTGCTGCGCCACGCATCGGGCCTCTACGACACGGCCGCGCGGGCGGCGGCGTCACTGTAAACGATCGCGGAAACGGTCGGTCGCCGCGACACGCTCGCGGCACCACGCGCCATCATTCGGCGGCCGGGTAAAGCGCGGCGTCGGTGACGATCCAGCGCAACGCGAGATCGTGCGCTTCGGCCGGCAGCGCATCGACGCGGCATGCTTCGTACGCGATGCCGACCGTCACGGGCAGCGTTTCGCCCGGCCAGGCGGCGAGCGTGCGGTCGTAGTAGCCGCCGCCGTAGCCGAGCCGGTAGCGCTGCGCATCGAATCCTACACAGGGAATCAGCAAAAGATCGGGCACGACGACGATTCCCGACGCCGGTTCGGGAATCCGGTGATGACCTTCGCGCATCGGCGTGTGCGGATCCCATGCGTGGAAGGCGAGCGGCGTGTGACGCTCGCCGATCACCGGCAGCGCGGCGCACCGGCCGGTGCCCGCCGCGCACCATGCGAGCACCGCGTCGCGCGCATCGAATTCGCCCGGCAGCGGCCAGTAGAACCCGACCGTGCGCGGCGCCAGACGGTCGAGCAGCATGCGCAGCCGCGCGTCGAGCGCGGCGTTCGCGGCAGGTTGCGACGCGGCGTCGCGACGGGTGCCGGACAGCGTTTTGCGCAGCGCAACCTTCGGGTTCGGCACAGGGTTGCGTGCTATGCTTTCGCTCACTTCGTGCTCCATTCAAAACGATGTCGAACAGCCTTTTCCGAGTATATCGCGCGGTCGCGCTGGCGCTTTCCGCCGCCGCGCTCGTCGCGGGCACGGCCGCATGTGCCGCACCGAACGACGACACGCTCGCCGGGGATGACCAGATCTTCGTGCAGCTTCGCGAAGCCGCACGCCGCAACGACGCCGCGAAGGCCGCGCAGCTCGCGTCGATGATCCCGAACTATCCGGTGCCGTCCTACGTCGAGTATTTCCAGATCAAGCCGCAGCTGTTCGATTCGACGGGCCGTGCGCGCGTCGATGCGCCGGACGCGCCCGTGCAGTCGTTCCTGCAGCGCTACGATGGCCAGGCGATCGCCGATCGCCTGCGCAACGACTACCTGCTCGTGCTCGGCGCGCGCCACGACTGGCGCAATTTCGACGACCAGTACAAGCGCTTCGTGCTCGACGACGACACGCAGGTCAAGTGCTATGCGCTCGAATCGCGCGCGGCGCGCAACGAGAACGTCGCCGATGCGGCGCGCGCGCTGCTCGTCGAGCCGAAGAACTACGGCGATGCGTGCGTCGACCTGATCACCGCGCTCACCGTCAACCAGCAGTTCACGAGCGACGACGTGTGGCAGCAGGCGCGCCTCGCGTACGAGCAGAACTACACGACGCTCGGCGGCAAGATCGTCGACGCGCTCGGCCCGCGCCCCGTCGGCTTCGACCAGGCGACGAGCGCGCCGCCGCTGTACCTCGCACGCGGCGTCGGGGCTGACGCCGCATCGCATCAGCTCGCGCTGATCGCGCTCGGCCGCATGGCGCGCAACGATCCGGACGCGGCCGCCGGGATGCTCACGACGGTCGCGCCGTCGCTGACCAGGCAGGAACAGGCGATCGCGTGGGGCGCGATCGGCTACCAGGGCGCGATCAAGCGCTCGCCGATGGCGTCGGTCTGGTACGCGAAATCGGCGAACGCGCCGCTGTCGAACCCGGGCTACGAATGGCGCACGCGCGCCGCGCTGCTCGCCGGCAACTGGCCGATGGTGCGCTGGTCGATCGAGCAGATGCCGCCGTCGCTGCGCAACGACCCGGCGTGGATCTACTGGCATGCGCGCGCGCTCAAGCAGAGCGGCGACACGCTGCAGGCGAACCAGGAATTCGAGCAGGTCGCGGGCCAGTTCAACTTCTACGGGCAGTTGGCCGGCGAAGAGCTCGGCCAGCGCACGACGATCCCGCCGCGCACGAAGGTGAGCGACGCCGAGATCGACGCGATGGGCAAGATCCCGGGCTTCGCGCTCGCGCAGCGCTTCTACGCGCTGAACCTGCGCCTCGAAGGCAATCGCGAATGGAACTGGCCGCTGCGCGGGATGACCGATCGCCAGCTGCTCGCGGCCGCCGAATACGGCAAGCGCGTCGAGCTGCTCGACCGCACGGTCAACACGGCCGACCGCACGAAGGCCGAGCACGACTTCACGCTGCGCTATCCGTCGCCGTACCGCACGACCGTCGAGCGCTATGCGCAGTCGACGGGCCTCGACGTCGAGTGGGCGTACGGGCTGATCCGCCAGGAATCGCGCTTCATCATCAGCGCGCGTTCGTCGGTGGGCGCGGGCGGCCTGATGCAGCTGATGCCGGCGACGGCCCAGATGGTCGCGAAGAAGCTCGGCATGGGCACGATCTCGCGGGCGCAGATGCACGACATCGACACCAACATCCAGCTCGGCACCTGGTATCTGGCGGACATCTACAACAACTTCGACAGCTCGCCGGTGCTCGCCACCGCCGGCTACAACGCGGGCCCGGGCCGGCCGCGCCAGTGGCGCCAGGTGTTGACGCAGCCGGTCGAAGGCGCGATCTTCGCGGAGACGATTCCGTTCAACGAGACGCGCGACTACGTGAAGAACGTGCTGTCGAACACCGTCTACTACGCGGCGCTCTTCGAGGGCAAACCGCAGTCGTTGAAGAAACGTCTAGGCATGATCTCGCCCTGATACACGAACTGCCGCGCGAGACGCGGCAGTGTTCTTTTGAGGCCCACATCATGGATCGCCAGACCGTCGCGCTGCTGGGCGGCACCGGCTTCATCGGCAGCCGGCTCGTCAATGCGCTGATCGACGCCGGCAAGCACGTACGGATCGGCACGCGGCGGCGCGACCACGCGCGCCACCTGCAGATGCTGCCGGTCGACATCGTCGAACTCGACGCGCTCGATACGCGCACGCTCGCACGCTTCGTCGCCGGCGCGCACGCGGCGATCAACCTGGTCGGCGTGCTGCACGGCGGCCGCGGCACGCCGTACGGGCCGGGCTTCGAGCGCGCGCACGTCGCGCTGCCGGCCGCGCTGGCGACCGCCTGCTGCGAGGTCGGCGTGCGGCGCCTGCTGCACATGAGCGCGCTCGGCGCCGATTCGCACGGCGCGAGCATGTACCAGCGCTCGAAGGGCGACGGCGAAGCCGCGCTGCATGCGGTCGCGGCCACCGATTCGCTCGCGCTGACGATCTTCCGGCCGTCGGTCGTGTTCGGCCCCGGCGACGCCTTCCTCAATACGTTCGCGAACCTGCAGCGCTCGGTCCCCGTGCTGCCGCTCGCGATGCCCGACGCGCGCTTCCAGCCGGTATTCGTCGGCGACGTCGTGCGCGCGTTCGTCAACACCCTCGATCTCGCGGGCGCGCACGGCAAGACCTACGAGCTCGGCGGCCCGACCGTCTACACGCTCGAGCAACTGGTGCGCTACTGCGGCACGCTGGTCGGCCGGCAGGCACGCATCGTGCGGCTGCCCGACGCGCTTGCGCGGCTGCAGGCGAGCGTGTTCGAATGCCTGCCGGGCGAGCCGGTGCTCACGCGTGACAATCTCGCGACGATGTCGGTGCCGAACGTGCTGTCGGGGCCGCTCGCGCCGGAACTCGGGCTCTCGCCCGCGAGTCTCGAAAGCATTGCGCCCGCGTATCTCGGCGAAGCGACGACGCGCTCGCGGTTCGACTGGTTCCGCTCGCGTCGCTAATACCCGCGGGGTGCCGCCGGTCGGCGCCTTTCTTTTCCTTTTTCGCATTTTCCGGAACCCCGTCATGAAGCTCGTCATTGGAGACAAGAACTACTCGTCGTGGTCGATGCGGCCGTGGCTGCTGCTCGCGCATTTCGGCATCCCGTTCGACGAGATCGTGGTCGAGCTGCGCCGCGACGACACGGCCGCGCGCATCCGCGAATACTCGCCGACCGGCAAGGTGCCGTGCCTCGTCGACGATCACGGCTTGGCGATCTGGGATTCGCTCGCGATCGCCGAGACGCTCGCCGAGCGCTATCCGCAATTCCCGATGTGGCCGGCCGACCCGCTCGCGCGTGCGCATGCGCGCTGCGTGTCCGCCGAGATGCATTCGGGCTTCATGGCGCTGCGCACGCAGATGGGCATGAGCATCCGCGCGTCGATGCCGGGGCGCGGCGCGACGCCCGAGGCGCTCGCCGACGTCGCGCGCATCGACGCGCTGTGGAGCGAATGCATCGAGGCATCGGGCGGGCCGTTCCTGTTCGGCGAATTCGGGATCGCCGATGCGATGTATGCGCCGGTCGTGATGCGCTTCAACACGTATGCGCCGGCGCTGTCGCCGGAGGCGGCCGGCTACGCCGCGCGCGTGACCGCGCTGCCGGCCGTGCAGCAGTGGATCGATGCCGCGCGCCGCGAAACCAACGTGATCGCCGAATACGAGCCGCAGCCATGAACATCTACGCAGTAGGCGGCGCGATCCGCGACGAATTGCTCGGCGTGCCGGTGCAGGACCGCGACTACGTGGTGGTCGGCGCGACGCCCGAGCAGATGACCGCGCAGGGTTTCCGGCCGGTCGGCAAGGATTTCCCGGTGTTCCTGCATCCGCAGACGCAGGAGGAGTACGCGCTGGCGCGCACCGAGCGCAAGACGGCGGCCGGCTATCACGGCTTCCAGTTCCACTACGCGCCGGACGTGACGCTCGACGAGGATCTCGCGCGGCGCGACCTGACGATCAACGCGATGGCGCGCGAGGTGAGCCCGGAAGGCGCGCTGGTCGGCCCGGTGATCGATCCGTTCGACGGGCAGGCCGACCTGCGTGCGCGCGTGTTCCGGCACGTGAGCGACGCATTCGTCGAGGACCCGGTGCGAATCCTGCGCACCGCGCGCTTTGCCGCGCGGTTCGCGGATTTCACGGTGGCGGACGAAACGCTCGCGCTGATGCGACGGATGGTCGATGCGGGCGAGGTCGACGCGCTCGTGCCCGAACGCGTATGGCAGGAAATCGCGCGCGGGTTGATGGAAGCGAAGCCGTCGCGGATGTTCGCCGTGCTGCGCGACTGCGGCGCGCTCGCGCGCATCCTGCCCGAGGTCGACGCGCTGTGGGGCGTACCGCAGCGCGCCGATTACCACCCGGAAGTCGATACCGGCGTGCACGTGATGATGGTCGTCGACTACGCGGCGAAGCAGGGCTATTCGCTGGCGGTGCGCTTCGCGGCGCTCACGCACGATCTCGGCAAGGGGACGACGCCCGCGGACGTGCTGCCGCGCCACGTCGGCCACGAAAGCCGCAGCGTCGAGCTGCTCAAACCGTTGTGCGAGCGGCTGCGCGTGCCGAACGAATGCCGCGACCTCGCGCTGGTGGTCGCGCGCGAGCACGGCAACCTGCATCGCGTGATGGAGATGGGCGCGGCCGCGCTGGTGCGGCTCTTCGAGCGCAGCGACGCGCTGCGCAAGCCGGCGCGCTTCGCCGAGTTGCTGCAGGCCTGCGAATCGGATGCGCGCGGCCGGCTCGGGCTCGATGCGCAGCCGTATCCGCAGGCCGAGCGGCTGCGCGTCGCGCTCGCGGCGGCGCGCAGTGTCGATGCCGGCGCGATCGCGCGCGGCATCGGCAACGATACGGAGAAGATCAAGGAAGCCGTGCATCGCGCGCGGGTTCAGGCCGTCGCGCAGGCGCTCGCGATCGGCGAGTAGTCGGCAAGTAGCAGGCAAGTAGCAGGCAAGTAGCAGGCAAGTAGCAGGCGCGGAACAGGCGCGGCCTGCGCCGGCCAGCCGTCACGATTTCTTCTTGCGCGCCGGAGTCGCGGCCGCCGCGCGTTTGCCGGCGGCGGCGCGCGGCTTCGCCGCCCCCTTCTTTTCGGCTGCGCCGGCCCTGGACGGCCGTGGCGCGGCGGCGTCGCGGTCATCCCGCTTGGACGCCGGCGCGCGCCGGCTCACGCGCGGCTCGCCGGGCTTCGACTGCCTGATTTCCGTCGTTGCGGATACGAATTCCGCACCACTGTCGTCGAACAGCGGCAGCGTGCTGACGGTGATCAGCTCGGCCGGCCCGTCGCCGACATTGGCCACGCGATGCCGCTTGCGCGCGTCGAAGTGCAGCGAGTCGCCGGGCGTCAGCGGGTAATTCTTCTTGCCGACCGTGTAGCAGATGCGGCCCGCCAGCACGTACACGAATTCGTCGCCGCCGTGCGCGACCCATTCCGACCGGTAGCCCTCCATCATCTGCACCTTCAGTGCGTTGAT
The DNA here is from genome assembly GCF_014211915.1 of Burkholderia cenocepacia. Classification (NCBI taxonomy): domain Bacteria; kingdom Pseudomonadati; phylum Pseudomonadota; class Betaproteobacteria; order Burkholderiales; family Burkholderiaceae; genus Burkholderia; species Burkholderia cenocepacia. Next base: position 373,817 of record NZ_CP060039.1, on the reverse strand, counting down.
CTGGCTGCCGTCGAACGTGGTGGACAGCCGCTCGTACCACTGCGACGCGGCGTCGAGCGCGTACGGCTTGCGGCTGCCCTCGTGCGAATCGGGCTGCGCCTGGCGCGGCTGCTCGATCAGCGTGCCGAGCGGCACGCCCAGCGCCTTCGCGACGTTGACGAGCGACGACAGCGAGATGCCCGTCAGATGGCGCTCGACCTGCGACAGGAACCCGACCGACAGGTTCGCTTCGGTCGCCACTTCCAGCAGCGTCTTCTTCGCTTCCCGGCGCAGGCGGCGAATGCGCTGGCCGATACGCATGAGGTCTGAATCCATGAATCTCTTTCGTGGCAACGAGTCGGGGCGCGGGCAAAGGGGCCGTGCGGCCGCCCGGGGCGGCGAGGCCGGCGCATTGTACCGCGCAGCGTCGCGGGGCGAATCGGCGTTGTGCCGGAATCCGCAGGCGGCACGCCGATTTTAGTCCTACGAAAATCTTGGCTTGACCTCGATTTCGACGTGCTCTAGATTCTGTCGCGCATCAAACAAAGTTAAGTGAGACAAAAATTTTACCGAAGGCCTGCCTCTCGGCCGGCGGCGCGGCCCGGCCGCGCGTCGTGCCGCGCGTGACCTGCGCCGCAACGACGTGCCGTGCCCGGCGCGCGATGCCGCGGCACGCCGCCGGCCGCCGACAACAATGAATAACGGGCATCCGATGATCGATCGACTGAAATACAGCTTCTCCGGCCTTCCCCCGTACGACGCGTCCGTCGCCGACACGCAGGCCGGCCTGTCGCGCCTGCTCGATGCCGCGCGACTCGACGCGGTGCTGATCACGTCGCAGGACGAATACGTGACCGAGTACCTGCCGCGCGGCAACAACCCGCGCTACGCGGTGTCCGGCTTCGACGGCTCGGCCGGCTGCGGGATCTTCCTGAGCGCGGCGACCGCGCAGGCGCTCGATCTGCCGCCGTTCGTGCTGTTCGTCGACGGCCGTTATCACTTCCAGGCCGACGAGCAGTGCGATCCGGCGCGCGTGCGCGTCGAGAAGCTCGGCATGAACGTGACGATCTGGCAGGCGATGGCCGACTGGCTGCTCGCGCACGCGAGCCGGCTCGCGCGGGTCGGCTACGACGCGCGGCGGATCAGCGTCGCGCAGCGCAACCGGCTGTTCGAGCAGACGCAGGCCGCGTCGCTCGACTGGACGAGCCTCGCCGAGCGCGAGATCGACCGGGCGATCGCGCTGCCGGGCTGGAACGTCGAGCGGCCGATCTTCGAGATCCCGGCAGCGATGACCGGCCTGAGCGTCGTGCAGAACCTCGACGCGCTGAACCGCCGGCTCGCCGCGCATACCGGCGCGGCCGACGGCAAGACCGCGTTCTTCACCTGCGCGTCGGACGATCTCGCGTATCTGCTGAACAGCCGCGGCTATCACATCCCGAATGCGTCGTCGCACCTCGGCTTCCTGTTCGCGGTCGGCGGGCGGGTGGCGCTGTTCCTCCCGGAAGGCTGCGACCGCTGCGAGGTCGCGCTCGATTCGTATCCGGCGCTGCAGGTGATCCGGCGCGACGTCGCGGCGCTCGAGCGCTTCCTCGCGCAGTTCGCCGTCGAGCACGTGTGCTACGGCTTCGAATCGGTGAACTGCGCGCTCGTCGACGCGGTGAAGCGGGTGTGGCCGCACGCGCGGCATGCCGATTTCAACCCGGTCGAGGCGATGCGGGCGAGCAAGACGCCGGCGGTGCTCGGCCAGTTCCGCGACGCGTTCGCGCGCAGCTGCGCGGCGATCGCCGAGACGATGCGCTGGGCGAAGACCGGCGAGCCGGGCGTACGCCACACCGAGTACGACCTTGCGCGCAGGATCAACGACGCGTACGGCGCACGTTCGGCGGTCGCGCTGTCGTTTCCGTCGATCGCGGCGAACGGCGCGAACAGCGCGTTCGCGCATTACACGGCGGCGAGCGCCGACGTCGAGCTGACCGAAGGCGAACTCGTGCTGCTCGACAGCGGCGCGTACTACGAAGCCGGCTTCGCGACGGACTGCACGCGCGTCGTGCTGCGCCGCACGCGGCCGGACACGGTCGCGCAGCCGTGGCAGCGCGAGATCTACACGGTCGCGCTGAAGGCCTGCATCAAGGGGCTCGTCACGCGTTTTCCGGCCACCGCGACGGGCGGCGACGTCGATGCGCTGGTGCGGCAGGTGTGCCGCGACCATGGCCACGATTTCGGCCACGGCACCGGGCACGGCGTCGGGATTCACGTGCACGAGGGTGGCGTGCGGTTCGCGCCGGGCGCGACGTACGGGCTGGTGCCGAATGCGGTGATTTCGGTCGAGCCGGGCATCTACCTGCCGGGCAAGGGCGGCGTGCGGATCGAGAACATCGTGATCGTGCGGGCGGACGACGCGCAGCCCGGCACCGTGACGTTCGAGAACATCGTGACGGTGGGCTACGACTGGGACCTGATCGATCTGGATCTGCTGGACGACGCCGAGCGCGCGTACCTGCGCGACTACGAGCGGCTGTGCGTGGAACGCGGCACGCAGGTCACCGCGTGTCCGCTGTTGTAACGAAGGAGGGAAGCAGCGACGCGGCCGCCGGTCGGCCGCGCGGCGCGCCGTCAGCCGGTCAGCGCGTGAGTGCCGACACGCGTCCGTCGGGGCCGTACACGCCGGCCGGCGCGGGCGCCGAGCGCAGCACCGCGAGCGCGCGCTCGTTGTAGTCCATCCGGATCCGGATCAGCATCCCGTTGTTCGCGTTGGCCTGGCGCGCGCGTTCGGCGGCCTGTTGCAGCAGTTGCCAGCGGCTCGCGAGGCGCGCGTCGCGCTCGGCCGCCTGGTCCATGCCTTTCTTGCCGGCCGGAAAGCCGAGCGCGGAAAGCTGCGTGTCGCGCGTGCGTTCGAGCTGCGCGAGCCGGTCGATCAGTGCGCTTTTCTTCTCGACGATCCCGGGCAGCATCTCGAGCGGCTCGGCCGTCGTCAGCGCCTTTTCCTCGTAGACGAGCAGGGACGCGAACGCTTCGACCGTCGCGTGTTCGTCGTTGACCGTGGCCAGCAGCTCTTCTCTCATCGCGTCATGCTCGTCACGCCGGTGCGCGGGATGGCCGCACGCCGGCAAACCGGGTGAACCGGCCACGAGGCCGGGATTAGCTGCCCTGCGGGCGCTGCTGCTGCAGCAGTTCGCGGGCGGTGTTCAATACGCCGTCGGCAATCTTGTTCGCGTCGACCGTCAGCGTGCCGTTGTTCAGTGCGTCCTTGATCGACTGGACCAGGCCCGTGTCGATATCGGCGTCGCCCGACGCGGCTACCGAACGCAGCTGGCCGGACAGACCCGACAGGTTCACGGTCGTGTCGCCGCCGCTCGATCCTGCATCGGCTGCCTGCGCGGACGACTGGGCCGTGCCGGACGGCGCACGGGCCGCGCCGTTGCCGGTCGGCGCGAGGGGGCTCGGTTTCGGAGTGGAATCGATCTTCACGATTGGTTTCCTGTACGGTTTGACCCAGATAACGGCCGGGTCGGCCCGAACTTTAGCATCGCGAGCCCGAAATGCTCCGAATAAACAATTCTTTACATTCTTGCGGCAGATCCGTCCCTACAGCGGAATTTCCACGGTGCCGGCGTCCTTGACGATCGCTGTGACGATCTGCCCGGCCGCCATCCGCACCCGCACCGACTGGCCCGGCGCCGCATTCGCGAGCACGCTGCCTTCGGCCGAAATCGTGAAGCCGGGGCCGGCCGCGACGACCCGTACCGTCTGGCCGGCCGACACCGACGCCGCGCTCTTCAGCATGTCCTGCCGCAGCGGCAGCCCGGCCGAGATGCGCGCGAGCGCGGTCGCGCCGATCGCCTGCGCCGGATCGGTGATCACCGCGAGCGGCATGACCGTCAGGTCGCCGTCGCGCGCGACCAGGTCGGCCGCGGAGAGCGGCTCGCCGGGCGCGATCTGGCGCGCGGCGACGTAATAGGTGGCCTGCACGGCGACCTTCGCCTGCAGGTAGACGGTCCACGGCCGCTCGCCCGCGCAGCGCACGCCGACCGTCGTGCGGCCCCACAGGCGCGCGCCGGTCGGCAGGAACGGTTCGAGCGTCGTGCACGCGGCGAGCCCGCGCGGAAAGGCGGTCGTGACCGTCGCGGTGGTCTTGCCGGGCAGGCCGGCGATCTGCTGCTGCAGGAACGCGAGCGCCGCGCGCCGGATCGTTTCGGGGTCTTGCTGGCCGGGCGGCGTCGCGGGTTGGGCCGTGGGCTGGGCCGCGACGGTAGCCGGAGCCGGGCGGGCCGAAGCGGCCGCCGTGCGCGGCGCCGTTGCGGCTGATGCGGCACGAGCCGCCGCCAGGCGGGCGGCTGCGGCCGCTTGCGGCGCCGGCCGCGCGAGATTCGATGCAGGCTCGGCGGTGCCGGCGACGACCATCGCGATCGCGGCCGGGTCGGCCGCGCGCGGCGTCGCGCCGTACCCGGCGTTCGCGCGGGCGGCTGCGTAGACGGGGATCGTTGCGGGAGCCGGCGCAGCGGCCGGCGGCGGAACGCTCGTCACGACCATCTGGCTGGCCGGTTGCGCCGCGTAGTTGCTGCCGGTCGCCGCGCTCGCTGCGCCGGCCGCGCGTTGCGCGCCCGAAGCCGAAGCGACGCCCGCATTCCCGCCGAACTGCCCGCCGCTCGCCGCATTGGCGTGCGCGAGCGCGGTTTCGGCCGTCTCGCCGCGCCCCGGAATCACGATCATCCCGTCGTCCGCATGGGCGGCAGGCGCGGCGATCCACAGCGCCGCGGCGAGCGCGAACGCGCGCCGGACGTGCGTGAGCCGCCCGTTCCTGTCGCGAAGTGCGTCGCCCGTCATCGCCGTGTCCTCGATCCGTTGATCCGCTTCGCATTCTAGGGAGCCGGGGCGTCGCGCAAACGATGAATAGAGGGGGCCTTTGCCGCGTTATTCGTCCGATTGCCGGTTGCGTCCCGCGCCTACCATCGCTGTCATGGAAAAAAGCCTCTCGGGTCGCCATCCGGCGCGAGGGGCGTGCAGCGCTTCATACGGAGAGACGCACACATGCTGGACAAACTCGATGCGGAATTCGCGTTCGGCCGACAGGCGCTCGACGTGCGCGCCTACCGGCAGGAACTGCTGTCGTCGAACATCGCGAACGCCGACACGCCCGGCTACCAGGCCCGCGACGTCGATTTCGCGTCGACGCTCGCGCGCTCGCTGAAGCAGACGAGCGGCGGCCTGGCGCCGAACAACGCCGCGCAACTGCCGATGACGCAGCCGGCCGGCGTGACGAGCGGCATGTCGATGGTGTCGACGGCGCCGGGCCACATGGCCGGCACCGCGAAGCTGATCCCGACCGGCGGCCCGGCGGACGACTACGGCCGCGCGCAATACCGGATGCCGCTGCAGCCGTCGCTCGACGGCAACACGGTCGATCTCGACGTCGAGCGCGTGCAGTTCGCGAACAACGCGCTGCACTACGAAACCGGGATGACCGTGATGACCCAGCAGATCAAGGCGATGATCGCCGCGATCACGACGAACTCGTAACGAACTCGTAAGCGCCGCTTCCGAATCCGGACTCGAACACAAGGAGCCCTCATGCCTTCGTTGATGAACATCTTCGGCGTCGCCGGTTCGGCGCTGTCCGCGCAATCGCAGCGCCTGAACGTCACCGCGTCGAATCTCGCGAACGCCGACAGCGCGACCGGTCCCGACGGCAAGCCGTACAAGGCCAAGCAGGTCGTGTTCGCGACCGACCCGATGGGCGGCGCGCGCACCGCGTCCGGCCAGGGCGTGGGCGGCGTGCGCGTGACCAAGGTGATGGACGACCCGTCGCCGATGAAATCGACCTACGACCCGGCGAACCCGGCCGCCGACGCGAACGGCTACGTGCAGATGCCGAACGTCGATCCGGTGCAGGAGATGGTGAACATGATCTCGGCATCGCGCTCGTACCAGGCCAACGTCGAGACGCTGAACACCGCGAAGACGCTGATGCTCAAGACGCTGACGATCGGCTCGTAAGCCGCGCGCCGCCGACCTGACCGACCCGACACCGACAGTTCCGACAGAAGGCCAACAGGATGACTTCCTCCAACACGACGATCGGCAGCAACGGCACCAGCGTGTCGACGCTGCCGACCGACACGATGAACACCAACAACGTGTCGTCGACCAACGGCACGTCGGCGAGCGACCTGCAGGCGACGTTCCTGAAGCTGCTCGTCACGCAGCTGCAGAACCAGGACCCGACCAGCCCGGTCGACAGCTCGCAGATGACGTCGCAGCTCGCGCAGATCAACACGGTGAGCGGCATCGCGCAACTGAACACGTCGCTCACGTCGCTGTCGACGCAGCTCGCGGCCGGCCAGCAGACGCAGGCCGCGCTGCTGATCGGCACGAACGTGCTCGCGCCGGGCAACTCGGTCGCGGTGAAGAGCGGCGCGGCGTCGCCGTTCGGCGTGTCGCTCGCGAGCTCGGTGTCGAACCTGACGATCACCGTGAAGAACTCGGCGGGCGCCGTCGTGAACACGATCAACGCGGGCGCGCAGTCGGCCGGCACCGTGCCGTTCAACTGGACCCCGACCGACGCGGCCGGCAACGCGCTGCCGGACGGCACGTATACGGTCAGCGCGTCGTACACCAACAGCGCCGGCACGCCGCAGGCGGCCACGACGCTCGCGGCCGCGCAGGTGCAGAGCGTGGTCAAGCAGGCGGACGGCACCGCGGGGCTCGTGCTGTCGAACGGCACGACGGTGGGGCTCACCCAGGTTGCGTCGATCTTCCCGAACACGAAGTCGTCCTCGTCCGGCGACACCACCACCAACTGATCGAGCTTTCCCGTAACGGAGAACGAAATGGGTTATCAACAGGGTCTGAGCGGCCTCTCGGGCGCATCGAACGCGCTCGACGTGATCGGCAACAACATCGCGAACGCGAACACGGTCGGCTTCAAGTCGAGCACCGCGCAGTTCGCCGACATGTACGCGAACTCGGTCGCGACGTCGGTCAACACGCAGATCGGCATCGGCACGACGCTGAACTCGGTACAGCAGCAGTTCGGCCAGGGCACGATCAACACGACGAACTCGTCGCTCGACGTCGCGATCAACGGCAACGGCTTCTTCCAGATGTCGAACAACGGCGTGACGACGTACTCGCGCGACGGCACGTTCCAGCGCGACAAGAACGGCTACATCGTCAACGCGCAGGGCATGAACCTGATGGGTTACATGGCCGACAAGAACGGCGTGATCAACACCGCGCAGACCGTGCCGCTGCAGGCGCCGACCACCAACATCGCGCCGACCGCGACGACCAAGATCACCGGCCAGTTCAACCTGAACTCGCAGGACACGGTGCCGACCAAGACGCCGTTCAACGCGACCGACACCACGACGTACAACTACTCGACGTCGATCCAGGTGTACGACTCGCTCGGCGGTTCGCAGGCGGTCAACATGTACTTCGTGAAGTCGTCGGCCGGCACGTGGGAAGCGTACGCGGGCGTGCAGGGCGGCGCGACGAGCGATCTCGGCACGATCACGTTCGATACGTCGGGCGCGATCAAGAGCACGACGACCGGCACGCCGGCCACGCCGACCGCGTCGCTCGGCCAGTTCCAGTTCACCGTGCCGAACACCGACGGCTCGGCGACGCCGCAGAATCTCACGCTCGACCTGACCGGCACGACGCAGTACGGCGGCAAGGACGGCGTGAACAACCTCGCGCAGGACGGCTACGCGAGCGGCACGCTCACCACCTATTCGATCGGCACCGACGGCAAGCTGACCGGCAACTACTCGAACGGCCAGACCGCCGTGCTCGGCCAGATCGCGCTCGCGAACTTCAACAACCCGAACGGGCTGGTGAACCTCGGCGGCAACCAGTACGCGGAATCGGCCGCGTCGGGCGTGCCGCAGGTGTCGGCGCCGGGCAGCACGAACCACGGCACGCTGCAGGGCAGCGCGCTCGAGAACTCGAACGTCGACCTGACGTCGCAGCTCGTCAACCTGATCACCGCGCAGCGCAACTACCAGGCGAACGCGCAGACGATCAAGACGCAGCAGACCGTCGACCAGACGCTCATCAACCTGTAAGCGCGGATAACCGGCAGCCATGGACCGACTGATCTATACGGCGATGACGGGCGCGTCGCAGTCGCTCGACCAGCAGGCGATCGTCGCGAACAACCTCGCGAATGCGTCGACGACCGGCTTTCGCGCGCAGCTCGCGACGTATCGCGCGGTGCCGATGAATTTCGGCGACGGCAGCAACATCGACCCGACGACGACGCGTACCTACGTGCTCGCGTCGACGCCCGGCGCCGATTACGCGCCGGGTCCGATCACGCGCACCGGCAATCCGCTGGACGTCGCCGTGCAGGGCCCGGGCTGGCTGTCGGTGCAGACGGCCGACGGCAGCGAGGCGTACACGCGCGCCGGCAACCTGCACGTCGACGAGAACGGTCAGCTCGTCAACGCGAGCAACCTGCCGGTGATCGGCAACGGCGGCCCGATCTCGGTGCCGCCGAACGCGGAAGTGACGATCGGCAAGGACGGCACGGTGTCCGCGCTGATGCCGGGCGACCCGCCGACCGCGGTCGCGATCGTCGACCAGATGAAGCTCGTCAATCCCGATGCGGCCACGCTCACGCGCGGCAACGACGGGTTGTTCCGCACCGCCGACGGCAATCCGGCCGACGTCGACCCGAACGTGGTCGTCACGCCGAATTCGCTCGAAGGCAGCAACGTGAACCCGGTGACCGCGATGGTCGCGATGATCGACAACGCGCGCGCATTCCAGCTGCAGTCGAAGCTGATCCAGACGGCCGACCAGAACGAGCAGACGGCGAACCAGTTGCTCAATTTCAGCTGAGCGCCCGCGCCAGCTTACGCAGGAGAATCGACAAATGAATCGTTCGCTCTACATCGCCGCCACCGGCATGAATGCGCAGCAGGCGCAGATGGACGTGATTTCGAACAACCTCGCGAACACCAGCACGAACGGCTTCAAGGCGTCGCGCGCGGTGTTCGAGGATCTGCTGTACCAGACCATCCGCCAGCCCGGCGCGAACTCGACGCAGCAGACCGAGCTGCCGTCGGGCCTGCAGCTCGGCACCGGCGTGCAGCAGGTCGCGACCGAGCGTCTGTACACGCAGGGCGGCCTCACGCAGACCGGCAACTCGAAGGACGTCGCGATCAACGGCGCGGGCTTCTTCCAGGTGCTGATGCCGGACGGCACCAACGCGTACACCCGCGACGGCTCGTTCCAGACCAACGCGCAGGGCCAGCTCGTCACGTCGAGCGGCTACCAGGTGCTGCCGGCGATCACCGTGCCGCAGAACGCGCAGTCGCTGACGATCGGCAAGGATGGCGTCGTGTCGGTCACGCAGCCGGGCTCGAGCAACGCGGTGCAGATCGGCTCGCTGCAGATCGCGACCTTCATCAACCCGACCGGCCTCGAGGCGAAGGGCGAGAACCTGTTCGCGGAAACGACGTCGTCGGGCGCGCCGAACGTGTCGCAGCCGGGGCTGAACGGCGCGGGCGTGCTCAACCAGGGCTACGTCGAGGCGTCGAACGTGAACGTCGTGCAGGAACTCGTCAATATGATCCAGACGCAGCGTGCCTACGAGATCAACAGCAAGGCCGTGACGACGTCCGACCAGATGCTGCAGACCGTCACGCAGATGAAGAGCTAACCGGAAGTCCCGTCGCAGCCATGAAGCAGGTTCGCCTCCCCTCGTCAGCCACCGTCCGCGCCGCGTGCGCGGTCGCGGTGGCGGCGCTCGCCGGTTGCGCGCAGATCCCGCGCGATCCGATCATCCAGCAGCCGATGACGGCGCAGCCGCCGATGCCGATGTCGATGCAGGCGCCCGGCTCGATCTACAACCCCGGCTTCGCGGGGCGGCCGCTGTTCGAGGATCAGCGGCCGCGCAACATCGGCGACATCCTGACGATCATGATCGCGGAGAACATCAACGCGACCAAGTCGTCCGGCGCGAACACCAACCGGCAGGGCAACACCGACTTCAACGTGCCGACCGCCGGCTTCCTCGGCGGGCTGTTCGCGAAGGCGAACCTGTCGGCGACCGGCGCGAACAAGTTCGCGGCCACCGGCGGCGCGAGCGCGGCGAACACGTTCAACGGCACGATCACGGTGACCGTCACCAACGTGCTGCCGAACGGCAACCTCGTGGTCAGCGGCGAGAAGCAGATGCTGATCAACCAGGGCAACGAATTCGTGCGCTTCTCGGGGGTCGTCAACCCGAACACGATCTCGGGTGCGAACTCGGTCTACTCGACGCAGGTCGCCGACGCGAAGATCGAATACTCGTCGAAGGGCTACATCAACGAAGCCGAGACGATGGGCTGGCTGCAGCGCTTCTTCCTCAACATCGCGCCGTGGTGATGACGATGCAGACGACCCTGTTCCACCGCCTGTCGGCCCGCGCGCATGCGGCCGCGCGGCTCGCCGTCGCGTTCGCGGCGGTGGCCGCCGCCTGCGTGCTCGGCGCCGCGCCGGCACACGCCGAACGCCTGAAGGATCTCGCGCAGATCCAGGGCGTGCGCGACAACCCGCTGATCGGCTATGGCCTCGTCGTCGGCCTCGACGGCACGGGCGACCAGACGATGCAGACGCCGTTCACGACGCAGACGCTCGCGAACATGCTCGCGAACCTCGGCATCTCGATCAACAACGGTTCGGCCAACGGCGGCCCGTCGTCGCTGAACAACATGCAGCTGAAGAACGTCGCGGCCGTGATGGTGACGGCCACGCTGCCGCCGTTCGCCCGGCCCGGCGAGGCGCTCGATGTGACCGTGTCGTCGCTCGGCAACGCGAAGAGCCTGCGCGGCGGCACGCTGCTGCTCACGCCGCTGAAGGGCGCGGACGGGCAGGTGTACGCGCTCGCGCAGGGCAACATGGCGGTCGGCGGCGCGGGCGCCAGCGCGAACGGCAGCCGCGTGCAGGTGAACCAGCTCGCGGCCGGCCGGATCGTCGGCGGCGCGATCGTCGAGCGCGCGGTGCCGAACGCGATCGCGCAGATGAACGGCGTGCTGCAACTGCAACTGAACGACATGGACTACGGCACCGCGCAGCGCATCGTGTCCGCGGTCAACTCGAGCTTCGGCCCGGGCACCGCGACGGCGCTCGACGGCCGCACGATCCAGCTCGCGGCGCCGGCCGATTCGGCGCAGCAGGTCGCGTTCATGGCGCGGCTGCAGAACCTCGACGTGAGCCCGGACAAGGCCGCCGCGAAGGTGATCCTGAACGCGCGCACCGGCTCGATCGTGATGAACCAGATGGTCACGCTGCAGAGCTGCGCGGTCGCGCACGGCAACCTGTCGGTCGTCGTCAACACGCAGCCGGTGGTGTCGCAGCCGGGGCCGTTCTCGAACGGGCAGACGGTGGTCGCGCAGCAGTCGCAGATCCAGTTGAAGCAGGACAACGGCGCGCTGAAGATGGTGACGGCCGGCGCGAATCTCGCCGACGTCGTGAAAGCGCTGAACACGCTCGGCGCGACGCCCGCGGACCTGATGTCGATCCTGCAGGCGATGAAGGCGGCCGGCGCGCTGCGCGCCGACCTGGAGGTGATCTAAATGGCGGCGAACCTTCCGAACGCAAACGACCTCACGCAGCGCTTCGCGCTCGACGTGCAGGGTTTCGACGCGCTGCGCGCGCAGGCGAAGCAGTCGCCGCAGGCCGGCGCGAAGGCGGTGGCCGGCCAGTTCGACGCGATGTTCACGCAGATGATGCTCAAGAGCATGCGCGACGCGTCGCCCGACGGCGGGCTGTTCGATTCGCATACGTCGAAGATGTACACGTCGATGCTCGACCAGCAGCTCGCGCAGCAGATGTCGACGCGCGGGATCGGCGTCGCCGACGCGCTGATGAAGCAGTTGCTGCGCAATGCGGGCGCCGGCGCGGGCAGCGATACGGCAGCGGATGTGGGCGCGGGCGGCATGGGTGCCGGCGGCCTCGGCACGGCCGGCAACGAAGGCAGCCTCGCCGCGATGAACGCGATGGCGAAGGCCTATGCGAACGCGGCGAACAACGGCGGGCTCGCCGGCGCGCGCGGCTATTCGGCCGGCAGCGCGCTGACGCCGCCGGTCAAGGGCGCGAGCGGCGTGCAGGACGCGGACGCGTTCGTCGACCGGCTCGCGGCCCCCGCGCAGGCGGCCAGCGCGACGACCGGCATCCCGGCGCGCTTCATCGTCGGCCAGGCCGCGCTCGAGTCGGGCTGGGGCAAGCGCGAGATCCGCGCGGCGGACGGCTCGACCAGCTACAACGTGTTCGGCATCAAGGCGAACAAGGGCTGGACCGGCCGCACCGTGTCGGCGCTGACCACCGAATACGTGAACGGCACGCCGCGCCGCGTGGTCGCGAAGTTCCGCGCGTACGACTCGTACGAGCACGCGATGACCGATTACGCGAACCTGCTGAAGAACAACCCGCGCTACGCGGGCGTGCTGAGCGCGAGCCGCAGCGTCGAGGGCTTCGCGCACGGCATGCAGAAGGCCGGTTACGCAACCGACCCGAATTACGCGAAGAAGCTGATCTCGATCATGCAGCAGATCGGCTGACGGGCCCGCCCGTCATCGGTTCGTCCCCCTTTCGGACCGCGCCCGGCACCTTGCCGCGCGCGGTTTCAACGTTTGCGCGAAATAAATCGCCGTTTCGATCTAAACTTTCGGTCAGCACTGCCGCTAAGTGTGAGAGACCTGCGACCGGGCCCCCGTTCTGGCCCGGTTTTATTGCGCACCGGTTGCCCCGGGCGCCCATGACAAGAAAGACCGGCTAGCCATGAATATCGAAACGTCGACGGACCCCAGCCTGGATGCAGGCCACTCCGGGCCCGACTATGCCCGCCGCAATCCGCTGGAAATCGGCGTGCAGTTGCGCAACCTGGTGAATCGCGGCGATTTCCTGACCGTGCAGTACCCGGGCGGCCAGCTCGTCACGCGTCTGCTCGAGGTCGACGTCGGCGCGCGGACGTTCACGTTCGACTGGGGCGCGCTGTCCGAGCAGAACGCCGGCATCCTCGGCGCGTCGCACTGCACGTTCGCGGCCTCGCCGGAGGGCGTGCGCGTCGAATTCACCACGGGCACGCCGCGCGAGACGCGCTACGAGGGGCTGCCCGCGTTCGTCGCCGATTTCCCCGACGTGCTGGTCTGCATCCAGCGCCGCGAATATTTCCGCGTGGACGCGCCGATCGTCGATCCGTTCCTGTGCCGCGGCAAGCTGCCGGACGGCGAAAGCTTCCTGTTCGAGGTGCACAACCTGTCGCTCGGCGGCGTGGGGCTGCGCACGGCCGACGAGCGTGTCGAGGCGCTCGAGGTCGGCACGCTGTTGCCGGACGTCGAGCTCGAGCTGACCGGCCACGGCAAGCTGTCGCTCGACCTGCAACTGGTGTCGCAACGTTCGACGCAGATGCCGAACGGGTCGCGCCGCTACCAGCTCGGCTTCCGCTACATGTCGCTGCCGGGCAGCGCGGAGAACACGCTGCAGCGGCTGATCACCCAACTCGAAATGAAGCGCCGCTCGCTCGCGCGGGCCTGACGCGCACCCGGCGCGGGCCCCGTCCGGGCCGCCCGCGCAGCGCCGCCGGCGTTCCTCGCCGGCCGCTTCGAACGGCGACGCACACCCGTGCGCCGCGCGTGCATTTTTTCCTCAATTTTTTCGATCCGCGGCCGTTATACCGGGAGTCACGCAACCCGGCGGCCGCAGCGCGGCCGGCTCATCAGGATCGCGCATGTCCAACTCACTCATGAACCTCGGTGTCAGCGGCCTGAATGCCGCGCTCTGGGGCCTCACGACGACCGGCCAGAACATCAGCAACGCCGCGACGCCCGGCTATTCGGTCGAACGCCCCGTCTATGCCGAGGCAAGCGGGCAGTACACCAGCAGCGGCTACATGCCGCAGGGCGTGAACACCGTCACCGTGCAGCGGCAGTACAGCCAGTACCTGAGCGACCAGCTGAACGGCGCGCAGACGCAGGGCGGCGCGCTGTCGACGTGGTACTCGCTCGTCACGCAGCTGAACAACTACATCGGCAGCCCGACGGCCGGCATCTCGACCGCGATCACGAGCTACTTCACCGGGATGCAGAACGTCGCGAACAGCGCGTCCGACTCGTCGGTGCGGCAGACCGCGATGAGCAATGCGCAGACGCTCGCGAACCAGATCACGGCGGCCGGCCAGCAGTACGACGCGCTGCGCCAGAGCGTGAACACGCAGCTCACCAGCACCGTCACGCAGATCAACGCGTACACCGCGCAGATCGCGCAACTGAACCAGCAGATCGCGGCGGCGAGCAGCCAGGGCCAGCCGCCGAACCAGCTGATGGACCAGCGCGACCTCGCGGTGTCGAACCTGTCGAATCTCGCGGGCGTGCAGGTGGTGCGCAACAGCGACGGCTACAGCGTGTTCATGTCGGGCGGCACGCCGCTCGTCGTCGCGGACAAGAGCTACCAGCTCGCGACCGTCACGTCGCCGTCCGATCCGAGCGAGCTGACCGTCGTGTCGCAGGGCATCGCCGGCGCGACCCCGCAGGGGCCGAACCAGTTCCTGTCCGACGCGTCGCTGTCGGGCGGCACGCTGGGCGGCCTGCTCGCGTTCCGCAGCCAGACGCTCGACCCGGCCGAAGCGCAGCTCGGCGCGATCGCGACCAGCTTCGCCGCGCAGGTCAACGCGCAGAACGCGCTCGGCATCGACCTGTCGGGCAAGGTCGGCGGCAACCTGTTTTCGACCGGCACGCCGATCACCTACGCGAACCAGGGCAATACCGGCAATGCGGCGCTGTCCGTGTCGTTCGCGAACGCGGCGCAGCCGACCACCAGCGACTACACGCTCGCGTACGACGGCACGAACTACACGCTGACCGATCGTGCGACCGGCACGGTGGTCGGTACGTCGACGTCGATGCCGGCCTCGATCGGCGGGCTGAACTTCTCGTTCTCGTCCGGCTCGATGAGCGCCGGCGACAAGTTCACCGTGCAGCCGACGCGCGGCGCGCTGAACGGCTTCGGCCTCACGACGTCGAACGGCTCCGCGATCGCGGCGGCCGCGCCGTACGTGCCGTCGGCCACGACGACCAACACCGGCAACGGCACGATCGGCGGGCTGTCGGTCACGAGCGCGACGGCCGCGGCCAACCCGCACAACTACACGATCACGATGGGCGGCACGGCGGCTGCGCCGACCTACACGGTCACCGACAACACGGCCGTGCCGCCGACGACCAGCGCCGCGCAGCCGTACCAGTCCGGCTCGCCGATCACGCTGACGGCGGGCGTCACGGTGACGGTGTCGGGCACGCCGGCGGTGGGCGACACGTTCAAGGTCGCGCCGAACACGGGCGGCACGAACGACGGCAGCAACGCGCTCGCGCTGTCGAAGCTCGTCAACGCGAAATCGTTCGGCAACGGCTCGGCCACGCTGACGGGCGCGTACGCGAACTACGTGAACGGCATCGGCAACACGGCGAGCCAGCTGAAGTCGTCGAGCGCCGCGCAGACCGCGCTGGTCGGCCAGATCACGCAGGCGCAGCAGTCGGTGTCGGGCGTGAACCAGAACGAGGAAGCGGCCAACCTGATGCAGTACCAGCAGCTCTACCAGGCGAACGCGAAGGTGATCCAGACCGCGTCGACGCTGTTCCAGACCGTGCTCGGCCTGTTCAACTGATTTCGGGGATCGAAGCGATGCGGATTTCCACTGCGCAGTTCTACCAGATGAACGTCGCCCAGATGAGCGACCAGCAGGCGCAGCTCTCGCAGCTGTACCAGCAGATCTCGAGCGGCGTGAGCCTCGCGACGCCGGCCGACAACCCGCTCGGCGCGGCGCAGGCCGTGCAGCTGTCGATGACGTCGGCGACGCTGTCGCAGTACGCGTCGAACCAGAACGCCGCGCTGTCGTCGCTGCAGAAGGAAGACCAGACGCTCATCAGCGTCAACAACCTGCTCAACAGCATTCACACGGTCGTGATCCAGGCCGGCGACGGTTCGCTGTCGGACAGCGATCGCTCGGCACTGTCGACGCAGCTGCAGGGTTATCGCGACCAGTTGCTGACGCTCGCGAATTCGACGGACGGCTCGGGCAACTACCTGTTCGCGGGCTTCCAGTCGGCCACCGCGCCGTTCTCGAACGCGCCGGGCGGCGGCGTGACCTACAGCGGCGACACCGGCTCGCGCCAGGTGCAGATCGCCGACACGCGCTCGATCGCGCAGGGCGACAACGGCGCGAACGTGTTCCTGTCGGTGCCGATGCTCGGCAGCCAGCCGGTGCCGCTCGCCGGCGCGGCCAACACCGGCACGGGCACGATCGGCGGCGTGACGATCACGAGCCCGTCGGCCGCGTCCAACGCGCACCAGTTCACGATCGCGTTCGGCGGCACGGCCGCCGCGCCGACCTACACGGTGACCGACAACACCGTCGTGCCGCCGACCACGACGACCGCGCAACCGTATTCGGACGGCGCCGGGATCGCGCTCGGCAACGGCCTGTCGGTGCCCGTGTCGGGCAAGCCGGCGCCGGGCGACACGTTCACGGTCACGCCCGCGCCGCAGGCCGGCACCGACGTGTTCGCGGCGCTCGACACGATGATCGCCGCGCTGAAGGTGCCGATCAGCAGCAACACGAGCGCCGCGACCGCGCTCGCGAACGCGATGACCACCGGCACGACCAAGCTGAACAACATGATGACGAACGTCCTCACGGTGCAGGCGTCGGTCGGCGGCCGCGAGCAGGAAATCAAGGCGATGCAGGCCGTGAACCAGACCAACACGCTGCAGGTCAGCAGCAACCTGGCCGACCTGACGAGCACCAACATGGTCGCGACGATCAGCCAGTTCCTGCAGATGCAGAACGCGCTGACGGGGTCGCAGAAGGCTTACGCGCAGTTGCAGAACCTTTCGCTGTTCCAGTACATCAATCCGTGATGCACGACGCGCCGGCGGCGAGGTGAGCGCACGCTTACTTCGCTGTCGGCGCCCGCCGCCGCCCGTGCATCGCGTGCGGACGGGCTTCACCGGGCCGCGCGGTCGCGCACCGGTTCTCTCATGCGGGCTGCCGCGTCCTCGTTTGGCCGGCCGCGCATACCGGCTCGCTTGCCAGCCCCCATTCCGCTCCGTAAACTCGCGCCAGATTCCAGACCGGCGCATCCCTGGCAGCCGGCGACCGACGACCGACAGGAGCGCTTTCCCCATGTCCGATTCCTACTTCCCGCGCTGGCGGGTCCAGCCGACCGGCGCGGCCTCGCGCGTCGTCGGCCCCGACGAGCGCCTCGCGTGGCCGCAGATGATCGCGATGGGCGTGCAGCACGTCGTCGCGATGTTCGGTTCGACCGTGCTCGCGCCGCTGCTGATGGGCTTCGACCCGAACCTGTGCATTTTCATGTCGGGTATCGGCACGCTGCTGTTCTTCGTGCTGGTCGGCGGCCGCGTGCCGAGCTACCTCGGCTCCAGCTTCGCGTTCATCGGCCTGGTGATCGCTGTGACGGGCTATGGCGGCAGCGGCCCGAACCCGAACATTCCGGTCGCGCTCGGCGGGATCGTCGCGTGCGGCGTCGTGTACGTCGCGCTCGGCGCGCTGGTGCAGGCGATCGGCACGCGCTGGATCGAGACGCTGATGCCGCCCGTCGTGACCGGCGCGGTGGTCGCGGTGATCGGGCTGAACCTCGCGCCGATCGCGGTCAAGGGCGTGTCGGGCTCGACCTTCGAATCGGTGATGGCGCTCGTCACGGTGCTGTGCGTCGGCGGCGTCGCGGTGTTCGCGCGCGGGATGATGCAGCGCCTCTTGATCCTCGTCGGGCTCGTGATCGCGTACGTGATCTACGCGATCGCGACCAACGGGATGGGCCTCGGCAAGCCGATCGATTTCGCGATCGTCGCGCAGGCCGCGTGGTTCGGCGTGCCGAGCTTCCGCGCGCCGGTGTTCGATCCGCACGCGATGCTGATGCTCGCGCCGATCGCGGTGATCCTGGTCGCGGAGAACCTCGGCCACATCAAGGCCGTCAGCGCGATGACGGGCAGCAACCTCGACCGCTACGTCGGTCGCGCGTTCATCGGCGACGGGCTCGCGACGATCGTCTCGGGCAGCGTCGGCGGCACGGGCGTGACCACCTACGCGGAGAACATCGGCGTGATGGCCGTCACGCGGATCTATTCGACGCTGGTGTTTGCGGTCGCTGCGCTGATCGCGATCGGGCTGGGCTTCTCGCCGAAGTTCGGCGCGGTGATCCAGACGATTCCGGGCCCGGTGCTCGGCGGCGTGTCGATCGTGGTGTTCGGGCTGATCGCGGTGACGGGCGCGCGGATCTGGGTCGTCAACAAGGTCGACTTCTCCGACAACCGCAACCTGATCGTCGCGGCCGTCACGCTGGTGCTCGGCGCCGGCGACTTCTCGCTGAAGATCGGCGGCTTCGGGCTCGGTGGGATCGGCACCGCGACGTTCGGCGCGATCATCCTGTACGCGATCCTGCGCAAGGAGAAGGAACCGGGGCCGGTGGTCTGATTCGGGAGCGGGCGGTGCAATGCCGCCTGCGGGCGCGCCTTCATGCGCCGGTATTCGACTGCCCCTGCAGCCACGCGCAGAACTGCGCGACGAGCGGATCGTCGCCCGGCGCGCCCGGCGCGATCCACCAGTAGCTGCGCGTCGCGATGCGCGGCCCGTCGAGCGGCATCACCAGGCGCCCGCTCGCGAGCTCGTCGTCGATCAGCGGCAGCGGGCCGAGCGCGACGCCGAGCCCGTCGACGGCCGCCTGCAGCGCCAGGTAGAAGTGATCGAACGACTGCCGCTTGCGCCCCTTCATCGTCACGCCGGCCGCCGCGAACCAGTCGCGCCAGCCTTCCGGCCGCGTATCCGAATGCAGCAGCACGTGCCGCGCGAGATCGTCCGCGCGCGTGATCGGCGCCCGCTTGAGCAGCGCCGGGCTGCACACCGGAATCACGCTTTCGTCGAGGAAGTGACCGCTCGTGCAGTTCGGCCAGTGGCCGGGGCCGCGGCGGATCGCGACGTCGAAGCCGTTCAGCGTGTCGAGCGGCGCGTTCGACGTCGACAGCTTCAGCTCGACGTTCGGCACGTCGCGCTGGAACCGCGACAGCCGCGGCAGCAGCCATTTCATCGCGAAGGTCGGCAGCGCGTTGATGCGCAGCACGCGCGCCGCGCCGGTGTTGCGCAACTGCTCGGTGGCGTGCGCGATGCTGTCGAAGGCCGCGCGCACGGTGTCCAGGTAGCGGCGGCCTTCGTCGGTGAGCTTCACGCGCTTGCCGTAGCGGTGAAACACCGGCTTGCCGAGCCACGCCTCGAACCCGGCGATCTGCCGGCTGATGGCACCGTGAGTCACATGCAGCTCGTCGCCGGCGGCGCTGAAGCTTTCATGTCGTGCCGCGGCTTCAAAGGCCCGAAGCGCGGAAAAGGGTGGGAGATCGCGTGCCATGCTTGTGATTCTAGATCACAAGGGCGCGCCGATAAAATCGTTTTGCCGGAATCCTGAACGGCGGTAACCTCGGTTCACCGTTTGATGAGGAGCCCCATGCAATCCGCTTTTCAGCCTGACTCGCCGCCCGCCTCCCCGCCGCCTGGCGCGTCCCCTCGCAGCGTCGGTCTCGCCGAGCTGTTCACCGGTTTCCTGTCGCTCGGCCTGATGTCGTTCGGCGGCGCGTTGCCGTTCGCGCGGCGCACGATCGTCGACGAGCGCAAATGGCTCTCCGCCGACGAATTCACCGATCTGCTCGGCCTGTGCCAGTTCCTGCCGGGCGGCAACGTGATCAACCTGTCGGTCGCCGTCGGCATGCGCTTTCGCGGCGTCGCCGGTGCGTTCGCCGGCATTCTCGGGTTGATCGCCGGCCCGACGCTGGTCGTCGTCGCGCTCGGCGTGCTGTACGCGAAGACGCAGAACGATCCGCGCGTGCAGCACCTGTTCGCGGGGCTTGCCGCGGCGGCGGCCGGCCTGCTCGTCGCGATGGCCGTAAAGGTCGCGAAGCCGCTGCTTCGGGCGCCGCGCACGGCGGCGGCGATCGCGGCGCTCGCGTTCGTCGCGATCGCGGTGCTGCGCATGCCGCTGTTGACCACGATGCTCGTGCTGACGCCCGTCAGCATCTGGCTCGCGTCGCGCCGTCGCGATGGGAGCACGCCGCGGCCGGCGCCGGCCGCCGCGCATCGCGCGCACGGTACGTCCGACACGCAACAGGACGGCCGGCCATGAGCGACACGCTGATCGCCATCGCGACGATCTTCAGTCAGTTGTCGCTGCTCGCGTTCGGCGGCGGCAACACGATCCTGCCGGAGATGCAGCGGCAGGTCGTCGACGTGCACCACTGGATGAGCGCGCACGAGTTCACCGCGCTGTTCGCGCTGGCCCAGGCGGCGCCGGGGCCGAACATGATGATCGTGTCGCTGGTCGGCTGGCACGTGGCCGGCTGGGCCGGGCTGCTGGTCGCGTCGCTCGCGAAGTTCGGGCCGTCGTCGATCGTCACCGTGCTCGCGCTGCATGCGTGGGAGCGCTTTCGCGACCGGCCGTGGCGCCGCTACGTGCAGCAGGGAATGATGCCGGTGACGGCCGGGCTCGTCGCGGCAAGCGCGGTGCTGATTTCCGAGGCGTCGAACCGCACCGCGATCCAGTGGGGCATCACGGCCGCGTGCGCGGTGCTGGCGTGGCGCACGCGCATCCATCCGCTGTGGCTGCTCGCGGGCGGCGCGCTGATCGGGCTCACGGGCATCGGGCAGTGAGCTGCGCACAACCGCTCTCCCGTGCGCGATACTGGCGCGACTTTTCACGGGAGGATCGATGGATCTCGACGGCGCCAGCCGCAATCTCACTGTCGCCGCGTTGCTGACGCTGTCCGGCGGCTATCTCGACGCGTACACGTACGTCGGCCACGGCCACGTGTTCGCGAACACGATGACCGGCAACGTCGCGCTGCTCGGCATCAACCTGTCGGCCGGCGAATGGGCCGCGGCGCTGCATCACGTACCGCCGCTCGGCGGCTTCGTGCTCGCGGTGTTCGTCGCGCACCTGCTCGGTCTCGCCGCGGGGCGCGGCTGGATGCGGCATACGGCGTTCGTGAGCCTGATCGTCGAAATCGCGTTTCTCGGCGTCGCCGCGAGCGGTCTCGTCGGCGCGTCGAGCGCATGGCTGATTCCGGGCATCTCGTTCGTCGCGACGCTGCAGACGCTGTCGTTCACCCATCTCGAGGAACTGTCGTACACGTCGGTGATGACGACCGGCAACCTGCGGCGTGCCGCGCAGAAGCTGTTCGTCGGGCTGATCCCGCGCTACGACGCGGGGGCGCTGCACGACTCGGCGCTGCTCGCGACGATCAGTTTCTGTTTCCTGGCCGGCGCGGTGGTCGGCGGCCTCGTGACCCGGCTCGTGCCGGGCATCGCGCTGTGGGGCGCCGTGCTGCTGCTCGTCGGCGCGTTCGCGGAGATCGTGCGGCGGGCGTGGCGTCGCGCCGGGAACGGCGGTGCGGACGGCGCGGGCGGTAACGGCGACGCGGGCGCCGGCAGCGACGGGGCGGCACAGACGGCCTGACGGCAGGCGGCAATCGGACAACCCCAAGTCGCAAGCGGCAAGCCGATCGCAACGATCGCACCGACCATTTCACTGCGCCGCGCCGCGCCGCGCCGCACTGCACCATCACCGAACCTTACAGCGCCGCACGTGCCCGCCAGCGCCGTCGCGCACCCTCCCGCCCTCGCGCGAGACAGGCCCGGCACGGGAAACGTTGTTCCCGGACGACAATCGCGCGATTGCCGCGTATTTCAATTTCTTTCAGCGTTCGCACTGGTCTTATGATTCAGCCCACATCGCGCACGCCATGAACGTGTGCGATCGCCACCCGGCTGCGCACGCGGCCGGCCATGAATGGAGACACCTACAAAAGGGAAAGCTCATGAAGCAGACCACCCGACTCGCAGTCATCGCAGGGGGCGCGGCGCTGGCCTTCGCCAGCCAGTACGCAGCAGCACAAAGCTCGGTCACGCTCTGGGGCGTCGCCGACGCCAGCATTCGTTACCTGACCAACGCCAACGCCAAGAACGACGGTCTGCTGTCGATGACCAACGGCGCGATCACGAACAGCCGCTTCGGCATCTACGGCACGGAAGACCTGGGCGGCGGCCTGAAGGCCGTGTTCAACCTCGAGAGCGGCGTGAACCTGCAGAACGGCGCGTTCGCCGACAGCGGCCGCCTGTTCAACCGCGCGGCGTACGTCGGCCTGCAGAGTCCGTACGGCACGGTGACCCTCGGCCGCCAGAAGACGCCGCTGTTCGACCTGCTGTCGGACACCTACGATCCTCTGACGGTCGGCAACTACCTCGAAAACGCGTGGCTGCCGGTCGCACTCGGCGGCGGCCTGTATGCGGACAACCAGATCAAGTACACGGGCAAGTTCGAGGGCCTGACGGCGAAGGCGATGTACTCGACCGGCACCAACTACGAATCGACCGGCGCCGGCGGCTTCTCGGGCCAGATTCCGGGCTCGCTCGGCAAGGGCAATGCGTGGGGCGTGTCGCTGTCGTACGTGATGGGCCCGCTCAGCATCGCGGCCGGTGCGCAGCAGAACAGCGACAACTCGGCGCGCAAGCAGACGATCTACCACGCGAACGTCGTGTACGCGTTCAGCAAGGCGAAGATCTACGCGGGCTACCTGCGCTCGAAGGACGACACGGGCTTCGTCGACAGCCTGCTCGCGCAGCAGTCGATTCCGGTCGCGAAGGGCACGGGCCGCATCGACGACGGTCCGTTCGCGGGCGTGAGCTGGCAGGTCAGCGCGCCGTTGACGCTGACGGGCGCGTTCTACTACGACCACATGCGCAATGCGATGACCACGAACGGCACGCTCGCGAGCGGCAACCGCTACGCGATCGTCGGCATCGCCGAGTACGCGCTGAGCAAGCGCACCGAAATCTACGGCACCGTCGACTTCAACAAGACGAACGGCGCGGCGAACGTCGAGCTGCCCGGCCGCAGCAACCAGACGGGCATCGCGATCGGCCTGCGCAATATCTTCTGACGAACGTCGGAACGCACGCGCCGGCTTCGTCCGGCACGCACCGAAGAGGCTCCGCGAGGGGCCTCTTTTTTTTGTCACGCGAGCTTCAATGCGAGCTTCATACGCACGCACGACTATTCGGCGGGCGCTCCATTGCGGAAGTCCCGCGCCGTAAGCGATCCGTCGGCAATCCAGAACATACTTTTACAGTCCGCGCGAGGGCTTTCCGCTACGCTGCGTGCATCGCGCGTGGCATGCCGCCCGGCGTGCGCGTGCGTCGTTCCGGTGGCGCTTCGCGAGCGCGGCCGGCCTGGTGCGTAACTTGTGTATCCGGCGATGACAAACACGGTCCGCCGGTTTCTTTCGTGGGACGATGCGCTCACGATTTTCTTGAAAGGGGATGACGATGGGTATCCTGAACGTCGTGGGTGAAATCGCCGGCGCAGTCGCCGCCGTCGAAGGCGCGGAAAAGCTGGATCCGGATGCGGGCCTCCTGACCAAGGCGGCCGCGGCTGTCGCCGGCTTCAAGGGCGCCGAGGCGATCGAAGACATGCTCGAGAAGAAGGACGAGCAGCCGCAGCAGGCGGACGATACGCAGGCGACGGACGGCAGCGACACGTCGCAGGCATGAGCATGGCGGCCGGTCGGGCCGCGGGCGCGCCCTTCGCGCGCCGGGCCGGCCGGTGCCGCGCAATCGGCAGGTCGGGCATGCGGTCGATCGGTGACGCATGGCACAACCGCCAGCCGGTTTGACCGGCGAGAGGCCTCGTCTCTCGCCGTTTTTTATTGGGCGCGCGGCACGCACCACGCGTCGCACGAATCCCCGAATCTTGCTATCGTCCCTCCATCCGAACTGCGATGAGGGAATGCGATGGATTTCGACTACGACCTGTTCGTCATCGGCGCCGGCTCGGGCGGCGTGCGGCTCGCGCGCATGTCCGCGTCATACGGCGCACGCGTCGGCATAGCGGAAGAGGAGCAGATCGGCGGCACCTGCGTGCTGCGCGGCTGCATCCCGAAGAAACTGCTGGTCTACGCGTCGCACTACCCGCACGAAGTCGACGACGCGAAGGGCTTCGGCTGGACCTTCGGCGCCGGCACGCTCGACTGGCCCGCGCTGATCGCCGCGAAGGATCGCGAGATCAACCGGCTGAGCGACATCTACATCAACCTGCTGCGGCAATCGGGCGTCGACATGCACGCCGGCCGCGCGACGCTCGTCGATGCGCATACCGTCGCGATCGGCGAGCGCACGATCCGCGCGCGCCACATCGCGATCGCGACCGGCTCGCGGCCGTCGCTGCCGCCGCGGCCCGGCATCGAGCATGCGATCACGTCGCGCGAGGCGCTGTCGCTCGCGGCGCTGCCCAAACGTATCGCGGTGGTCGGCGGCGGCTATATCGCGGTCGAGTTCGCGGGCATCTTCAACGGTTTCGGCAGCCACGTCGAGCTGTTCTATCGCGGCGAACAAATCCTGCGCGGCTTCGACGACGACGTGCGTCAATTCCTGACCGACGAGATGACGAAGCAGGGCGTCACGATTCATGCACGCGCGGTGATCGAATCGATCGAGCGCGCAGATGACGGCACGCTGTTCGTGCAGGTCGGCGACGCGCGGCACGGGCCGTACGATCAGGTGCTCTATGCGACCGGCCGCGTGCCGAACGTCGACGGGATCGGGCTCGAGCAGGCGGGCATCCTCCTCGATGCGCGCGGCGCGATTGCCGTCGATGCGTATTCGGCGACGTCGGTGCCGTCGATTCACGCGATCGGCGACGTCACGTCGCGGCCGCAGCTCACGCCGGTCGCGACGCGCGACGCCGGGTTGCTCGCGCGCACGCTGTTCGGCGGGTCGCGCGTGGCGGTCGACCACGCGTACGTGCCATCGGCCGTGTTCAGCCAGCCGGAGGTCGCGACGGTCGGCCTGACCGAAGCCGATGCGCGTCGTACGCTGGGCGACGTCGTCATCTACCGCACGTCGTTCAAGGCGCTGCGCCACACGCTGTCGGGCCGCGACGAGCGCACGCTGATGAAGCTCGTCGTCGCGCGCGACAGCCAGCGCGTGGTCGGCGCGCACATGGTCGGCCGCGAGGCGGGCGAGATCATCCAGGGCATCGCGATCGCGATTCGCGCGGGCGCGACGAAGGCGCAGTTCGACGACACGATCGGCATTCATCCGACCGCGGCCGAGGAATTCGTGACGATGCGGCAGAAGGTGGCCGACTAGCGGAATGACACGCGCGTTTGCATCGATGCACGCGCGTGTGCGACCGGAAAGCCGAACGGCGTATTTTGGAGATATCGATCGTTCGGATCGAAGACAGGGATTAACGTGTGTCGATATCGGCGGATTGACCGCTAATCCGCCGATATCGACACGGAAGGCTGGCGAGTATCGAGCGCATGTCGCGCGAGCCCGTGCCTGCAGGGCTTTAGGCGCGAATGAGTCGCCGATTAAAAGTAAGCGTGAAAGGCGCCGGACCTCGCGATCCTGCCGCCGGACCGAACGTCCGCTCGAACGAGCGGCCGTTCTGCTTTTGCGCGGTGACGCTGCGCGCGCTCAATGCACGCCGAACGCATCCAGCAGCCGGTACCAGCTCATCGCGAGCACCAGCGCCGGCGTGCGCAGCGCCTCGCCGCCGGGGAAGTCGCGATGCCGGATCTTGTCGAACAGGTCGAAGCGGCTCGCCTGCCCGTCGATCGCCTCGGCGATCAGCTTGCCCGCGAGCGCGGTCGTGTTCACGCCGTGCCCCGAGAACCCTTGCGCGAAGTACGTGGTCGGCGTGATGCGGCCGAAGTGCGGCGCGCGGTTCATCGTGATGTCGACGAAACCGCCCCACGCATAGTCGACCTTCACGTCCGCGAGCTGCGGGAACGTCTTCAGCATGTCCGCGCGCATCGCCGCGGCGAGATCGCGCGGCTCGCGCGTCGAATAGCTGACCTTGCCGCCCCACACGAGCCGCGTGTCGGGCGCCGGCCGGAAATAGTCGAGCACGAAGCGGCTGTCGCAGATCGCCGCGCGGGCGGGCATCAGCGCGGCGGCGCGCGCTTCGCCGAGCGGCTCGGTCGCGATCACGTAGGTGCCGACCGGCATGATCTTCCTCGACAGCGCGGGCGCGAGCGTGCCGACGTAGGTGTTGCAGGCGAGCACGACGAAGCGCGCACGCACGTTGCCGCCGCCCGTCTCGACGACGTGGCCGCCCGCCACGTCGCGCACGCGCGTCACGCAGCTGTCCTCGTGGATGCGCACGCCCGCGTCGGTGGCCGCCCGCGCGAGGCCGAGTGTGTAATTGAGCGGATGAAGGTGTCCGCTGTCGGGGTCGTACAGGCCGCCGCAATAGCGGGCCGACTGCACGTAGTCGCCGAGTTCGTCGGCTTCGACGAAGTGGAAGCGGTCGTAGCCGAAGCGCTTCGCGGCTTCGTCGCGCCAGCGTTTCAGCGCATCGGCGTCGCGCTCGGTGTTGGCCGCGGTCAGGTAGCCGGGCACCAGCGCGCAGTCGATGTCGTGTCGAGCGATGCGCGACTTCACGAGCGACAGCGTTTCGAGCCCCATGTCCCAGATCCGCTTCACGTCGCCTTCCGGCATGAACTGCGCGAACGTGTCGATGTCGCACGCGAAGCCGCCGATCAACTGGCCGCCGTTGCGGCCGCTCGCCGCCCATCCGACCCGCGACGCTTCGAGCACGGTCACCGAATGGCCGCGCTCGGCGAGGTTGAGCGCGGCGGACAGGCCCGTGAGGCCCGCGCCGATCACGCACACGTCGGCGTCGGTCGTGCCGGCAAGCGGCGCGTGGCGGGTCGTGTCGTTGGCGGTCGCCGCGTAGTACGACGCGACGTGCGGCTGGTTGGCGAATGTCTGCATGATCAGGAAAGCGGAGTGAAAGGGCTCAGAACAGCTCGCGCACGCGGTGGTACAGCATCCCGAGTTCGAGCGCGGGTTGCCGCCATGCATCGCCGCCGGGAAAGCGCCGGTGACGCAGGCGGGCGAACAGGTCGAACGTGCGCGTGTCGCCCGCGATCGCGCCGGCGATCGCGCGTCCGGCGATGCCGGTGAGCGCGACGCCGTGGCCGCTGAAGCCCTGGACGTAGAAGAAGTTCGGATCGATCGCGCCGAAATCCGGCGCGCGGTTGCGCGTGACGTCGACGAAGCCGCCCCACGCGTGGTCGACGCGCACGTCGCCGAGCTGCGGGAACACGCCGACCATGCGCTGCCGGATCGCTTCGGCGAGCGCCGCGGGCGACGCGCCGGCCGAATTCGCGCGGCCGCCGAACAGCATCCGGTGGTCGGCCGACAGCCGGAAGTAGTCGAGGAAGAAGTTGTTGTCGCACACGGCTTCGCGTCGGGCGATCAGCGCGTCGGCGCGCGCCCGGCCGAGCGGCTCGGTCGCGATGATGTAGGACGCGATCGGCGCGATGCGGGCGGCGGTCGCGGCTGGCAGCACGCCGCCGGGGCCCGCGTTGCAGCACGACACGACGAAGCGGCAGCGCACCTGGCCCGACGGCGTGCGCACGAGGGGCCGCGCACCGCGCACGACGTCGAGCGCCGGCGTGTGTGCGTACAGCGCGACGCCTTCGCGGCGTGCGGCATCGGCAAGGCCGAGGCAGTACTTGAGCGGATGCAGATGGCCCGACAGCGGATCGTGCACGCCGGCCAGATAGCGCGTCGATGCAATGCGCGCGTGGATCTCGCCGGTATCGAGCCACGCGAGCGACGGATGGCCCCAGCGCGACGTCGCGGCGTTCATCCACGCGCGCAGGTCGTCGATGCGGCGCGGCTTCGTCGCGACCGTCAGGTAGCCGCGCGTGAAGTCGCAGTCGATCCCGTAGCGCGCGATGCGCTCGGCGATCAGCGCGACGCCGTCGAGCGACAGCGACCACGCGGCGCGCGCGCCGTCGGCGCCGAGTTGCTGCTCGATCACCTCGTCTTTCGCGAAACCGGTGATCGCCTGGCCGCCGTTGCGGCCCGACGCGCCCCAGCCGGGCCGCTGCGCATCGATCACGGCGACGGACAGTCCGCGCGCGCGGCAGTCGAGCGCCGTCGACAGGCCCGCGAACCCGGCGCCGATCACGCAGACGTCGACGTCGATCGCCTCCTCGAGGACCGGATCGTCGGCCAACGGCCGCGTGGCCGTTGCTTCGTAGTACGAGTCGCGCGCGAGCGCATCGGCGCGGCGGGTGAAAGACTGCGTCATGAAACCGACTCCCTCGACAAGGCTGCACCCTGCGCGCAGCCACCCTGAAAACGGCGCGGGACGCCGTGCGTGCGGCACGGCGCCCCGCGCGTGCCGCATCAGAACGAATAGATGAACTGCGTCGCGAGCAGGTCGTTGGACTTGCCGTACGACCCGTCGTTGCGCAGGAACACCTTGTTGTTCGCCCAGTCGTGCCGGTATTCGACCTTCACGGTGATCTGCTGGGTCGGATAGAACAGCAGGTCGAGCGCGACGTCCTGGCGCACCGCGCCCTTGCACTCGAAGCCCAGGCCGCCGCCGGCCTTCGACTGCGCGAGGCAGTCCGCGTCGACGCCGAAACCGTTGCTCGGGTCCATCCCGTTGCCGTTCAGCGCGATGCCGCCGCCGCCGCCGCCGTTCTTCGAGTTCGCGAGCAGGTCGTAGCGCAGCGTCACGCCCATGCGGCCGACCACCGGCGCGTTGAACTTGCGGTGCGCGAGCAGCGACAGCCCGTACCACTGCGCGAGGCCGCCGTTGAACGCCGCATGCTGCTGCCGGCCGTAGTCGACTTCGGCGTTGTACTGAATGTCGGCGAGCGTGTAGGTCGCGTCGAGTTCGCCGAAGAAGAACGAACCGTACGCGCTCGGCGCCGCGCCGCCCGGACCGTAGCTGACGGCGCCAGTGGTCGGGTCGATCGCGCTCGCCAGCGTCTGGCGCCCGATGTTGAACGACCCGCCGAGATCGAGTGCGCTCGACCACGTGTAGTCGGCGCGCGCGGTGAAGGTCGGCACCTTGTTGCTGGTGGTGATCGGGTCGCCGAGCGCATTGGTGCCCGTCTGCGTGACCGAACCGTAGGTGCGGTACTGCTCGTTGCCGAGGAAGAACTTCCACGCCCATGCGCCCTTCGTGTAGTTCGCGCCGATACCGACGTAGCTGCCCGGATCGGAGAAATCGTACAGCAGGTTGTGCGTGAGCGTGAGCATCTGGTTCGACTGCTGCACTTCGTAGCCGCCGAAGCTCGGGATCAGGCCGGCGACCAGCGTCGTCTCGGCGGTGATCGGCACGTTGATGACCGCCGTGTTCAGCAGGTTGTCGGTGATCGAGCCGCGCGAGTTCTGCAGCAGCGTGATGCCGTTGCCGCGGTTCGGCATCAACGTGATCTCGGCCGACGGCGCCATCGGGCCGACGCCGAAGGTCTTCTTGATGTCGAGGTAGAGATCGCCGAACGTGCTGTTGAAGTAGTTGTACGCGTTCTCGTGGTTCGCGAACAGGAACGACGACGTGCCGGCCGCGCGGTTGTAGATGTAGGTCGGATCGATGTAGCCGGTGACCGACAGGCCGGCGAGCGGGCCGGTGTTGGCCGCGTCGGTCAGCGAATCGACCTTCAGCTGCTGGTTCGCGATCTGCTGCTTCATCTCGCTGACCTCGTCGTTGGTCAGCGTCGCGCGTGCGCGGCCGTAATCCGGCGAACCCGGGTCGGCGGAGACCGCGACGGCGTTGCCGCCGCCGGCCGCACCGCCGCTCGCGCCGGACGTCGCGACGACACCCGCGCCGCCCGGCTTCGCGGCGAGCTGCGCCTGCATCGCCTTCATCTGTTTCTGCAGCGCCGCGACCTGCGCCTGCAGCGCCTTGATTTCGGCGGATGTCGAACCGGCCAGCGCGATGCCCGGCAACGCGCCGGCCACCAGCAGGCAGATCAGTTTCTTCTTCATTGCGGATTCTCCTAGTCGTGCGCCTGTCAAATCGGGATCGAATCGCGCGCCCCCCTGGGGCGACGCGTGTTGCTTGTCTGCAGTGCTTGTTATCCTCGGAGCGGGTGGCGAGCGGTCAAGCCGCCGCGAACGCGGCCTTCAAGTCGGCCATCCGGCGACGCTCGCGCGCGATCATCATCCGGTTCACGACGATCACGCCGATCGTCACGGCGGTGATGAACAGCGTCGCCAGCGCATTCATCTCCGGGTTCAGCCCCAGCCGCACGCGCGAGAACACCACCAGCGGCAGCGTCGTCGACCCCGGCCCGGACAGGAACGCCGACAGCACCAGATCGTCGATCGACAGCGTGAACGACAGCAGCCATCCCGACAGCAGCGCCTGCGAGATCAGCGGCAGCGTCACCACGAAGAACACCTTCAGCGGCGTGGCGCCGAGGTCGAGCGCGGCTTCCTCGAGCGACTTGTTCATCTCCTTCACGCGCGACTGCACGATGATCGCCACGTACGACACGCACAGCATCACGTGGCCGATCCAGATCGTCAGCATCCCGCGGCCCTTCGGCCAGCCGAACATCTGCTCGAGCGCGACGAACAGCAACAGCAGCGAGATCCCCTGGATCACCTCCGGAATCACCAGCGGCGCGTTGATCATCCCCGTGTACAGCGTGAAGCCCCTGAAGCGGCCGAAGCGCGCGAGCACGAAGCCGGCCCACGTGCCGATCACGACCGACGCGGTGGCCGTCAGCAGGCCGATCTTCAGCGACAGCCACGCGGCCGTCAGCAGCTCGTCGTCGTCCAGCAGCGCCGCGTACCACTTCAGCGAGAAGCCCGACCACACCGTGACCAGCTTCGACTCGTTGAACGAGTACACGACGAGGCTGATGATCGGGATGTACAGGAACAGGAAGCCGAAGGCGAGAACGCCCGTCGACAGCGGTTTGCTCGGCTTGATCATTTCGCGTCTCCCAGTTCCTTGACCTGGTAGTACTGGAACAGCGCCATCGGCACCAGCAACAGCAGCACCATCGCGACCGTCACCGCGGACGCCATCGGCCAGTCCATGTTGTTGAAGAATTCATCCCACATCACGCGGCCGATCATCAGCGTGTCGGCGCCGCCGAGCAGCTCCGGGATCACGTACTCGCCCACCGCCGGGATGAACACCAGCAGGCTGCCGGCGATGATCCCGTTCTTCGACAGCGGCAGCGTGATGCGCGTGAACGCGACCCACGGTTTCGCGCCGAGGTCGTACGCGGCTTCGAGCAGCGTCAGGTCCATCTTCACGAGGTGCGCATAGAGCGGCATCACCATGAACGGCAGGTACGAATAGACCATGCCGATATAGACGCCCGCATCGCTGTGATAGAGCCGCAGCGGCGTGTGGATGATGCCGAGCGCGATCAGCGTGTGGTTCAGCAGGCCGTCGTCCTTCAGGATGCCGATCCATGCGTACACGCGGATCAGGAACGACGTCCAGAACGGCAGCATCACGGCCATCATCAGCACGTTGCGGCGGTTCGGCTCCGAGCGCGCGATGTAGTACGCCATCGGATAACCGATCAGCAAACACAGCACCGTCGACACGGCGGCCATCTTCAGCGAGCTGAGATAGGTGGCGATGTACAGGTCGTCCTGCAGCAGGAACGCGTAGTGCGACATCTGCAGCGCGAAGTGCACGACGCCGTCCTTGATCTCGACGAGCGACGTGTACGGCGGGATGCCCATCACCTGGTCGGCGAAGCTGATCTTCAGCACCAGCACGAACGGCAGCGCGAAGAACACGGCCAGCCACAGGAACGGCACGCCGATCGCGACGCTGCGGCCCGACGGCAGGAAGCGCGACAGTGCGGCGAAGTGGCCGCGGCGGGCATGACCCGCGCCGGTGCGCGCGGCGCCGGTCGACACCGGCGCGGAAGGGGTGGAAGCGGAGGTTCTCATCGTGGCGTCCTCACTGCGTCAGCACGACGCCGCTGGCCGGCGACCACGACACGAACACGTCGTCGTTCCACGCCGGTGCGCCGTCGTTCATCAGGTGCGAGCTCGACAGGTTCGACACCACCGTCTTGCCGCTCGGCAGACGCACGTGGTACAGCGAATAGCTGCCCATGTACGCGATGTCGGTGACGACGCCGCGCGCCCAGTTGTGCTTCGAGCCCGGCTTCTCGCGCGATACGTGGATACGCTCCGGGCGCACCGAGATGCCGACCGGCATCCCGAGCGGGCCGGTCACGCCGTGGCTCACGTACATGCGCGTTTCGAGGTCGTCGCTTTCGACGAAGATGTGATCGGGCTCGTCCTCGACCACGCGCCCCTCGAACAGGTTGGTCGAGCCGATGAATTCGGCGGAGAAGCGGCTGTTCGGATATTCGTAGACTTCGCCGGGCGAGCCGATCTGTACGATCTTGCCCTCGCTCATCACCGCGAGGCGACTCGCCATCGTCATCGCCTCTTCCTGGTCGTGGGTGACCATCACGCAGGTCACGTCGACCTTCTCGATGATGTTCACGAGTTCGAGCTGGGTCTTCTGGCGGATCTTCTTGTCGAGCGCGGACATCGGCTCGTCGAGCAGCAGCAGCTTCGGGCGCTTCACCAGCGAGCGGGCCAGCGCGACGCGCTGCTGCTGGCCGCCGGAGAGCTGGTGCGGCTTGCGCTTCGCATACTTGCTCATCTGCACGAGCGCGAGCGCGTCGGCCACGCGTTCCTTGATCTCGTTTTTCGGCGTGCCTTCCTGCTTCAGGCCGAACGCGACGTTCGATTCGACCGTCATGTGCGGGAACAGCGCGTACGACTGGAACATCATGTTGACCGGGCGGCGGTACGGCGGCAGCGACGCGAGGTCCTCGCCGTCGACGAAGATCTTGCCGGAGGTGGCCGTTTCCAGCCCGGCGAGCATGCGCAGCAGCGTGGACTTGCCGCAGCCCGAGCTGCCGAGCAGCGCGAACAGCTCGTTCTTCGCGATCGTCAGGTTCACGTTGTCGACGGCCGTGCTGTCGCCGAATTTCTTCACGACGTTTTCGATGCGCACGAATGCGTCGTTTTGCGTACGCGGCGCGGCGGCCGGTTGGGTCTGGCGTGCAGCAGCGGAAGAGGGTATCGATTGCATGGGAGTCACCATTCGTTCTTCACGGATTGCAGGCGTGAGCGTCCCCGCGCGAGGCGCGCAACGCGACTCGCGAGCAACGGCTCGTGCCGGATGGAACAGGGCGCGCGGTGCGCGCGAGCGGACGCAGGTCCGCGAATTTCAGGCGGGCAGGCGTACCGCGATGCCTGCGCCGCCGTGATGCATGGCGATCAGTGGCCCGTCTTCAACTGGGCCCACAGACGGTTCTCGAGGCGCAGGATGTCGGCCGGCATCGGCTTCATCAGCACCATCTTCTTCAGCACGTCTTCGGGCGGATAGACGGTCGGGTCCTGCGCGACGGCCGGCGTGACGAACGGGTGCGCGGCCTTGTTCGCGGTCGGGTAGAACACCGTGTTGGTGATCGCCGCGTTGACCTTCGGATCGGAAATGTAGTTGATCCACTTCAGCGCGCTCTCGGGATGCGGCGCATCCTTCGGGATCACCATCACGTCGAACCACAGCAGGCCGCCTTCCTTCGGATTCGAGAACTTGATGTCGTACGAACGCTTCGCTTCCGCCGAGCGACGGTGCGCGATGCCGACGTCGCCCGACCAGCCGAGCACGACGCACACGTCGTTGTTCGCGAGGTCGTTGATGTAGCCGGACGAGTTGAACTGGGTAATGTACGGGCGGACTTTCTTCAGGACTTCGAATGCGGCCTGGTAGTCGCCGGGGTTCTTGCTGTTCGGGTCCTTGCCCATGTATTGCAGCGTGGCGGCGAACACGTCGACGGCCTGGTCGAGGAACGACACGCCGCAGCTCTTCAGCTTCTCCATGTTGGCAGGGTCGAACACCAGCGCCCAGCTGTCGACCGGCGCCTTGTCGCCGAGTGCCTTCTTCACCGCCTGTGCGTTGTAGCCGATGCCGTCGGTGCCGTAGGCCCAGGGCACGCCGTACTGGTTGCCCGGGTCGGCGTCCGAGATCATCTTCATCAGCAGCGGGTCGAGGTTCGCGAGGTTCGGAATCTTCGACTTGTCGAGCTTCTGGTACACGCCGGCCTGGATCTGCTTGGCCATGTAGTTCGAGGTCGGCACGACGATGTCGTAGCCCGAACTGCCGGCGAGCAGCTTCGCCTGGAGCGTGTCGTCGCTGTCGTAGTTGTCGTACTTGACGTGAATACCCGTCTGCTTCTGGAAGTTCGGGATCGTGTCCGGCGCGATGTAGTCGGACCAGTTGTAGACGTTCAGCTCGTCGGCATGCGCCGACGGGCTGGCGACCGACGTGAGCGCGGCCGCGACGGCGAGGGCGGCGACGGAACAGGCTTGGCGAAGAATGCAGGCACGCATGGTGGAATTCCCTTGAGTGATGGCGGCGTGCGGCGCCCGCCGCACGCCTGTAGGCAAAACCGTTACGAAACGCCCAGTTGCCGGGCGGTGGCATCGACGGCCTTCTTCGCCTTCGACACGAGTTCATCGATTTCCTGGCGCGAGATCACGAGCGGCGGCGACAGCAGCATCCGGTCGCCGGTCGCGCGCATGATCAGGTTGCCGTTGAAGCAGAAGTCGCGGCAGATCGTGCCGACGTCGCCGCCGTTCGCGAAGCGGCGGCGTTCGGCCGGCGCTTCGGCGAGTTGCAGGCTCGCGACCATCCCGTGGCCGTGCACTTCGCCGACGATCGGATGACGCGCGAAGGTTTCGCGCATCAGCGCCTGGAAGTACGGGCCGGTGTCGGTCTTCACCCGCTCGACGATCCCCTCGTCGCGCAGCAGCTTCAGGTTCGCGACCGCGACGGCCGCCGCCACCGGGTGACCCGAGTACGTGAGGCCGTGATTGAATTCGCCGTTGTCGATGATCGGGCGCGCGATGCGCTCGTGAATGCCCACGGCGCCCATCGGCACGTAGCCCGACGTGAGGCCCTTCGCCATCGTGATCAGGTCCGGCTCGAAGCCGAAGTGCTGGTGCGCGAACCATTCGCCGGTGCGCCCGAAGCCGCCGATCACTTCGTCGGCGACCAGCAGGATGTCGTACTTGCGGCAGATCCGCTGGATTTCCGGCCAGTACGTCGACGGCGGGAAGATCACGCCGCCCGCGCCCTGGAACGGTTCGCCGATGAACGCCGCGACGTTCTCCGCGCCGAGTTCGAGAATCTTCGCTTCGAGCTGCTGCGCGCGGGCGAGGCCGAATGCTTCGGGCGTCTCGCCGGCTGCCGCTTCGCCGAAGAAATACGGCTGGTCGATGTGCACGATGTGCTCGACCTTCGACGGCATCTGCTCGTGCATGTAGCCCATCCCGCCGAGCGTGCCGCCCGCGATCGTCGAGCCGTGGTAACCGTTCTTGCGCGAGATCACGTACTTCTTCTGCGGCTTGCCCTGCACGCGCCAGTATTGATGCACGAGTCGCAGCACGGTGTCGTTGCCTTCCGAGCCGCTGTTGCAATAGAAGAAGTGGTTGAAGCCGGCGGGCGTCACTTCCGCGAGCATCGCGGAAAGCTCGATCACCGGCGGATGCGTGGTCTTGAAGAACGTGTTGTAGAACGGCAGCTCCTGGATCTGGCGATACGCGGCGTCGGCGAGCTCCTTGCGGCCGTAGCCGACGTTCACGCACCACAGGCCAGCCATCCCGTCGATCACCTTGTTGCCGTCCGAGTCCCACAGGTAGACGCCGTCGGCCTTCACGATCACGCGGCTGCCGGCGCGGTTGAGCGCGCCCATGTCGGAGAACGGGTGAATGTGGTGCGCGGCGTCGAGCGCGCGGTATTCGGCGGTCGTGCGCGCCTGCGTCGCGCGCGGCGCGGCCGCCGCGGCGCTCGGCGCGGCCGGCTGGACCCAGGCAGATTCGTTGCGGTAAGTCATGTTTCCTCCGTGATTCCGTATGCGGTTGGCACGCTTACACGTGCAGCAGCAGATGGCGGCGTTCCCACGAGCTGATCACGCGGAAGAACGCTTCGTATTCGGTTTCCTTCAGCGCGAAATACGCCTTGAGGAACTTGGGCCCGAGGATCTCGCCGAGCGGCTCGCACGCGGCCATCAGCGTCAGCCCTTCCTCGAGGTTGCGCGGCAGCTGGTACGGCAGGCTGTAGCCGTCGCTCACCAGCGGCTCGGTCGGCTCCAGGCGCTGCGTCATGCCGAGATAGCCGGCCGCGAGCGTCGCCGCGAGCGCGAGGTACGGGTTGCAGTCGACACCCGGGATGCGGTTTTCGATACGGCGCGCGGCTGGGCCCGAATGCGGAATGCGGAACCCCACCGTGCGGTTGTCGTAGCCCCACTGCACGTTGATCGGCGCGGCCATGAAGCGCGACAGGCGGCGGTACGAATTGATGTACGGCGCGAAGATCGGCATCAGCGCCGGCGTGTACTTCTGCAGCCCCGCGAGGTAGTTGTAGAACATCGAGGTCGCGCCGCCGGTCTCCGGCGACGTGAACAGGTTCTGGCCCGTTTCCTCGTCGACGATGCTCTGGTGCACGTGCATCGCCGAGCCCGGTTCATCTTCCATCGGCTTGGCCATGAACGTCGCGTACATGTTGTGACGCAGCGCGGCCTCGCGCACCGTGCGCTTGAACAGGAACACCTGGTCGGCCAGCGACAGCGCGTCGCCGTGCATGAAGTTGATCTCCATCTGCGCGGCGCCGACTTCGTGGATCAGCGTGTCGATGTCGAGGTTCTGCGCTTCGCAGTACTCGTAGATGTCCTCGAACAGCGGATCGAATTCGTTGACGGCCTCGATCGAATACGACTGGCGGCCCGTTTCGGGGCGGCCCGTGCGGCCGACCGGCGGGCGCAGCGGCAGGTCGGGGTCCTTGTTCATGTCGACCAGGTAGAACTCGAGCTCCGGCGCCACGACCGGTTTCCAGCCCTTCGCCTTGTACAGGTCGAGCACGCGGCGCAGCACGTAGCGCGGCGAGATCTCGACCGGCGAGCCGTCGAAATGCACGCAATCGTGGATCACCTGCGCGGTCGGGTCCACGGCCCACGGGATCAGGCGGATCGTCGACGTGTCGGGCACGCACACCATGTCGGGGTCGGTCACGCCGGTGAGCGAGCCGTCTTCCGGATAGTCGCCGGTGACGGTCTGCACCATCACGGCCTGCGGCAGGCGCATCGATTCGCCGGACGTGAACTTGTTGCGCGGCGTGATCTTGCCGCGCGCGATGCCGGCCATGTCGGGAATGATCGCTTCGATCTCGGTGATCCGGTGCTGCTTCAGAAAGCCTTCGATGTCTTGCATGTCTGTTCTCGTTGTCTGGTGGGCGCGCTCAGGCGAGCGCGACGGCGGCCATGGCGCGCGTGCGGGCGGCGCGGCGGGCGCGGCAGG
Source organism: Burkholderia cenocepacia (assembly GCF_014211915.1). Taxonomy (NCBI): domain Bacteria; kingdom Pseudomonadati; phylum Pseudomonadota; class Betaproteobacteria; order Burkholderiales; family Burkholderiaceae; genus Burkholderia; species Burkholderia cenocepacia. The sequence goes on along the minus strand of NZ_CP060039.1, from coordinate 336,619 downwards.
CATCGCCGAACGCGCGGAAGATCGCGCTCGACAGCGGGTCCTGCGCATGCCGCCATTCCGGATGCCACTGCACGGCCAACGCGAAAGCCGGTGCGTCGACGACGCTCACGGCCTCGATCAGGCCATCCGGCGCGACGGCCTCGACGGCGAGGCCTGAGCCGAGCTGCGCGATGCCCTGCTTGTGCAGCGAGTTCACGTGCACTTCGTCGCGGCCGCCGGCGAGCGCATGCAGCTTGCCGCCGGGCGTCAGGCGCACGACGTGCGCGGGGCCGTATTGCGTGTCCATCGGCGCGTCGTCGTCCTCGCGGTGATCGGCGAAGCCGGACACTTCATGCACGCGCTGGTGCAGCGTGCCGCCGCAGACGACGTTCAACTCCTGGAAGCCGCGGCACACGGCGAGCACGGGCACGCCGGCGACGATGGCCGCGCGCAGCAGCGGCAGCGTCGTCGCGTCGCGCGCCGGGTCGTGCTTCGTGCCCGGTGCGCTCGGTTCGCCGCCATAGAGATGCGGCTCGACGTTCGAGTAGCTGCCGGTAAACAGCAGCCCGTCGACCGCGTCGAGCACGTCAGCGCTCGACTGGCGCTCGCCGAGGGCCGGCAGCACCATCGCGAGCGCCTGCGCGCCGTCGACGATCGCGGCGACGTACTTGTCGCCGACCGTATGCGACGCGTGCGCGCCGATCTGGGTGAGGTCGGCGGTGATGCCGACGAGAGGTTTCCTTTCCATGACGTCTTCAGTAATCCGTAGGGACGTGACGTGCACCGAGCCGGATGCGGCAAAACGCGGGCGCGACACGACCCCGCAGCCGGGCGCAAGGCGCACGGCCGCTGGTGAATGGGCGCAACGGGATGGCGTGGCGATCCGCGCTGCGCGCGACGGTCAGGCCGTCGTTCGTTTCATTGCGATACGCGACGCGGCAACGCATGCGCGAACGCGTGCCGTCACCGCATGGACGATGCGGTTGGCGAATCGACAGAAAAAACGAACGACGTGAAGAAAGGAGAGGCGCTACGGCAGCAGCGACGCCACTTCGTCGGTATCGACGGCGACGAATGCGCGTGCGGAAACGGCGTTGTGGCGCCGAACGGAACGACGGGACAGGATGGTGTAGATCGACAGGTGAAGCAGGCGAGGACTATGCCAGCCGCAACTGCCGTCGGAAGCGGGAACGGCGCTGCGCAAACTTCGCACATCGCCTCGATCCCACCTCACCAGAGGGCCACGGACTCTCACGATTACACTCGACTGGTTTGTTGAAAGTATTGAACACCCGATCGTTTCGACGCGCTGGGCGTTTAAAATAATCAAGGTGCCGGCCCCGCATCATTTACATTCGCGGGCATCGAATTGTTGCGTTGCGATAACGCTTTTCGATGCCTGTGAAAGCCTGATGACGCTGACCTGAGAGCCAGCATATACGAGCCAATAACGGCGTCAAATGTTTTTTTAAGGTCCTGCATCAGGGCTTTCCCGAGCGCGAAAACAAAAGATTCATAAAAGGAATAATCGACACGGCGTCCATTATTTCGAACGCCTTTCAGGGTTTTCCCCGCTGATGTGCGGCATAAAGTGATTAGAATATTCAACGGCAGTCCACCGCGTCGTTTCACTTGTCATCGCACTTATCGTGTCCGAAACCGAATCGATGTCCACCGAAGTCGCCGAGCGCCTGCGTTTCGTGCGCAACAAGCATGGCCTGTCGCAGCGCGAACTCGCGAAGCGCGCCGGCGTCACCAACGGCACGATCTCGCTGATCGAACAGGGCCGCGTGAGCCCGTCGGTCGGCTCGCTGAAGAAGCTGCTCGAATGCATCCCGATGAGTCTCGCGGAATTCTTCACGTTCGAGCTCGTCGAATCGCGCGCGGTCGTGTCGCGTCGCGACGAGATGCCGAACCTCGGCAACGAGTCGCTCGCGTTTCATCTGGTCGGTGCGAACGTGAAGGATCGCAACATGTGCATCCTGCGCGAGATCTACCAGCCGCTGGCCGACACGGGGCCCGAGATGCTGGTGCACGCGGGGCACGAGGGCGGCGTCGTCGTGTCGGGCCGGCTCGAGCTGACCGTCGATAGTGCGACGTGGCTGCTCGACCCCGGAGACGGCTACTACTTCGAGAGCCGTTTGCCGCATCGTTTTCGCAATCCCAGCGCGGAACTGATCTGCGAGGTCGTCTCGGCCAATTCGCCGGCGACCTTCTGACCGCGCGTCACCGCATTCGCTGCAGGCCGGCAGCGTGCCACGCGCACGGCGTGCCGCATCGCGAATGCCACAACATTGAGGCATCCTGATGAACAAGTTGACTTTGGCTGACTGGCAACACAAGGCGGCGTCGCTCGAGATCGAAGGGCGCGCATTCATCGACGGCGCGTCGCGCGACGCGCACGGCGGCAGGACGTTCGACTGCGTGAGCCCGATCGACGGCCGCGTGCTGGCGAAGGTCGCCGACTGCGGCGAAGCGGACGTGAACGCGGCCGTCGCGGCGGCCCGCCGCGCATTCGATTCGGGTGTGTGGGCCGGCTTGAATCCGCGCGAGCGAAAGGCCGTGCTGCTGCGCTGGGCCGCGCTGATGCGCGCGCATCTCGACGAACTGTCGCTGCTCGAGACGCTCGACGCGGGCAAACCGATCGGCGACACGACGACGGTCGACGTGCCGGGTGCCGCGTACTGCGTCGAATGGTTTGCGGAAGCGATCGACAAGGTCGGCGGCGAGGTCGCGCCGGCCGATCACCATCTCGTCGGTCTCGTCACGCGCGAGCCGGTCGGCGTGGTGGCCGCCGTCGTGCCGTGGAACTTCCCGATCCTGATGGCCGCATGGAAATTCGGCCCCGCGCTCGCGGCGGGCAACAGCGTCGTGCTGAAGCCGTCGGAGAAATCGCCGCTGACCGCGATCCGCGTCGCGCAGCTCGCGTTCGAAGCCGGCATCCCGGCCGGCGTATTCAACGTCGTGCCGGGCGCGGGCGAACCGGGCAAGCTGCTCGCGCTGCATCGCGACGTCGACTGCATCGCGTTCACGGGCTCGACGGCGGTCGGCAAGCTGATCATGCAGTATGCGGCGCAGTCGAACCTGAAGCGCGCGTGGCTCGAGCTCGGCGGCAAGTCGCCGAACATCGTGCTGCCCGATTGCCCCGATCTCGACCGCGCGGCGCAGACGGCGGCCGGCGCGATCTTCTACAACATGGGCGAGATGTGCACGGCCGGCTCGCGGCTGCTCGTGCATCGCGACATCAAGGACGCGTTCATCGAGAGGCTCGTCGCGGCCGCCCGCGCGTACGTGCCGGGCAATCCGCTCGATCCGTCGGTATCGATGGGCGCGATCGTCGACGGCATCCAGCTCGAGCGCGTGCTGGGTTACATCGAAGCGGGGCGCGACGAAGGCCGGCTCGTCACGGGCGGTGCGCGCGTGAACGCGGAAACGGGCGGCTTCTACGTGGAGCCGACGGTGTTCGAGGTGAAGCCCGATGCGAAGATCGCGCGCGAGGAAATCTTCGGACCCGTGCTGTCGGTGATCGTGTTCGACGACGTCGACGAGGCCGTGCGGATCGCGAACGACACCGAATACGGGCTGGCCGCGGCCGTGTGGACGTCGAACCTGACGACCGCGCACGACGTGTCGCGCCGGCTGCGTGCGGGCACCGTGTGGGTGAACTGCTATGACGAGGGCGGCGACATGAACTTCCCGTTCGGCGGCTACAAGCAGTCGGGCAACGGCCGCGACAAGTCGCTGCATGCGCTCGAGAAGTACACCGAACTGAAGTCGACGCTGATCCGGCTGCGCTGACGCGCTACCGGGGCGGGGGCGGGCGCGTCGCCGTGCGGGCGGCGCTGCGCCCGCGGCCTTCGGCGCGCGTTACGCGGTGCGCAGCGCGGGATGGAAGCCGGCGGCCTCGATGATCGACTGCACGCGCTCGGCGCCTTGCGCCGAGTCGACCTTGACGATCTTCGCCGCGACGTCGATGTCGAGCTTCGCGGCGGGGTCCGCGGCCGTCACCGCGCGCGTGATGGCGTTGGCGCAGCCGCCGCAGGTCATGTCCTGGACTTCGAATTCCATCGTGTTCTCCCGGGTTGATGGTTGACGAGTGGGTTCAGCATGAAGCTTGCCATGGTGGGAAGGTCAAGCGCCGCATGCGGCGACGTGCATCGCATCAGCCATTTGTAATGCTGAGGTCTGACGAATCGTCATTCGCGTGCGCGCGTCAGTCCGAATTTTTCCCGATTGACGACCGCCCATTATCGGCGAAATCCGGCGGAGCCTTGCGCGGCAACGGGCGTGCGGGATCGAGTGCCCACGATCTCCCTGGGCCGAGTAAGGGTACTCCGAGGTGAAAATGCGAATCGATCTTAGTATCGATTCCCTTCGATATTTCAAACCATTTCAAACCATTACGCACATGACCCGTTTCGCTCTCGGTTTCGCACTGGCCCTGCTGGGCGCCTCGGCAACGTCCGCCTTCGCTGCCGACGACGTCGTCAACCTGACGTTGAAGGACCACAAGTTTTCGCCCGATGGCGTGACGATTCCCGCCGGCAAGAAGGTGAAATTCGTCGTGAAGAACCTCGACGCGACGCCCGCGGAATTCGAAAGCGACGACTTCAAGGCCGAGAAGGTCGTGCCGGCCGGCAAGTCGGTCGAGATCCTGGTCGGGCCGCTGAAGGCCGGGACCTACGAGTTCCACGACGAGTATCACGAAGCGCAGTCGAAGACGCACCTGACCGTCAAGTAAGCGATACCGACATGCTGTCTACCGCCCTGATCGTCTTTCGTGAAGTGCTCGAGGCCGCGCTGGTGGTCTCGATCGTGATGGCCGCCACGAAGGGCGTGCCGCGGCGCGGCTGGTGGGTGGGCGGCGGGCTGGTCGGCGGCGTGGTCGGCGCCGGCCTGATCGCGGCGTTCGCCGACGTGATCTCGCAATGGGCTTCGGGCATGGGCCAGGAAGTCTTCAACGCGGGCGTGATGTTCGTCGCGACGCTGATGCTCGCGTGGCATTGCATCTGGATGAGCCGGCACGGCCGCGAAATGGCACTGCACATGGGCGAGGTCGGCCGGGCGGTCGCCGCCGGCAGCCGGCCGCTGACCGGGCTCGCGATCGTGGTCGGCGTCGCGGTATTGCGCGAGGGCTCCGAGGCCGTGCTGTTCCTGTACGGGATCGCGGCGGGCGATCCGGGCCAGACGCCGCAGATGATCGTCGGCGGGCTGCTCGGCGTGCTCGGCGGTGCGGGGCTCGGCTACGCGATGTACGCGGGCCTGCTGCAGATTCCGTTGAAGCGCCTGTTCTCCGTCACCAACGGGCTGATCGTGCTGCTCGCCGCGGGCATGGCGAGCCAGTGCGTCGGCTTCCTGCTGGCGGCCGGCCTCGTGCCGTCGTGGGGCGATGCGGTCTGGGACACGTCGTGGCTGCTCAAGGAATCGAGCATCGTCGGCAAGGCGCTGCATACGCTGATCGGCTATACCGCGCGGCCGGCGGGCATCCAGATCGCCGCGTACGTCGTGACGCTGGTCGCGATCGTCGTGCTGACACGGCTCGTCGGCCGGCCGCAGCAGACGGTGAGGCCGCCGCACGCCGCTGCGTGAGTGTTGCCGGGTTTCCGGGTTCGAATGAAAGAAGGGGCGTCATGGACGCCCCTTCTTTCATTTGCGGTGCGTGACGCGCCTGCGCTCGGTCAGCTGTGGTTGTCGATCCACGCGCGCGCCCATTCGAGCCCGGCATCGCGCGCGTCGTCTTCGGTGTCGAACACGCCGAGCACGCCCGACGCCTCGACGAGCCGGTTGTTCTGCGTGATCGTGCCGCTCGCCGCGAAGCGCTCGGGCTGCATGATCTCGTCCTGCTGCAGGATCGCGTGGCCCCAGATCTGGTAGCCGTGGTAGGTCTGCGCTTCCATTATCGAGTCACCTCCGCGGAGCGGCCGTGCGTGCCGACCTGCAGCACGTTGCCGTCCGGCGTGTATTGACGCGGGATGTCGGAGAAGGTGAGCGCGTGCGTCGCGTCCGGTGCGGCCGGCTGCATCACCGTGAGACGCCCGGGCGCGGGTTGCGCGACGGGGCGCGGGGCGGCACGGGTTTCGGTCGCGGTGGCGGCCGGGCGGTGCGAGCCCGCTTTCACGGCCTGCGCGACGCGGCGCTTGGGCGGTTGTTTCGCGGCGGCTTTCGGCGTGGCGCTCGCGTGCTTCTCCGCGCTCTTGCCGGTGCGCGCGTCGGCGGGGCGTGCGGTCGGCATACGGGCATCCGGCGTACGGGCTGCCGGCTGCCGCGCCTCGGGCGGGTTCCAGACCTCGACATAGTGCTCGGCGGCCCAGCCCGTCGACGCGAACGTCAGCGCCAGCAATCCGCATCCAAACAGTCTTACCATTGTCTCTCCGTCATATTCGTTGCGGCGCGTCCGGTCGGGGCCGTGCAGGGGCATTCGGGGAAGCCGGCTCAGGAGAACACCTCGAGCCCGTGTTTCTCGACGATCTGGAGCATGCGCGCGGCGATGCCGCTCGGCCGCTTGTCGCCCTGTTCCCATTGGCGGATCGTCGACGTCGTCGTGTTCAGGTAGAGTGCGAACACGCTCTGGCTGACGTTGACCGACTTGCGGATGCGGGCGATCGCTTCCGGATCGAACTGCGGCGCGGCTTCGATGCAGAGATCGTCGTATTCCCGCATCGTCTTCTTGTCGATCAGTTGCGCACGATACAGGCCGGACGCGGCGCTGTGGATCGCCTCCGTCGCATCGCTCTTGAATCGACTCTTAGCCATTGCAAATCTCCACAAGCTCTTTCAGTGCGACCAGCGTCGCGATGTCGCTGTCGGTGTGTCGACCCACGTCCGCGGCGAGCTTTCTGAACACGCGCAGTTCGCATGCGTCGATGTTGTCGCGGTCGCATTTCGCGAACAGGAACACGAACACCCACGTGTGCCCGACCTTGGCCAGCACGATCCCGCGCTGCCGATTGCCGTCGAGGCGCTTTTTCCACACGTTGCCGCCGAGATCGACGCCCTGGCCGCGGGCCAGTTCCCGCACCGCGCGGCAGAGTTCGCCATCGGCGATTCCCGCTTTCCCGGCTGCCTTGTGAAACCACTTCGTCTTGAAGACGCGTCGTACGGAAGCAGACATGTCGAGCCGGTCGAGTTAGCACAGGATTATATACCACTACGTGGTACATATTTCGACTTGGCCAAACGGCCTGCCTCACACCCGCAAGCGGTCGGGAGAGCCTGGCGAGGGGCCCTCCCGTCGCCGCGTATTACTCCACCGTCACCGATTTCGCGAGGTTGCGCGGCTTGTCGACGTCGGTGCCGCGCGCACACGCGGTGTGATACGCGAGCAGTTGCAGCGGCACGACGTGCAGGATCGGCGACAGTTGCCCGTAGTGCTCCGGCATCCGGATCACGTGCAGGCCGTCGTCGTTGACGATCTGCGTGTCGGCATCGGCGAACACGTACAACTCGCCGCCGCGCGCACGCACTTCCTGCATGTTCGACTTCAGCTTCTCGAGCAGCGTGTCGTTCGGCGCGACCGTGACGACCGGCATCGCTTCCGTGACGAGCGCGAGCGGCCCGTGCTTCAGTTCGCCGGCCGGATAGGCCTCGGCGTGGATGTACGAGATTTCCTTCAGCTTCAACGCGCCTTCGAGCGCGATCGGGTAATGCAGCCCGCGGCCGAGGAACAGCGCGTTTTCCTTGCGCGCGAATTCCTCCGACCACGCGATGATCTGCGGTTCGAGCGCGAGCACGCTGTTCAGCGCGGCCGGCAGGTGGCGCAGCTCCTTCAGGAACTGCGCTTCCTGCGCGGCATCGACGTGCCCGCGCAGCTTGCCGAGCGTCGCGGCCAGCACGAACAGCGCGACGAGCTGGGTCGTGAACGCCTTCGTCGATGCGACGCCGATCTCGGTGCCCGCGTGCGTCAGGAACTGCATTTCGGTCAGGCGCACCATCGCGCTCGTCGCGACGTTGCAGACGGCGAGCGTGTGCGTGTGGCCGAGCGACTGCGCATGCTTGAGCGCGGCCAGCGTATCGGCCGTCTCGCCCGACTGCGAGATCACCAGCACGAGCTGGCGCGGGTTCGGCACCGACTCGCGATAGCGGTATTCGCTGGCGATCTCGACCTGGGTCGGGATCTTCGCGATCGATTCGAGCCAGTACTTCGCGGTGAGGCCCGAGTAGTAGCTCGTGCCGCACGCGAGGATCAGCAGGCTGTCGATGTCCGTGAACGCGGCGGGCGCGGCGTCGCCGAACAGCGTCGCGTCGAAGGCTTCCGTCTGCGGCACCGTGTCGCCGATCGCGCGCGGCTGCTCGAAGATTTCCTTCTGCATGAAGTGGCGATAGGGGCCGAGCTCGACCGCGCCGCCGTATGCGCTGACCACGCGGATTTCGCGCTGCGCGGTGGCGCCGTGGCGATCGACGATCGTCACGCCGTCGAGCGACAGCTCGCACACGTCGCCTTCCTCGAGGAACGTGAAGCGGTCGGTGCTGCCCGCGAGCGCGAGCGCATCGGATGCGAGGAAGTTCTCGCCGTCGCCGTGACCGACGACGAGCGGCGAACCCTGGCGCGCGCCGACGACGGTGTGCGGCTGGTCCTTGTGGATCACGGCGATCGCATACGCGCCGTGCAGCTGCTGCACGGCTTCGCGCACCGCGTCGAACAGGTTGCCGCGGTACAGGCTGTGCACGAGGTGCGCGATCACTTCGGTGTCGGTCTGCGACACGAATTCGTAGCCCTTCGCGCGCAGCGATTCACGCAGCGGCTCGAAGTTCTCGATGATGCCGTTGTGCACGAGCGCGAGCGCGTTCGACGAGAAGATCGGGTGCGCGTTGTGCGTGACGGGCGCGCCGTGGGTGGCCCAGCGCGTGTGCGCGACGCCCGTCGTGCCTTCGAGGTGCGTGTCGCGCACCTGCGTGTCGAGATCGGCGACGCGCGCGACGCTGCGCGCGCGCTTCGGGGCGCCCGGCTCGAGCACGGCGACGCCGCACGAGTCGTAGCCACGGTATTCGAGGCGCCGCAATCCTTCGATCAGCACCGGAACGATATTACGTTGCGCAACTGCGCCGACAATGCCGCACATGAATGGTCAATCCTGTCAGTCGAAGCGGGCACCGCGTGGGCGCCCGCAAAAGGTTCAGCTCTTCTTCTTGACCGGGCGGACGTAGCCGCTCTTCGCGGTCTGCGTCTTCTCGTTCAACGCGAGGACGCCCTCGGCCACGTCCTTCCAGATCGTCGTGCCGGCGGCGATCGTCACGCCGCGGCCGACGCGCACGGGCGCGACGAGCTGCGTGTCGGAGCCGACGAACACGTCGTCCTCGATCACGGTGCGGAACTTGTTCGCGCCGTCGTAGTTGCAGGTGATCGTGCCCGCGCCGATGTTCACGCGCGCGCCGATGTCGGCGTCGCCGATGTACGTGAGGTGGTTCGCCTTCGAGCCGTGGCCGATCACCGCGTTCTTCACCTCGACGAAGTTGCCGACGTGCGCTTCGTCCGCGAGCTGCGCGCCGGGGCGCAGCCGCGCGTACGGGCCGATCACGGTGTGCGCGCCGAGTTCGGCGCCGTCGATGTGCGTGAACGCGTCGATGCGCGTGCCGGCGCCGACCGACGCGTTGCGGATCACGCAGTTCGCGCCGATCGTCACGTTGTCGGCGAGCGTCACGTTGCCTTCGAACACGCAGTTCACGTCGATCGACACGTCGCGGCCGCAGCGCAGCGTGCCGCGCACGTCGACGCGCGCCGGATCGGCGAGCGTGACGCCGTCGACGAGCAGCGCGTCGGCGACGTTGCGCTGGTGAATGCGTTCGAGCTCCGCGAGCTGCGCCTTGCTGTTCACGCCGAGCGTTTCCCATTCGTCGTCGGGCTGCGACGTGACGACCTCGAAGCCGGCCTCGATCGCGAGTTCGACGACGTCGGTCAGGTAGTACTCGCCCTGCGCGTTTTCGTTCTTCAGCGCGCCGAGCCACATCGACAGCTGCGCCGTGGGCGTGACGATGATGCCGGTGTTGATCTCGGCGATCTTCAGCTCTTCCGGCGACGCATCCTTCTGCTCGACGATGCGTGTGACGAAGCCGGACGCGTCGCGCACGATGCGGCCGTAGCCGGTCGGGTCGTCGAGCGTGACGGTGAGGATGCCGTAGCGGCCGTCGCGCGCGGCATCGACGAGACGCTGCAGCGTCGACGCACGGGTGAGCGGCACGTCGCCGTACAGCACGAGCGTCGGTTGCGCGGGATCGAGGAGCGGCAGCGCCTGGCGCACCGCGTGGCCGGTGCCGAGCTGCTCGGCCTGCACCGCGAACTGGACGTCGGGGGCGGCGACCGCAGCCTGGACCTGCTCGGCGCCGTGGCCGACGACGACGACGAGCCGGGACGGCTGCAGCGTGCGCGCGGTGTCGATGACGTGGGAGAGGAGCGGCCTGCCGGCCAGCGGGTGAAGCACTTTCGGCAGCGCGGAACGCATGCGCTTGCCGGTGCCTGCCGCCAAAATCACGATATTCATGGCGCGCGCGTGGGTCAGAGTTCGAAGCCGTCCATTTTAGCATGCGGCCCTTGTCGCTCCAGGCCTGTCGCGGCGGGGCGACAACGCCGGAACGAGGCCGCCGGCCCCGGTTTCGGCGGGTGTTCCGTTCCTGCTTACAGGTCGTCGAACTGGACGATCGAGATCGGTCGGGCGGCGCCCGGCGCCGCCGAGTCGTCACCCGATGCGCACGGTTCCTCGTCGAACGCGATGTCGCCTTGCGGATCGGCTTCACCCGTCGCGCGCAGCGACTGGAACGGGTACAGCGTCGTGTCCATCAGGTGCGACGGCACGACCTTCGCGAGCGCGTTGAACATGTTGTCGACGCGGCCCGGGAAGCGTTTGTCCCATTCGCGGATCAGCGCCTTCATTTCCGCTCGCTTCAGGTTCGGCTGGCTGCCGCACAGGTTGCACGGGATGATCGGGAATTCGCGCAGCTCCGCGTATTTCTCGAGATCGGTTTCCTTCACGTACGCGAGCGGGCGGATCACGATGTTCTTGCCGTCGTCCGACTGCAGCTTCGGCGGCATTCCCTTCAGCTTGCCGCCGTAGAACATGTTCAGCAGCAGCGTCTGCACGATGTCGTCGCGGTGATGGCCGAGCGCGATCTTGGTCGCGCCGAGCTCGCCGGCCACGCGGTACAGGATGCCGCGGCGCAGCCGCGAGCACAGCGAGCAGGTCGTCTTGCCTTCCGGCACGAGCCGCTTGACGATGCTGTAGGTGTCCTGGTTCTCGATGTGGAACGGCACGCCGACCTGCTTCAGGTATTCGGGCAGCACGTGCTCGGGGAAGCCCGGCTGCTTCTGGTCGAGGTTCACCGCGACGATGTCGAAGTCGATCGGCGCGCGCTCGCGCAGGCGCAGCAGCACGTCGAGCATCGCGTAACTGTCCTTGCCGCCCGACAGGCACACCATCACCTTGTCGCCCTGCTCGATCATGTTGTAGTCGCCGATCGCCTGGCCGACCTGGCGCACGATCCGCTTGAACAGCTTGTTGTTCTCGTACGCTTCCTTCTGCTCGCGGCGCGTCAGCGCGGGGCGGCCGGCCGGCGCGGCGGCGTCGTCCAGCGTGGCGGCGTCGGCCGCAGTGTCGTTCATGTGGGGGGCGTTCATGCGCGCTCCTCGTCCTTGATGCGAAAGACTTCGACGCCGACGGCGTCGCAGTCCGGATAGGCGTCCGGTTTCTCGGTACGGACACGTACCGCGCGCACGGTGTCGTGCGCCAGCAGGTGCGCGGCGATCGAATCGCACAGCGTTTCCTGCAGGTGGATGTGGCCGCGCGCCAGGCTCTGCGCGACGCTCTGCTTCATCAGGTCGTAGTCGACGACTTCATGCAGCCGGTCGTCGACCGGGGTGGACAGCGCAAGCGGCACGAACAGGTCGATGTTGATGACGACGCGTTGCTCGCCGCGCTTCTCGTGTTCGAAGGCCCCGATGTTGATGTGCACCTCGTAGTCGCGCAGGTAGAGCCTGCGGCAATCCGCGAGGCGGGGGTGCAGGAGAGCGGAAAACATGGTCGTCCCAGTCAAATTGGCGTGCGCGCACGCAAAGCGGCGCGGGCGGCGGCGCTCAGGCCGCACCCGCGCGGTTCATTCATTCGGGCCGGCGGCGGGCGGCACCAGGTGCTCGCCGCCGTCGACGGTCAGCGTCGCGCCCGTCACGCCGGGCGCGCTCGCGAGATAGCAGGCGGCCGCCGCGATGTCGTCCGCGTGCGGCGCGTGGCCGCGCACGAGCGCCGCGACCCGCACCTTCGGCGCGAGCGCCAGCGCGAGCGCCGACGTCGCGCGGTTCAACGCGGCCTGCATCAGCGCGTGCGACAGCTGCGCCGGTGCCGGGTGAAACAGGGCCTGATCCAGCACGTGGATCGCGCACGCGCGCAGCGTTTCGTCGTCGCGCGCGGCGTCAGGCGTCGCATCGGCGAGCGCGCGGGCCAGCGTGAGCGGCGCCGTCACGTTGCGGGCGAGCGCGGCGGCGAGCGACGCGCCGTCCACCGTGTGCGCGTCGTCGGCGCCGGCGCTGGCGCTGACGAACACCGCGCACGCGGGTCGGCCGAGCGCTTCGCCGCACGCGGCGACGAGGGCCGCCGCATCGGCTTCCAGGGCCGGATCGGCGTCGAGCACGGCCGCGCGGCGGCCCAGCGCCGCGACTTCGGCGACCAGCGCGTCGGCGGCCGCGCGCGGCGCGCCGTGGCTGCGCTGCAGCGCGACGTCCCAGCCGCGGCGGGCGAAGCCCGTCGCGAGCGCACGGCCGATCGACGCGGCGTCGGCCGCGCTGCCCAGGGCGCCCGTGACGAGCACCACGCGTGGGGTCGACGTATCGGCTGAAACGGTCATTTACAATGCCGGGATGAACCCGAAAGCTCACGAACCCGCTAGTTTACCTGCTCCCGGCCCTGACGCGCTCGCGCAGTCCGAAACCCTCGCCGCGCAACTGCGCGACGAGATCGCGGCGGCCGGCGGCTGGCTGTCGTTCGACCGCTTCATGGAACGCGCGCTGTATGCGCCGGGCCTTGGCTATTACAGCGGCGGCGCGCGCAAGTTCGGCCGCCGCGCCGACGACGGCAGCGACTTCGTCACCGCGCCCGAGCTGTCGCCGCTGTTCGCGCAGACGCTCGCGCAACCGGTGACCGAGGCGCTCGCTGCGAGCGGCACGCGCCGCGCGATGGAATTCGGCGCCGGCACCGGCAAGCTCGCGGCCGGGCTGCTCGCGGCGCTCGACGCGCTCGGCGCCGAACTCGACGAATACCTGATCGTCGACCTGTCCGGCGAGTTGCGCGAACGGCAGCGCGACACGATCGAAGCCGCGGTGCCGGCGCTGGCCGCGAAGGTGCGCTGGCTCGACGCGCTGCCCGAGCGGTTCGACGGCGTCGTGGTCGGCAACGAAGTGCTCGATGCGATGCCGGTGCGCCTCTTCGCGAAGGCGGATGGCGCATGGCGCGAGCGCGGCGTCGCGCTCGACGCGCGGCACGCGTTCGTGTTCGACGACCGACCGGTCGGCGCGGCCGGCCTGCCGGCGGTGCTCGCGGCGCTGGACGTCGGCGACGGCTACGTGACCGAAACGCACGAGGCCGCGCTCGCGTTCACGCGCACCGTCTGCACGATGCTCGGCCGCGGCGCGGTGCTGCTCATCGACTACGGGTTTCCCGCGCACGAGTACTACCATCCGCAGCGCGACCGCGGCACGCTGATGTGCCACTACCGTCACCACGCGCACGACGATCCGTTCGTCTACCCGGGCCTGCAGGACCTCACCGCGCACGTCGAATTCACCGGCATCTACGAGGCGGCGATCGCCACCGGCGTCGACTTGCTCGGCTACACGTCGCAGGCGCGCTTCCTGTTGAACGCGGGCATCACCGACGCGCTGGCCGCGATCGATCCGTCCGACGTCCGCGCGTTCCTGCCGGCCGCGAACGCGGTGCAGAAGCTGATCTCGGAAGCCGAGATGGGCGAATTGTTCAAGGTGATCGCGTTTTCGCGCGGGATCGACGGCACGCTCGATGCGTTCGCGCGCGGCGACCGCTCGCACGCGCTGTGACGGGCCAGGGCCTGTATCCATATGGAACGCACATGCTCCGCTGGCTATTGACGACGTTCATCGCGGTGATGATCCTGACGCGCTGCTGGCCGTGGCTCGGCAAGCTCGGCATCGGGCGGATGCCGGGCGACGTCACGCTGACGCTGGGCGGGCGGCGCTACCCGTTCCCGTTCATGTCGACGCTGGTGCTGACGATGCTGGTCTCGATGGTGGCGCGGCTGCTCTGAGCCGAAGACGGCGCGGCCGGGCCGCGGCGCGCGCATGACAGTTCGCGCGTTACAGCTCGATTTCGCCGAGGATCCGGTGCGCAAGCGCCTTCGCCTCCTCGAACGCTTCTTCCTCGCTCGAACTCGTCGTGTGAACGTCGTAGCGCATGTTCTCCGTCTCGTCGCCGTCGTCCCGCGCGAGGATCACGTAGCCCTGAAACTCGCCGTTGTCCGCGCGGTGCGTATGCGCCTTGGCCGTATAGATGCCTTTGGTGAACGTGTTCGTGTCCATCGTGCTCTCCCGCGAAAAGGACACTTCATCGTAGCACTGCGGCGCAACATGTACAGCGCCGCTTATCGGTGACCGATCGGCGATCGGCCACCGTACTACCGGCGTCGTTCCTTCAACGCCCCTTCATCCTTCGAGCAGCGCGACGACCTCGTCGAGCGTCGGCGCGTGCGCGCCCGTGTGCCGGCACGCGGCGGCGCCGGCCGCCAGCGCGAACGCGAGATGCTCGCGCCAGCCGCGCTGCGGCGCGGCCATCAGGCTGAACAGCAGGCCGCCGATCGACGCGTCGCCCGCGCCGACGGTGTCGGCCACCTCCACGCGCGGCGGGCTGGCTTCGTGCACGTCGCCGTCGGCGTAGAGCGTGGCGGCTTGCGCGCCGCGCGTGACGAACACGGCCGCCCGCGGGTTCAGCGCGCGCACCGCCGCGATCGCGTCGGGGCCGTCGTCGCCGAACAGGTGCCGCAGGTCTTCGTCGGACACCTTGATCAGGTCGGCGAGGGCGGCCATCTTCTCCAGCGTCGGCCGGTACGCGGCCGTCATCAGGTTCCGCACGTTCGGATCGAAGCTGATCTTCACGCTGCGCGCGTGCAGGTCGGCCGCGAGCGCGGCCAGCGTGCCCGCGAGCGGTTCGCGCACGAGGCTGATGCAGCCGAAATGCGCCCATTGCACGTGCTCGGTCCAGCCGGCCGGCAGCCGCGCCGGATCGAACGCGAGATCGGCGCTCGCTTCGCCGATGAAGAAGTACGCGGGCGGGCGCGTCTCGTGGACGATCGCGAGCAGCGGCGGCCGCGCGACGCGCTGCAGGAAGCGCAGGTCGAGGCCGGCCGCTTCGCTCGTGTGCCACAGCACGTCGGAGAAACAGTCTTCGCCGATCGAGCCGGCGAGCGCGCTCGGCACGCCGAGCCGGGCGACCGCGCGCGCGACGTTCCAGCCGGCGCCGCCCGGCACCGACGTCCACTGCGCGTCGCCCGCGCGCACCATGTCGGTCAGGATGTCGCCCGCCGACACGAAAGCCGGAAACGTGCCGCCGCTCATTGCGTCGGCTCGCTGCGTTGCATGCGAGCGAGGGTCGCGAGCACGTCGTAGCAGGCGCCCATCGTGTGATAGTCGGTCTTGCCGGCCGGGCTCTTCTCGTCGCTGTACTTGCGGTTGTCGCAGGTGAGGATCCGGTACCACGCACCGTAGCGGTGATCGACGAAATGCGCCCAGCTGTAGCGCCAGATCTCGTCGTACCAGTCCCAGAAGCGTTCGCTGCCGGTGCGCGCGCCGAGCATCGCGGCCGCCGCGAAGGTTTCCGCCTGCACCCAGAAATACTTGTTGTGGTCGCAGATCGTGAAGTCGGGGCCGAAGCCGTAGCAGAGGCCGCCGTGATCGGCGTCCCACGCGTGCGTGAGCGCCGCGTCGAACAGCTCGGCCGCGCGCGGCGCGAGCCAGTCGAGCGGGCGGTGCCGCTCGAGGATCAGCAGCAGCTTCGCCCATTCGGTCTGGTGCCCGGGCTGGAAGCCCCACGGCCGGAAGATGTTCGAGCTGTCTTCCTTGTTGTAGTCCCAGTCGACCGACCAGTCCGCATGGTAGTGCTCCCACACGAGGCCGCCCGACAGCGCGGCCTGGCGCTGCGTGATGTGCGAGGCGAGCTTTTCCGCGCGGTCGAGGTACGTGAGGTGGCCGGTCGCCTCGTAGGCGGCGAGCAGCGCTTCCGTCATGTGCATGTTCGCGTTCTGGCCGCGATACGACGACACGATCCAGTTCGGCGTCGCGTCGTCCGCATACAGGCCCGCGGCCGCATCCCAGAAGCGATGCTCGGCGAGCTCGTAGGTGGCCGCGATCAGCGGGCGCGCTTCGTCGATGCCGGCCATCGTCGCGTGCGCGGCCGCGAGCAGCACGAACGCGAGCCCGTAGCAGTGGCGCGTACCGTCGAGCGTCGCGCGCTTGCCGCCGTCGCGCCAGTCGAGTTCCCAGTCGTAGCCCTGCAGCGCGTCGTCCCAGTGCGCGTCGCGCAGGAAGCGCAGCCCGTGGCGCGCGTAGTCCAGGTGACGCGGATCGCCGAAATGGCGGTACGCCATCGCGTAGTTGAAGACGAACCGGCAGGTGCTGACGAGGTGGCGCGACGTGCGGTTGTAGATGCTGCCGTCGTCGCGGAAGTAATGGTAGAAGCCGCCGGTCGGGTCGAATGCGTTGGTCGCGTAGAAGCGCAGCGTGTCTTCGATGTGCGACAGCAGGAACGACGGATCGCGGAAGCTCGCGACGAACGGTACGGCGGGCGTGTGGGCGGCCGGCGCGGCCGTGCAGGGTTGGACCGGGGGCATGTTCATGATTCGGTGGCCGTTACGGTATCGAGTGCCGGGGAGCCGGCGGGCTGGCTGCTGGCCCGCACGATCAGCTCGACGGGCAGGGAAATCTCGGTGCGCTCGGGCGCGTCGGCGAGCAGCAGCTCGACGCCGCGGCGGCCGAGCGCTTCCTTGTCGACGGCGAGCGTCGTGAGCGGCGGGTTCGCGTGCGCGGCGGCCGGGATGTCGTCGAAGCCGACGATCGCGATGTCGTCCGGAATCCGCAGGCCGCGCGCGATGCACACGCGCTGCGCGGCCAGCGCGGCCGCGTCGTTGTATGCGAACACGGCTTCGGGCCGCGGGCCGGGCGCGTCGAGCAGTTGCTCCATCGCACGCGCGGCGCCCGTGTCCGGGTCGAGCCCCGCATCGATCGTCACTTCGTACGCGGGATCGAACAGCCGCCCGGCTTCGAAGAACGCGCGCCGGTAGCCGATCGCGCGCTGCGCGATGCTGTAGTGCGCGGCCGAGCCGCCGATGAAGGCGATCCGCGAGCGGCCGGTGGCGAGCAGGTGGCGCATCGCGAGCGCCGCGCCCGTCGCGTTGTCGATGTTGACCGAGCGCAGCCCGGGCGCCCACAGGTCGATCAGCACGAGCGGCCGGCCGGTGGCGGCGAGCGCCTCGATCGTCTCGGGCTCGATGAAGCCGGCGACCGCGATCGCGTCGGGCGCGTGCGGGCGCATCTGGCGCAGCACGTCGTCGTTCGGGCCGACCGTGAGCAGCGTCGGCACGATGCCGCGTTCGCGGCACGCGTCCTCCACGCCGTGCAGCACGTGCGAAAAGAACGGGCTCGCGGGAAAGCGGTTGTGCTGGCGGTGCAGCAGGAAGGTGAGCCGGCGGATGCGCGGCCGCAACTGGGCGGGATCGTAGCCGAGCTGCTGGGCGATCCCGACGATGCGCGCACGCGTGGCTTCGGACAGGC